>NZ_JAHIDY010000006.1:0-187901 GCF_018732265.1 Pseudomonas sp. TAE6080
CGGTAGCCCCGCTCTTTTTCAAGAGGGGTGTCAGATTAAGTCGAGACTTCTACAAATAATGGGATCTCTTACTTGATCAATGTCACCCCCTATATTCTTCTGCGTAACTACCCGTCCAATCCGCTCGATATTCGAATAGGCGACAACTTAGGTCTGTTACGCCTTACCAGTTCGAACAATTACGACAGCACCCGACCACAACTCACCGTCACATACACCGCTGCCAACAACTTCACCATCTCCCCATCAACCTGCACTATCAACAATAACAATCCAATCGAAATCAACTTCGGCAACGTACACCAGCGAGCAATCGGCACCGACCCACTGACATCAACCATCGTCAGCAACCGCAGACTTACCTACTCATGCCCGGATGGGGGGATTAATACACCGATCACCATTACCTATCGAGGTACTGCATCGTCGTTCGATTCACGTCTGCTGAGAATGACCAACCCGAATGTAGGCACGGCCCTAGTGCGTGCAGGCTCTGCGGTTCAAGTGAACGGTTCGTTCCTGACCCGCATTACCAACAGCGTAGGAGGGGACGATGTAACATTTTCCCTTGTTCGACGAGCCGGATCCCTGCCGACTCCCGGGGCCATCAGCGGCAGCGGTGTCCTCGTGATGGGGGTGCCATAAGGCCGAACATTGCCAAGGGCTTGAAGGTCCGGGCCGGGCACACCGCCATGGGTGCCCGGTAAAAATCAGAGAGCCTTTAGTGCGTGGGAATGATCGATACCCAAAGCGCCTCGCATCCCCCTAGAATGCCTGCTCCTCCACCTCTGGTTTTTTGGGGCTCTCATGCACATCTCTTCCGGCCGCGGGGTCTACGGTTTATCCCTGACCCTGCTGACCGCGCTGCTCTGGGGCATTCTGCCGATCAAGCTCAAACAGGTCCTGCAGGTGATGGACCCGATCACCGTGACCTGGTTTCGCCTGATGGTGTCCGGTACGTGCCTGTTTGTGTACCTGGCCGCCGTCAAACGCCTGCCCAGCCCGAAGGTGCTGGGCAAGCGCGGTGGCTGGCTGGTGGCAATGGCGGTGTGCGGCCTGGTGGGCAACTATGTGCTGTACCTGGTCGGGCTGAAGATGCTGAGCCCCGGCACGGCGCAACTGGTGGTGCAGATGGGGCCGATCTTCTTGATGATCGCCAGTGTGTTCCTGTTCAAGGAGCGTTTCAGCCTGGGGCAGGGCGTTGGCCTGCTGGTGCTGATCATCGGTTTTGCGCTGTTCTTCAACCAGCGCCTGGCAGAGTTGTTGACGTCCCTGGGCACTTACACAGCTGGGGTCTTGACCATTCTGCTGGCGACCACCATCTGGGTGTTCTACGCCCTGGGCCAGAAGCAATTGCTGACGGTGTGGAATTCATTGCAGGTGATGATGGTGATCTACCTGTGCTGCGCGTTTCTGTTGCTGCCCTGGGTGCATCCCATGGAGGCGCTGCAATTGAGCCCATTGCAAGGCTGGCTGTTGCTGGCGTGCTGTTTCAATACGCTGATTGCTTATGGCGCGTTTGCCGAGGCGCTGGCCCATTGGGAAGCATCGCGGGTCAGTGCGACCCTGGCGATCACGCCTTTGGTGACGTTCGTGGCGGTGGCGATTGCGGCCTGGTTGTGGCCCGACTATGTACACGCCGAACAGATCAACGGCCTGGGGTATGGTGGCGCGGTACTGGTGGTGCTGGGGTCGGCGTCGGTGGCGTTGGCGCCGTCCTTGATCGCCGGGCTCAAGGCCCGGCGCGCAAGGTTGGTACAACCCCTGTAGGACGGTTACAGGGAAGGTCAATGCCCTGCTTCGAGCATATTCTCCGGGCGGACCCACTGATCGAACTCGGCGTCGGTGAGGTAGCCCAGGTCCAGCGCCGCTTCGCGCAGTGTCAGCCCTTCGGCATAGGCTTTCTTGGCAATCTCTGCTGACTTGTCATAGCCGATATGCGGGTTCAGCGCCGTCACCAGCATCAGGCCCCGTTCCAGGTGCTCGGCCATTTGCTCGGCGTCGGGCTCAAGGCCGGCGATGCAATGCTCCTGGAAGTTGCGACAGCCGTCGGCGAGCAAGCGGATCGACTCCAGCAGGTTGTGGATAATCACCGGCTTGTACACGTTCAATTGCAAATGCCCTTGGCTGGCGGCAATGCCGATGGTCACGTCGTTGCCCAGGACCTGGCAGGCCAGCATCGACAGCGCCTCGCACTGGGTCGGGTTGACCTTGCCGGGCATGATCGAACTGCCCGGCTCATTGGCCGGCAGGCGCACTTCAGCAAGCCCCGCGCGCGGGCCAGAGCCCAGCAGGCGCAGGTCGTTGGCGATTTTCATCAAGGCCACGGCCAGGGTTTTCAGGGCGCCGGACAGGGTGGTCAGCGGTTCATGGCCCGACAGCGCGGCGAATTTGTTCGGTGCGGTGACAAACGGCAACCCGGACAACGCAGCGATTTCTGCGGCAATCGCCTCGCCAAAACCATGGGGCGAGTTCAGGCCGGTGCCCACCGCCGTACCGCCCTGTGCCAATTCGTAGACGGCGGGCAGGGCACTGCGAATGGCGCGCTCGGCGTAGTCCAGTTGCGCGATAAACGCCGAGACCTCCTGGCCGAAGGTGATGGGGGTGGCATCCATCATATGGGTGCGGCCGGTCTTGACCAGCTTCATGTGGCGCGCCGACAACTCTGCCAGTCCGCCGGACAGTTCACGCAGCGCCGGCAGCAACTGTTCGTGCACCGCCTGCACAGTGGCAATGCTCATGGCGGTGGGGAAGCAGTCGTTGGAGCTTTGGGAGCGGTTGACGTGATCGTTGGGGTGTACCGGGCTCTTGCCGCCACGGGGCTGGCCCGACAGCTCGTTGGCGCGACCGGCGATCACTTCGTTGGCGTTCATGTTGCTTTGGGTGCCGCTGCCGGTCTGCCAGACCACCAGCGGGAATTGGTCGTCGTGCTGGCCATCTAGCACTTCATCGGCGGCCTGTTCGATCAGCCGGGCGATATCGGCGGGCAGGTCGCCATTGCGGTCGTTGACCCGTGCCGCGGCTTTCTTGATCAAGGCCAGGGCGTGCAATACCGCCAGTGGCATGCGTTGCTCGCCGATGGCGAAGTTGACCAGCGAACGTTGGGTCTGTGCGCCCCAGTAAGCGTCATCCGGGACCTGTACTTCGCCCAGGCTGTCGGTTTCGATACGGCTCATCGCGGGGACCCTCCTTGTAGTCGGTTTGCGCAGTTTAGGCCCTGGGCGCGCGTTTGGGTTCCATAAAACCCATTTCATCGGCCAAACTCCCGCAAAACCAGGCCCTACAAGGCGTGGGGTTGAGTGCCAGCGTTTTTTAGGCGCAGAATGGTCGCCCTTGGGGTCTTACCTCGCCTGCTAGAAAAGGAAACTCGATGACTCGTCTTCGTGCCATCTGTACCGCGGTTGCTCTGGTATGTGCCAGCGGCCAGGTTCTTGCCGATACCGCCAGCCACAACGCCAGTGCCGAAGCCTTCCTGACCCTGGCCCACGCAGACAAGCTGGGCACCCCGGTGTACATGCAAGTGCAGCAAATGTTTGCCCAGCGTTTCGAGCAGACCAAGGCACCTGCCGCCAAGCAAACCGTACTCGACACTTACCAGGCCAAGGCCAACGCCGCCCTGGACCAGGCCATTGGCTGGAACAAGCTCAAGCCGGACATGGTCAAGCTGTACACCAGCAACTTCAGCGAGTCCGAACTCAAGGACCTGGTTGCCTTCTACAAGTCGCCACTGGGCAAGAAAGTCCTGGAGAAAATGCCGCAACTGACCCAGCAATCGGCCCAGTTGACCCAGGCCAAGCTGGAAAGCGCAGTGCCGGTGGTGAACAAACTGTTGGAAGACATGACCAACGAACTGGCTCCGGCGAAAAAAGCCGCCGCGCCTGCCAAGAAGTAAGTGGAGCCAGGAATGACCATGCAACAGCGCATCGAGACGGCGCTTGCCGCCCTGGGCCCGGAACACCTGAGTGTGCTGGACGAAAGCCATATGCACAGCCGTGGATTGCAGACGCACTTCAAGGCCGTGCTGGTCAGCCAGCAGTTCGACGGGCTCAACCGCGTCAAGCGCCACCAGAAGGTCTACGCCACCTTGGGCGACCTGATGGGCGAGTTCCATGCGCTGGCGCTGCATACCTACACGCCTGAAGAATGGGCAAAAACCGACGCAGCCCCGGCCTCGCCGACTTGCGCTGGCGGACATTGATGGGTAACGCCCAACTTCTGTAGGAGCGAGCTCGCTCGCGAAAAACGCAAAGGCGCCGCGTTTACCCAGGGTGCCAGCGTCATCGTTAACGAGCTTCGCGAGCAAGCTCGCTCCTACAGTTCAGGGTTTATCCCTGATAGAATCCGCAACGCGCCGCTCAGTCGGCGCGTTTTTTTTGCATCCGGTTCACCCTTTGCGAGGGTAGCCACCTGGAGAGAACACCCATGACACAACCCATCGTCGTGGCGGCACTGTATAAGTTCGTCACCCTCGAAGATTACGTCAGCCTGCGCGAGCCTCTGCTGCAAGCCATGGTCGACAACGGTATCAAGGGCACCTTGCTGATCGCCGAAGAAGGCATCAACGGCACCGTTTCCGGTAGCCGCGAAGGCATTGATGGCCTGATGACCTGGCTGAAGAACGACCCGCGCATGATCGACATCGACCACAAAGAGTCGTACTGCGACGAGCAGCCGTTCTATCGCACCAAGGTCAAGCTCAAGAAAGAGATCGTGACCCTGGGCGTCGAAGGCGTCGATCCCAACAAAAAAGTCGGCACCTATGTTGATCCACAAGACTGGAACGCGTTGATCAGCGACCCAGAAGTGCTGTTGATCGACACCCGTAACGACTATGAGGTGTCGATCGGCACCTTCGAAGGCGCAATCGACCCGAAAACCACGAGTTTTCGCGAATTTCCCGACTATATCAAAGCCAACTTCGATCCGGCCAAGCACAAGAAAGTCGCCATGTTCTGCACCGGCGGCATTCGCTGTGAAAAAGCGTCGAGCTATATGCTCAGCGAAGGCTTCGACGAGGTGTATCACCTCAAGGGCGGCATCCTCAAGTACCTCGAAGAGGTGCCGCAGGAAGAAACCAAGTGGCAGGGCGACTGCTTTGTTTTCGATAATCGCGTGACCGTGCGCCACGACTTGAGCGAAGGTGACTACGATCAATGTCATGCCTGCCGCACACCGATTAGCGTAGAGGATCGCGCATCCGAGCATTACGTGGCCGGCATCAGTTGCCCGCATTGCTGGGATAAGCTGTCCGAGAAGACCCGTCGCAGTGCGATCGACCGCCAGAAGCAGATCGAACTGGCCAAGGCCCGCAACATGCCGCACCCGATTGGTTACAACTACAAGCAATCATCCACCGAGGCTTGAACCATGTCCGCACGCCTGCTCTATGTTATGGACCCGATGTGTTCCTGGTGCTGGGGTTTTGCCCCGGTGGCCAAGGCCTTGGTCGAGCAGGCCCAGGCGGCGGGCGTGGAGCTGCACCTGGTGGTGGGCGGCTTGCGTACCGGCAGTGGCGCGGCGTTGGAGCCGGCGACCCGGCGCTATATCCTGGAGCACTGGCAGGCGGTGACTGAGGCCACTGGCCAGCCGTTTCACCTGGAGGGCGCCTTGCCTGACGGTTTTGTGTATGACACGGAGCCGGCATGCCGCGCGATAGTCACGGCGCGCAGCCTGGCGCCGGATTGCGCCTGGACGTTGCTCGGGCTGATCCAGCAGGCGTTTTATGTCGAAGGTCGCGATGTGACCCGCGCCAGTGTGCTGGTGGAGTTGGCCGAGACTGCGGGCGTGCCGCGTATCGAATTTGCCGAGGCCTTTGACCGCGCTGAACAGCATGCCGCCACGGCCGCCGATTTCACCTGGGTGCAGGACCTGGGCATCGCTGGGTTCCCCACGTTGCTGGCCGAACGCAATGGTCAGTTGGCGTTGTTGACCAACGGCTACCAGCCGCTGTCCGAGCTGTCGCCTTTGCTCGGTCGCTGGCTGGAGCGAGCTGCCTGTGCATGACCCGTCTCATACCGGCGAGCCACGCGCGCGCATCGATCGGCTGACCTGGGCAGAAATTCGCCGCCTGGCCCTGCGCCATAAAAAAGCCCTGTGGATTGCCAATGGGGTCGCCGTATTGGCAACCCTGTGCAGCGTACCGATCCCCTTGCTCTTGCCCTTGCTGGTGGACGAGGTACTGCTGGGCAATGGCGATGCCGCGTTGAAGGTGATGAACCACGCATTGCCTACGGCCTGGCAACAGGCTGCTGGCTATATCGGCCTGATGCTGCTGATCACCCTGATCCTGCGTTGCGCGGCGTTGGTATTCAACGTGGTCCAGGCGCGCTTGTTTGCGGGGCTGGCCAAGGACATTGTCTACCGGATCCGTGTGCGGCTGATCGAACGGCTCAAGCGCGTCTCCCTTGGCGAATATGAAAGCCTGGGCAGCGGCACCGTGACCACGCACCTGGTCACCGACCTGGACACTGTGGACAAGTTTGTCGGTGAAACCTTGAGCCGCTTCCTGGTGGCCACGTTGACCCTGGTCGGCACCTCCGGGATCCTGATGTGGATGCACTGGAAGCTGGCGCTGTTGATCTTGCTGTTCAACCCGTTGGTGATCTATGCCACGGTGCAGTTGGGCAAGCGGGTCAAGCACCTCAAGAAGCTGGAAAACGACAGCACCTCGCGGTTTACCCAGGCCCTGACGGAAACCCTCGATGCTATCCAGGAAGTACGCGCTGGCAATCGCCAGGGCTTTTTCCTCGGGCGCCTGGGGCAGCGCGCCCAGGAAGTGCGCGATTTTGCCATCAACTCCCAGTGGAAAAGCGACGCCTCCAGCCGGGCCAGTGGCCTGCTGTTCCAGTTTGGCATCGATATCTTTCGTGCGGCGGCGATGCTCACCGTGCTGTTTTCCGACCTGTCCATCGGCCAGATGCTCGCGGTGTTCAGCTACCTGTGGTTCATGATTGGTCCGGTGGAGCAACTGCTGAACCTGCAATACGCCTATTACGCCGCCGGTGGTGCGCTGACGCGGATCAACGAACTGCTGGCCCGTGCCGACGAACCGCAATACGCCGGGGGCGAGGATCCGTTTGCCGGGCGCGAAACCGTGGGCATCGAGGTACGGGGCCTGGATTTCGGCTACGGCGAGGAGTTGGTGCTCAATCAATTGAACCTGGCCATTGCGCCGGGCGAGAAGGTCGCGATTGTCGGCGCCAGCGGCGGCGGTAAAAGTACCCTGGTGCAACTGTTGCTGGGGCTCTACACCCCGCAAGCGGGCACGATACGCTTCGGCGGCGCGACTCAGCAGGCGATTGGCCTGGAAACCATCCGTGAGAATGTCGCGGTGGTGCTGCAACATCCTGCGCTGTTCAATGACACCGTGCGCGCCAACCTGACCATGGGCCGCGAACGCAGCGACTTGGCCTGTTGGCAGGCTCTTGAAATTGCCCAGTTGGATGCTACGGTCAAAGGGTTGCCCCAGGGGCTGGACAGTATTGTCGGGCGCTCGGGGGTACGCTTGTCCGGTGGCCAGCGTCAACGCCTGGCGATTGCCCGGATGGTGCTGGCGGAGCCAAAGGTAGTGATTCTCGACGAAGCCACCTCGGCCCTGGATGCGGCCACCGAGTACAACCTGCACCAGGCGCTGGCGCGGTTTCTCAGTGGGCGTACTACACTGATCATTGCTCACCGTTTGTCGGCGGTGAAGCAGGCTGATAGGGTGTTGGTGTTTGACGGTGGGCACATTGCCGAAGATGGCGACCATCAGCAGCTGATTGCCGATGGCGGTTTGTACGCCAAGCTTTATGGACACTTGCAACAAGTTCGCTGAATCGATCCCGGCTACGATCCTGGAGGGATCGCGTTTGGCTTCGGCTGTGCTGTCAGGAGCAGTTTTTACTCGCCTGTGCTGATGCAAGGGACCTCATGAAGCAGAAGCGAACTCTCGGAACACCCCGGTTGCTCGGTATTGTCTGGCCCTTTATTGCCGTCGTGCTGTTCCAGGCACTGCTGGGCTGCGTCAGCCTCTACGTGCTGTCGGCCGTGCGCGGCTATGTGGCGGGCGAAAGCCTGTGGTCCAAGGGCCAGAAAGACGCCATCTACTACCTGACCCTGTACGCCGACAACCGCGACCAGGCGACCTATCTCAAATACCAGAACGCCATTGCCGTGCCCCAGGGCGGGCATGAGCTGCGCGTGGCCCTGGATCAGCCCAGCCCTGACCTGACGGCCGCGCGCCTGGGCATTCTCAAGGGGGGTAATCATCCTGATGACGTATCGAGCGTGATCTGGTTGTACCTTAATTTTCGCCATTTCAGCTATCTGGAGAAGGCCATCGAGTTGTGGACCGTGGGCGATGGTTACCTGGTGCAACTCGATGACTTGGCGCAGGAGATGCACCGGGCAATCCTGGTCAATCAGGTCAGCAGCAGCGAGATCCGTGCCTGGAAAGAACGCATTATCGCGATCAACGATGGCGTGACGCCGGCGGCCAAGGCCTTCAGTGATGCGTTGGGCGAAGGCTCCAGGATGATTCTGCGCCTGTTGCTGATCACCAACCTGGCCACCGCTTTGGGCCTGATTGCCTTGGCGTTGTTGCGCACGCGTAAGCTACTGGCCCAGCGCCATGCGTTTGCCGATGCCTTGCAACTGGAGAAGGAGCGGGCACAGATCACCCTGGAGTCCATCGGCGACGGAGTGATCACCACCGATGTCGATGGCGCGATCGCCTATATGAACCCGGCGGCGGAATCCCTGACCCACTGGAGCGCCGCCCAGGCCCAGGGCTTGCCCTTGGCCGCATTGTTCAATCTGCTGGATGAAAACGCCCAGGCCGATGGGTTTACCCTGATCGACCATATTCTGGGTGGCCAGCTCAGCGGTGGCAGCGAGCATTCCAAGCTGATCCAGCGCCTGGATGGCAGCACCGTGTCCGTGACCCTGGTCGGCGCGCCGATCCGCAGTGCCGGCAAAGTCAGCGGGGCGGTGCTGGTGTTGCACGACATGACCCAAGAGCGCCAGTACATTGCCAATCTGTCCTGGCAGGCGACCCATGATGCCTTGACCGGGCTTGCCAACCGACGCGAGTTTGAATACCGCCTGGAGCAAGCGCTGCATGGCATCGGGCGCCAGCAGTCGGGGCACCATGCCTTGATGTTCCTCGACCTGGACCAGTTCAAGCTGGTCAATGACACCTGTGGCCACGCGGCGGGCGATGAGTTGCTGCGCCATATCTGCGCCCTGCTGCAATCGGACCTGCGCGAAGGCGATACCCTGGCCCGCCTGGGGGGCGACGAATTTGGCATTCTGCTGGAGAACTGCCCGGCGTCGGTGGCCGAAAAAATCGCCGAAAGTCTGCGTCACACCGTTCAAAACCTGCACTTCGTCTGGAAAGGGCGGCCATTTGTCACCACGGTCAGTATCGGCCTGGTGCATATCTCGCACACCCCGACCACCCTGGAAACCTCATTGCGGGCTGCGGATATGGCCTGCTACATGGCCAAGGAGAAAGGCCGCAATCGGGTGCAGGTCTATCACGCCGATGACACTGAGTTGTCCTTGCGCTTTGGCGAGATGGCCTGGATCCAGCGCCTGCATATGGCCCTGGAAGAGGACCGTTTTTGCCTATATGCCCAGGAAATTGCACCCTTGGGCCACACCGAGGCAGGTGCCGGGCATATCGAAATCCTGCTGCGCCTGCACGATGAAGCAGGGCGGATCATCTTGCCCGACAGCTTTATCCCTGCCGCCGAACGTTACGGGTTGATGACCTCGCTGGACCGCTGGGTGGTAGAGAACGTGTTCAAGCTCATTGCCCGTTGCATGATCGAGCGACCGGGCAGGCCGATGGCGATGTGTGCGATCAACCTGTCGGGCATCACCATTGGCGATGACGACTTCCTGCGCTTCCTGCGGGAGAAGTTCGCCGCCTATGACATTCCCCCGGGCATGATCTGCTTTGAAATCACCGAAACCAGTGCCATCTCGAATTTGGGCAGTGCCATTCGTTTTATCAACGAACTCAAAGCGTTAGGTTGTTGCTTCTCGCTGGACGACTTTTGCGCCGGAATGTCCTCATTCGCCTACCTCAAACATTTACCTGTAGACTTCCTGAAGATCGATGGAAGTTTTGTAAAGGATATGCTGGACGACCCGATTAACCGCGCCATGGTCGAAGTGATCAATCACATCGGCCATGTCATGGGTAAACGTACGATTGCCGAGTTTGTCGAGACACCGCACATCGAGCAGGCATTGCTTGAGATTGGCGTGGACTACGCTCAGGGCTACCTGATTGAACGCCCGCAATTGTTTACCTTCGATAGTTTGCAGTGTCGACCTGCGCGCCCGCAGCCCCTGTTATTCAGGGCGCCCGGCACATTCCGCTGAAGCATCTGCCGGTCTGTACACATCACACATCAAAAGGAGCCCGACAGTGATCGACACATTCAGCAGAACCGGCCCGCTTATGGAAGCCTCAAGTTACCCCGCCTGGGCTCAGCAATTGATCCAGGACTGTAGCGAGAGCAAGCGCCGGGTTGTCGAACACGAACTGTACCAGCGCATGCGCGATAACAAGCTCAGTGCCAAAACCATGCGCCACTACCTGATTGGTGGATGGCCAGTGGTTGAACAGTTTGCGTTGTACATGGCACAAAATCTGACCAAGACCAAATTTGCCCGCCACCCAGGCGAGGACATGGCGCGGCGTTGGCTGATGCGCAATATCCGCGTGGAACTGAACCATGCCGATTATTGGGTGCACTGGGCGCGTGCCCATGGCGTAGGTCTGGAGGAGCTGCAGGCGCAGAACGTACCGCCAGAGCTGCATGCACTGAGCCATTGGTGCTGGCACACCAGTTCGGCCGATTCGTTGATCGTGGCCATTGCCGCTACCAACTACGCCATTGAAGGGGCCACTGGGGAGTGGTCTGCGCTGGTGTGTTCGACGGGCGTCTATGCCGCAGCTTTCCCCGAGGAAGATCGCAAGCGCGCCATGAAGTGGCTGAAGATGCATGCCCAGTATGACGATGCCCATCCGTGGGAAGCGTTGGAGATCATCTGCACCCTGGCTGGGATGAACCCGAGCAAGGCGCTGCAAGTGGAACTGCGCCAGGCCGTGTGCAAGAGCTACGACTACATGTATCTGTTTCTGGAGCGCTGCATGCAGTTGGAGAAAACCCCGGTGACCCGCGAGCGCCAGGTGCTGGCAGCCAGCGAAGCCTGACCCAGCATGGCGGGGTAGCGTTTACCCCGCCATTGCCAGGCGGTTGCGGCCTTCGCGCTTGGCCACATACAAGGCGTTGTCGGCCCGGCGCAGCAGGCTTTCGGCTGACTCTCCGGTCAACAGGGTCGAGCAACCCAGGCTCACCGTCAATTCGATACGCGTGGTGTCCGCCCAGTAGTCCTGGGCCTGCGCTGCCTGGCGCAGACGCTCGCCCACCATGGCTGCGGCATCCCGGCCGGTGTTGGAGAGCAGGATCAGAAACTCTTCCCCGCCAAACCGAAACACCATGTCCACATTGCGCAACTGGTTCTTGATCGAAGCGGCGACGGCCTTGAGCACTTTGTCGCCGGTGGCATGGCCGTGGCTGTCGTTGATGCGCTTGAAGTGATCGATGTCGAGCATCAGCAAGGACAACGGGTGCAGATGCCGCTTGGCCATCTCGATTTCCCGGCCCAGGGTCTGGTCCATGGCGATGCGGTTGCCGGTCTCGGTCAGTGGGTCGCGCAGGGCGCTGCGGGTCGCGGCGCGATACAGCAAGGCGTTGCGCATGGGATAGAGCAAACTGGCCAGCAGCGACTCCAGATTGCCCTGTTCCTCTTCGCTGAAACGCTGGTTGCGGCGAAATACCAGTTCGCCCAGGTGCTCACCCTGATGGCTGAGGCTATAACTGACTGAATGATGGCCGCGCTGGCCATATTCCAGGCGTAGGTCGCTGGTTTCATGACTGTATTGCAGGGCATCCAGGGGCACCAGGCGCTGCACTTCGCGAAAGAACAGGCCAAGGATCCGCTCGGGTTCCAGGCTGGTCTGCAATTGCAGGTTCAACTGCTGACGCAACTGCGCCAGGCTGATGGGGCGCCGTGCAATCAGGGAAGGCTGGCCAAAGCCCAGGCGCTGCAATTTGGCACTGTCGAAGTCAATTGCGTTGGTCTGGGTCGGTGTTTTCATAAGCAGGTAGGCCTCTAAGCACTTAATGCTGTCTTACAGGCTCGGTGGGAGCGGCGTTTTACTGTTCCTTCAGTTCCGTAAAACATAGGTAACAGTCTAGTCCGCTTTGCCGGGGGTTATAACCCCTGATCCCATGCCACACGTCTTGACGTCGCGCCGCCTGCTTAAACAAATTGGAGCGAAAAGCGTGCCATTTCGTGCGAAGTATTTTTATTGCTTGTAAAACAATGGGATGGGGTTTTATTGCGTATGCACAGTGCTGGAAATTTGGCACCGGCCCCTTGTGGGAGCCAGCGCCAGCTGCAGGGTTATTGCGCGTCAAACGCCTGCCCATTGATCCCTGAGCTGTCCGGGCCCATCAGGTACAGGTACACCGGCATGATCTCTTCCGGCAGCGGGTTGTTGGCCGGGTTTTCTCCAGGGTAAGCCTGGGCGCGCATGCTGGTGCGGGTCGCTCCGGGGTTGATGCTGTTGGCGCGCACGGCGGCAACGGTGTCGAGTTCGTCGGCCAGGGTCTGCATCAGGCCTTCGGTGGCGAATTTCGACACGCCATAGGCGCCCCAGTAGGCGCGACCCTTGCGTCCGACGCTGCTGGAGGTGAACACCACCGAAGCGTCCTGGGACAGCTTGAGCAACGGCAGCAAGGTCGCGGTCAGCATAAACATGGCGTTGACGTTGATATGCATGACGCGCATGAAGTTTTCGCCCGACAGCTGTTCGACCGGGGTGCGCGGGCCGATGATCGAAGCGTTGTGCAGCAGCCCGTCGAGATGGCCGAATTCTTTTTCGATCATTGCCGCCAGCTCATCGTATTGATGGGGCAGGGCTGTTTCCAGGTTGAACGGGATCACCACCGGCTGCGGGTGGCCGGCGGCTTCGATTTCATCGTAGACCTGGGCCAGGTTGGCTTCGGTCTTACCCAGCAACAACACGGTGGCACCGTGGGCGGCATAGGTCTTGGCCGCCGCTGCGCCAATCCCGCGACCGGCGCCGGTGACCAGGATGACCCGGTCCTTGAGCAATTCTGGGCGTGCGGAGTAATCAAACATAATCGACCTCAACAAAAATCAGTGGGGCAGCACATATCTGAATGTGGGAGCTTCATTTAACCTGTCAGCAACTGCAGAGTGCGCTATCGAGCACCTTGCGCAGTTCCAGCGGGTGATCGACCACGACGTCGGCGCCCCAGTTACGGGCATTGTCGTCGGGGTGGATGTAGCCGTAGGTGACGGCGGCGGTGCGGGTGCCGGCATCGCGGCCCGACTCGATATCGCGCAGGTCATCGCCGACGAACAGCACGCTGGCTGGGTCCAGGTCGAGCATTTTGCAGGCCAGGATCAGCGGCTCCGGATCAGGTTTGCTGTTCTTCACGTGGTCTGGGCAGATCAGCAGCGCCGAGCGCTCGGCCAGGCCCAGTTGCTGCATGATCGGTTCGGCGAAGCGCAGTGGCTTGTTGGTGACCACACCCCAGATCAGCTTGGACCGCTCGATGTCTTCCAGCAGTTCGGCCATGCCATCAAACAACTTGCTGTGGATCGCGCAGCCCTTGAGGTAGCGTTCGAGGAACTCCAGGCGCAACGCTTCAAAGCCCGGCGACTCGGGGTCCATGGAAAATGTCACGGCAACCATGGCCCGGGCGCCGCCGGAGATTTCATCACGGATATGCTGGTCGTTGATCGGCGCAAGCCCGCGCTCGGCGCGCATGGCCTGGCAGATGGCGATAAAGTCCGGCGCGGTATCGAGCAGCGTACCGTCCATGTCGAAAAGAACCGCTTTCAACTTCACAGGCTTATTCCTCTCGCAGGGTCTGGATCATGTAGTTGACGTCCACGTCGCTGGCCAGCTTGTAGTGCTTGGTCAGTGGGTTGTAGGTCAGGCCGATGATGTCCTTGACCGTCAGCCCGGCCTGGCGGCTCCAGGCGCCCAGTTCGGAAGGGCGGATGAATTTCTTGAAGTCATGGGTGCCGCGCGGCAGCAGCTTCATGATGTATTCGGCGCCGATGATCGCGAACAGGTAGGCCTTGGGGTTGCGGTTGATGGTGGAGAAGAACACCTGGCCGCCCGGCTTGACCATGCGGAAACACGCGCGGATCACTGATGAGGGGTCTGGAACGTGCTCCAGCATCTCAAGGCAAGTCACCACGTCGAACTGCTCGGGCAACTCTTCGGCCAGGTCTTCGGCAGTGATCTGCCGGTATTCCACGCTCACGCCCGACTCCAACTGATGCAACTGGGCCACGGCCAGAGGCGCTTCGCCCATGTCGATGCCCATGACCGTGGCGCCACGCTGGGCCATGGCTTCGCTGAGAATGCCGCCACCGCAGCCCACGTCGAGGACTTTCTTGCCGGCCAGGTTGACGCGCTCGTCGATCCAGTTGACCCGCAACGGGTTGATGTCGTGCAGGGGCTTGAACTCGCTCTCGCGGTCCCACCAGCGATGGGCCAGGGCTTCGAATTTGGCGATTTCGGCGTGGTCGACGTTACTCATGGGTAGTCCTCTAAATCCGATAAAACGGTGTGCCGGGCCTGGAATGCTGATCCAGGGCCGGCGTTATTCGTGGTGTCCGCTGATGCGCCGGCCCCAGGCAGCGGCTGTGGCGCTCAACTGCTGTTCGTCCATGCGTGTCAGTTGCCGGTCGTCGAGCAATAGCTTGCCGCCGACCCAAAGGTGTTTCACGCAATCGCGTCCAGTGGCATATATAAGCTGCGAGACCGGATCGTAGATCGGTTGCTGGGCCAGTCCCGACAGGTCGAAGGCCACGATATCCGCGGCCTTGCCTACTTCCAGCGAGCCGATTTCAGCCTCCAGGCCCATGGCCCGCGCACCGTTGAGGGTGGCCATGCGCAGCGCACGGTGGGCATCCAGGGCGCTGGCCGAACCGGCGACGGCTTTGGCCAGCAGCGCAGCGGTGCGGGTTTCGCCCAGCAGATCCAGGTCATTGTTGCTTGCCGCGCCGTCGGTGCCTACTGCCACATTGACGCCGGCCTGCCACAGGCGTTCCACCGGGCAGAAGCCGCTGGCCAGTTTCAGGTTGGATTCCGGGCAGTGGATCACGCTGCTGTTGCTTTCTACCAGCAACGCCAGGTCGTCTTCGCTGATTTGGGTCATATGAACGGCCTGTAGGCGCGGGCCGAGCAACCCCAGGCGAGCGAGGCGGGCCAGGGGCCGTTCGCCGTACTGCTCGACGGACTGCTGCACTTCAAAGGCGGTTTCGTGGATGTGCATATGAATGGCGGCGTCCAGTTCCTCGGCGATCACCCGGACTTTTTCCAGGTTGGCATCGCTGACGGTATAGGGCGCGTGGGGGCCAAAGGCGATTTTGATCCGTGGGTGGTGCTTGAGGTCGCCAAACAGTTCGATGCCCTGGCGCAGGGCCTCGTCGGCGGTGGCGGCGCCAGGGATCGCAAAGTCGAGGATCGGAATCGCGATCTGCGCGCGGATGCCACTGTTGTGCACGCGTTCGCTGGCGATCTTGGGGAAGAAGTACATGTCCGAGAAGCAGCTAATGCCGCCCTTGATCTGTTCGGCGATCGCCAGGTCCGTGCCGTCGCGCACGAAGGCTTCATCGACCCACTTGGCTTCGGCGGGCCAGATGTGCTTTTCCAGCCAGGTCATCAGCGGCAGGTCATCCGCCAGGCCGCGAAACAGGCTCATTGCCGCGTGGCCGTGGGCATTGACCAGGCCCGGGCTGAGCAGAACACCCGGCAACTCGCGCACTTCATGGGCCGCCAGCTTCAGGGCCTGCGTACGCGGCCCGATATACGCAATGCGCCCGTCGCGGATGCCCAGGCCATGCTCCTTGAGCACCACGCCCGCAGGCTCGACCGGTACCAGCCAGGTTGGCAGTAGCAAGAGGTCGAGCGGGGCAACGGGTGGTGTCATGGCGAGCAGCGTCCGGGGCGGTGATATAAAGAGGGGCGAAGTATACCCGAGCGTCCTGGCTGGCGGATCGCTATAATCGGCGGCTTTTGTTCACGAGTGCGGGGTTAGGGATGCGTGATCGACTGTTGGCAGCGGAGAAGGTGAAGGCCATCGATTGGCGTGATGGCGCACTGCACCTGCTCGATCAGCGTGCGTTGCCGTTTCGGGAAAGCTGGGTCGTGTGCTCGACTGTCGAAGAGGTGGCCGCAGCCATTCGCTCGATGGTGGTGCGTGGCGCTCCGGCCATCGGCATCAGCGCTGCCTACGGGCTGGTGCTGGCCGCCCGTGAGCGGATCGCCGAGGGCGGTGACTGGCAGGCCTCCTGGGAAGAGGACTACGCGCTACTGGCCGATTCCCGTCCTACTGCTTCAAACCTGTTCTGGGCCCTCAAGCGTATGCGCGATCGCCTGGACCGCCTCCGGAAGCACGCCGACCCGCTGGCGGTGCTGGAGGCCGAAGCTGTCGCAATTCATGAAAGCGATCGCGAAGCCAACCTGACCATGGCGCAATTGGGCGTCGAATTGATCCGCAAGCACCAGGGCAACGCCCAGGCCATCCTGACCCATGGCAATGCGGGGGCCTTGGCCAGCGGTGGTGTGGGCACGGCTCTCGGGGTGATCCGTGCAGCTTTCCTGGAAGGCATGGTCGAGCAGGTCTACGCCAACGAAACCCGCCCGTGGCTGCACGGATCGCGGTTGACCGCCTGGGAGTTGGCGGGCGAGGGCATTCCGGTCACGGTGAACGCCGACTCGGCGGGCGCGCATATCCTCAAGACCAAGGGCGTGACCTGGGTGATCGTTGGCGCCGACTGCATCGCCGCCAATGGTGATGTCATCAGCAAGATCGGCACTTACCAGTTGGCCGTGTGCGCCATGCATCATGGCGTGCGCTTTATGGTGGTGGCGGCGAGTTCGACCCTGGACCTGATGATGGCTACTGGCGATGACGTCGCCCTGGAAGAGCGCGATGCCGGCGAGTTGCTGGAGGTTGCCGGGCAGCGCTTTGCCGCCGATGTCAATGCGTTCAACCCGGTGTTTGATGTGACCCCTGCTGACTTGATCGACGTGATCGTGACGGAAAAAGGCATCGTCGAGCGGCCTGATAGCGCAAAGATGGCCAAGTTGATGTGCCGCAAGCGCCTGCATTAAAGGCGTTGGTGTCTGGCAGATTGCTATCGCGGGCAAGCCCACTCCCACATTTGATCTGTGAATACAGTCAAAATGTGGGAGTGGGCTTGCCCGCGATTGGCCCGAAAAGCCAGCAAAACCCTCGGATCCATACGCAAATCCGAGCCTTGAACCAGCTCTGAGCCCCTCTCGTCGCCCTCAAGCCTGTCATCCGTCAACTTACTACGCTCCATGCGCATCTGGGGGATAGGTGCGTGGCGGCGATTGTGATACCATTCGGCGGTTTCCAAGGTCACCCCGAGGGGCGACCTTTAATGCGCAGATCCGTGTCATAACTCGTTGATTTGTCGTAAGTCGTTGCCAGGCATCATGCCGGCGGCGGCGAGCTTCGTTCGTCCCATATGGATGTGACGAGGTTTCACCCGAAAAAGGAATCAGGCTTCTCATGGGCGAACTGGCCAAAGAAATCCTCCCGGTCAATATCGAAGACGAGCTGAAACAGTCCTACCTCGACTATGCGATGAGCGTAATTGTCGGGCGGGCACTGCCTGATGCGCGCGATGGCTTGAAGCCCGTGCACCGGCGTGTGCTGTTCGCGATGAGCGAGCTGGGTAACGACTGGAACAAGCCGTACAAGAAATCTGCCCGTGTTGTCGGTGACGTGATCGGTAAGTATCACCCTCACGGCGACACTGCGGTGTACGACACCATCGTTCGGATGGCCCAGCCGTTTTCCCTGCGCTACCTGCTGGTAGACGGCCAGGGCAACTTCGGTTCGGTGGACGGCGATAATGCTGCGGCCATGCGATACACCGAAGTGCGCATGACCAAGCTGGCGCACGAACTGCTGGCCGACCTGCATAAAGAAACCGTGGACTGGGTGCCGAACTACGACGGCACCGAAATGATCCCGGCGGTCATGCCGACCCGTATTCCCAACTTGTTGGTCAACGGCTCCAGCGGTATCGCCGTGGGCATGGCCACCAATATCCCGCCACACAACCTCGGTGAAGTCATCGACGGTTGCCTGGCCCTCATCGACAACCCCGAGCTGACTGTCGATGAGTTGATGCAATACATCCCCGGTCCGGACTTCCCGACTGCCGCGATCATCAACGGTCGCGCCGGCATCATCGAAGCCTATCGCACCGGTCGCGGGCGCATCTATATGCGCGCCCGCTCGATGATCGAAGACATCGACAAGGTCGGTGGCCGCCAGCAGATCGTCATCACCGAACTCCCGTACCAGTTGAACAAGGCGCGTCTGATCGAGAAGATCGCCGAGCTGGTTAAAGAGAAGAAGCTCGAAGGCATCACCGAACTGCGCGACGAGTCCGACAAAGACGGTATGCGCGTGGTGATCGAGCTGCGTCGTGGCGAAGTGCCTGAGGTGATCCTCAACAACCTCTACGCCCAGACCCAGCTGCAAAGCGTGTTTGGTATCAACGTCGTGGCCCTGATCGACGGTCGCCCGCGCATCCTGAACCTCAAGGATCTGCTGGAAGCCTTCGTGCGTCACCGTCGTGAAGTGGTGACCCGCCGTACCGTATTCGAACTGCGCAAGGCTCGCGAGCGTGGGCACATCCTGGAAGGTCAGGCGGTTGCGCTGTCGAACATCGACCCGGTTATCGCCCTGATCAAGGCTTCGCCGACCCCGTCGGAAGCCAAGGAAGCACTGATCAAGATGCCGTGGGAATCCAGCGCCGTAGTGGCGATGGTTGAACGTGCCGGTGCCGATTCGTGCCGTCCGGAGACCCTGGACCCACAATACGGCCTGCGCGATGGCAAATACTTCCTGTCGCCGGAGCAGGCCCAGGCCATCCTGGAACTGCGCCTGCACCGCCTGACCGGTCTGGAGCATGAAAAGCTGCTGGCCGAGTACCAGGAGATCCTCAACCAGATCGGCGAGCTGATCCGCATCCTCAACAGCGCTGTGCGCCTGATGGAAGTGATCCGCGAAGAACTGGAAGTGATCCGCGCCGAATACGGCGATGTGCGCCGTACCGAAATCCTCGATGCCCGCCTCGACCTGACCCTGGGTGACATGATCCCGGAAGAAGAGCGCGTGGTGACCATCTCCCACGGTGGCTATGCCAAGACCCAGCCTTTGGCTGCGTACCAGGCCCAGCGCCGCGGTGGTAAAGGTAAATCGGCTACCGGCGTGAAGGATGAGGACTACATCGCTCACCTGCTGGTTGCCAACAGCCACACCACGCTGTTGCTGTTCTCCAGCAAGGGCAAGGTGTACTGGCTCAAGACCTACGAAATCCCGGAAGCGTCCCGCGCTGCCCGTGGCCGTCCGCTGGTCAACCTGCTGCCGCTGGACACTGATGAATACATCACCACCATGCTGCCGGTTGAGGAATACACCGAAGGTCACTTCATCTTCATGGCAACCGCCAAAGGCACCGTGAAGAAGACCCCGCTGGAATCCTTCAGTCGTCAACGCAGCGTGGGCCTGATCGCCCTGGAGCTGGACGAAGGCGACGTACTGATCTCCGCCGCCATCACCGATGGCGAGCGTGAAGTCATGCTGTTCTCCGACGGCGGCAAGGTGACGCGCTTCAAGGAATCCGACGTGCGTGCCATGGGCCGTACCGCCCGTGGTGTGCGCGGCATGCGCCTGCCGGAAGGGCAGAAGCTGATTTCCATGCTGATCCCGGAAGAAGGCAGCCAGATCCTCACGGCTTCGGCGCGTGGTTATGGCAAGCGTACCGCTATTGGCGAGTTCCCTGAGTACAAGCGTGGCGGCCAGGGCGTTATCGCCATGGTCAGCAACGATCGCAACGGCCGTCTGGTTGGCGCGGTCCAGGTGCTCGATGGCGAGGAAATCATGCTGATTTCCGACCAGGGCACCCTGGTGCGTACCCGGGTTGATGAAGTGTCGAGCCTGGGCCGTAACACCCAGGGCGTGACCTTGATCAAACTGGCCAGCGACGAGACCCTGGTGGGCCTGGAGCGTGTCCAGGAACCGTCGGAAGTCGAAGGCGAGGAGCTGGAGGGCGAGGCATTCGATGGCGAGGTGATCGCAGCCGACGATGACAACGTCGACGAGCCAACCCTCGATGCCGCCGCAGACGAAGAAGAGCCGCAGGCGTAAGCGGAAAAACAAGGGGGCGGATGAAGATTCGCCCCCTTGTTATTTGTCCCTTTTGAAAGTTTGCGATACTGCGCATTCCCTTGTGGGAGCGGGCTTGCTCGCGAAGACGGTGTATCAGTCAGCGCATAGGCGGGCTGACACACCGCCTTCGCGAGCAAGCCCGCTCCCACAGGGGTTATGTGTCGAACACGAATTATGTGACCAACAGATCAGAGCGAGATTGGATGTGAGCAAGAGAGCCTATAACTTCTGTGCTGGTCCCGCGGCACTTCCTGAAGCAGTCCTGCAGCGCGCGCAGGGTGAACTCCTCGACTGGCATGGCAAAGGCCTCTCCGTGATGGAAATGAGCCATCGCAGTGATGAGTTCGTGTCCATTGCCACCAAGGCCGAGCAGGATCTGCGTGACCTGCTGGACATCCCGTCGGACTACAAGGTGCTGTTCCTGCAAGGCGGCGCCAGCCAGCAGTTCGCCCAGATCCCGCTGAACCTGCTGCCGGAAGACGGCACTGCCGACTATATCGATACCGGTATCTGGGGGCAGAAGGCCATTGAAGAGGCCTCGCGCTACGGCAACATCAACGTGGCCGGTACTGCCAAGCCCTACGATTATTTCGCTATTCCAGGTCAGAACGAGTGGAAGTTGTCCAAGGACGCGTCCTATGTTCACTACGTCCAGAACGAAACCATCGGCGGCCTGGAATTCGACTGGGTGCCGGAAGTCGGTGACGTCCCGTTGGTGTGCGACATGTCCTCGGACATTCTCTCGCGCCCGATGGATGTGTCCCGCTACGGCATGATCTACGCCGGCGCGCAGAAGAACATCGGCCCGAGCGGCATCCTGGTCAATATCATCCGTGAAGACCTGCTCGGTCGTGCCCGCTCGCTGTGCCCGACCATGCTCAACTACAAGGTCGCAGCCGACAACGGCTCGATGTACAACACCCCGCCGGCCTTTGCCTGGTACCTGTCGGGCCTGGTGTTCGAGTGGCTCAAGGAGCAGGGCGGCATGGCAGCCATGGGCAAGCTCAACGAAGAGAAGAAGCGCACTCTGTACGACTTCATCGACGCCAGCGGCCTGTACAGCAATCCGATCAGCCTGAGCGCCCGTTCGTGGATGAACGTGCCGTTCCGCCTGGCCGACGACCGCCTGGACAAGCCATTCCTGGCGGGTGCCGACGCGCGTGGCTTGCTGAACCTCAAGGGGCATCGTTCGGTCGGCGGCATGCGCGCCTCGATCTACAACGCTGTCGATATCAATGCCATCAAGGCGCTGGTGGCCTACATGGCAGAGTTCGAAAAGGAACACGGCTAATGTCTGAGCAAGAACTCAAGGCCTTGCGCGTGCGCATTGACGCCCTGGACACCAAAGTCCTGGAGCTGATCAGTGAGCGGGCGCGCTGTGCCCAGGAAGTGGCACGGGTCAAAATGGCCTCCCTGGCTGAAGGCGAAGTGCCGGTTTTTTACCGTCCGGAGCGTGAAGCCCAGGTGCTCAAGCGCGTCATGGAGCGCAACCAGGGGCCGCTGGGCAATGAAGAAATGGCGCGGTTGTTCCGCGAAATCATGTCTTCGTGCCTGGCCCTGGAGCAGCCATTGAAAGTGGCTTACCTCGGCCCCGAGGGCACCTTCACCCAGGCGGCGGCCATGAAACATTTCGGCCACGCGGTGATCAGCAAACCCATGGCGGCCATCGACGAAGTGTTCCGCGAAGTGGCTGCGGGTGCGGTGAATTTTGGCGTGGTGCCGGTGGAAAACTCCACCGAAGGTGCGGTCAACCATACCCTCGACAGCTTCCTTGAGCACGACATGGTGATCTGTGGCGAAGTCGAGCTGCGTATTCACCACCATTTGCTGGTGGGCGAAAACACCAAGACCGACAGCATCAGCCGTATTTACTCCCATGCCCAGTCGCTGGCCCAGTGCCGCAAGTGGCTGGACGCCCATTACCCGAATGTCGAGCGCGTGGCGGTGTCCAGCAACGCCGAGGCGGCCAAGCGGGTCAAGGGTGAGTGGAATTCGGCGGCGATTGCCGGGGATATGGCGGCGGGTCTGTATGGCCTGACACGCCTGGCCGAGAAAATCGAGGATCGCCCGGACAACTCCACGCGTTTCTTGATGATCGGCAGCCAGGAAGTGCCACCGACCGGCGACGACAAGACCTCGATCATCGTCTCCATGAGCAACAAGCCCGGCGCGCTGCATGAGCTGCTGGTGCCGTTCCATGACAACGGGATTGACCTGACGCGCATCGAGACGCGTCCTTCACGCAGCGGTAAATGGACCTATGTGTTCTTTATCGACTTCGTCGGCCACCACCGTGATCCGCTGGTCAAGGGTGTGCTGGAGAAAATCAGTCAGGAGGCCGTGGCACTCAAGGTGCTGGGCTCTTACCCGAAAGCGGTTTTGTGAGGCTTTGACATGAGTGGCAACTTCCTCGCCCTGGCACAGCCGGGCGTGCAGCAACTGTCGCCTTACGTTCCAGGCAAGCCTGTGGACGAGTTGGCGCGCGAGCTGAACCTGGATCCGGCAAAGATCGTCAAGCTGGCGAGCAATGAAAACCCCCTGGGTCCAAGCCCCAAGGTGCTGGCGGCGCTTCGCGAAGAGCTGGCCGAACTGACGCGTTACCCTGATGGCAATGGTTTTGCCCTCAAGTCCCTGTTGGCCGAGAGCTGCCGGGTTGAGCTGGCTCAGGTCACCCTGGGCAATGGTTCCAACGATATTCTGGAACTGGTGGCGCGTGCCTATCTGGCGCCGGGCTTGAATGCAGTGTTCAGTGAGCATGCGTTTGCGGTCTATCCGATTGTCACCCAGGCCGTCGGTGCCGAGGCGCGGGTGATTGCCGCCAAGGACTGGGGGCATGACCTGCCAGCCATGTTGGCCGCCATCGACGCCCAGACCCGGGTGGTGTTTATCGCCAATCCGAACAACCCGACCGGCACCTGGTTTGGTGTCGAGGCGCTGGACGAGTTCCTGCAAGACGTGCCGGAGCATGTGCTGGTGGTGCTGGACGAGGCCTATATCGAGTATGCCGAAGGCAGTGATCTGCCCGACGGCCTGGACTTCCTGGCGGCCTACCCGAACCTGCTGGTCTCGCGCACCTTCTCCAAGGCTTATGGCCTGGCGTCGTTGCGGGTCGGTTACGGGTTATCCACAGCTGTCGTCGCTGATGTGCTGAACCGGGTGCGCCAGCCGTTCAACGTCAACAGCCTGGCGCTGGCGGCGGCTTGTGCGGCGCTCAAGGATACCGAGTACCTGGAAGAAGGGCGGCGGATCAACGAGAGCGGTATGCAGCAACTGCAGCAGGGCTTTCGTGAGCTGGGCCTGGGTTGGATTCCCTCCAAGGGCAATTTCGTTTGCGTCGACCTTGGCCAGGTGGCAGCCCCGGTGTTCCAGGGCCTGCTGCGCGAAGGTGTGATCGTGCGTCCGGTGGCCAATTACGGCATGCCGAACCACTTGCGTATCACCATTGGTTTGCCGGCTGAAAACAGCCGCTTCCTTGAGGCGCTGGCCAAGGTTCTGGCCCGTGGTTGATGTGATTGCAAAGCAACTTGCTGTGCCTGTGATCGGTCGCCTGGTGGTGGTCGGTCTGGGATTGATTGGTGGCTCCTTTGCCAAGGGCCTGCGTGAAAGCGGCCTGTGTGGCGAAGTGGTCGGCGTGGACCTGGACCCGCAATCGCGCAAACTGGCGGTTGAGCTGGGCGTGGTGGATCGCTGCGAGGCGGACCTGGCGGTTGCTTGTCAGGGGGCTGATGTCATTCAGTTGGCGGTGCCAATCCTGGCTATGGAAAAACTGTTGGCGTTGTTGGCAGGCATGGATCTGGGCCAGGCGATCCTGACAGATGTCGGCAGCGCCAAGGGCAATGTGGTGCGCGCGGCACGGTTGGCGTTTGGCGGTATGCCGGCGCGTTTCGTGCCGGGGCATCCGATTGCCGGCTCCGAGCAGAGCGGGGTGGAAGCCTCCAACTCGCAGTTGTTCCGTCGGCATAAGGTGATCCTCACGCCATTGGCCGAAACCGACCCTGCGGCCTTGGCTGTAGTGGACCGTCTGTGGCGCGAACTGGGTGCGGATGTCGAGCATATGCAGGTCGAGCGCCACGACGAAGTGCTGGCGGCGACCAGTCATTTGCCGCATCTGCTGGCGTTTGGCCTGGTTGATTCCTTGGCCAAGCGTAACGAGAATCTGGAAATTTTCCGTTACGCAGCCGGTGGTTTCCGCGACTTTACCCGGATCGCAGGCAGTGACCCGGTGATGTGGCACGACATCTTTCTCGCCAATCGCGAGGCGGTGCTGCGGACTCTAGATACTTTTCGCAGTGACCTCGACGCCTTGCGCGACGCGGTCGATGCTGGCGACGGGCACCAGTTGCTAGGTGTCTTCACCCGTGCGCGGGTCGCGCGTGAGCACTTCAGCAAGATCCTGGCACGCCGGGCCTATGTGGATGCGGCTGTGAACGCCGATGATGTGGTCTTTGTCGCCAGTCCGGGTGGGCGTTTGAACGGAACGGTCAGGGTGCCGGGTGACAAGTCCATTTCCCATCGTTCGATCATGCTGGGGTCGCTGGCGCAGGGTGTTACTGAAGTCGAAGGTTTCCTGGAAGGGGAGGATGCCCTGGCGACCTTGCAGGCGTTCCGTGATATGGGCGTGGTGATTGAAGGCCCGCATCATGGGAAGGTGACCATCCATGGTGTCGGCCTGCATGGCTTGCAGCCTGCGCCGGGTCCTATCTATCTCGGTAACTCAGGTACTTCCATGCGCCTGTTGTCGGGATTGTTGGCGGCGCAGCGTTTTGACAGTGTCTTGACCGGCGATGCTTCGCTGTCCAAGCGACCAATGAATCGCGTGGCCAAGCCGTTGCGGGAAATGGGGGCGGTGATCGAGACTGCGCCTGAAGGCCGACCACCGCTGACCATTCGTGGCGGGCAGGCTCTCAAGGGTATGGATTACACGCTGCCGATGGCCAGCGCCCAGGTCAAGTCCAGCCTGTTGCTGGCCGGGCTGTACGCCGAAGGTCGCACGGCTGTGACTGAGCCTGCGCCCACCCGTGATCATACTGAGCGGATGTTGCGTGGCTTTGGCTGCCCGGTGGAAGTCGTTGGTGCGACTGCGGCGGTTGAGTCGGGCCATGCTCTGGTGGCTACGCACATCGAAGTGCCGGGTGATATCTCTTCCTCGGCATTCTTCCTGGTGGCCGCCTCGATCGCCGAGGGTTCCGAATTGTTGCTGGAGCATGTGGGAATCAATCCTACCCGCACTGGGGTGATCGATATCCTGCGCCTGATGGGGGCTGATATCACCCTGGAAAACCCGCGCGAAGTCGGGGGCGAGCCTGTGGCCGATCTGCGCGTGCGTGCTGCACCGCTCAAGGGTATCGAGATTCCGGAGGCGCTGGTGCCCCTGGCAATCGACGAGTTCCCCGTACTGTTTGTTGCTGCCGCCTGCGCGCAAGGGCGCACGGTGTTGCGGGGTGCCGAAGAGTTGCGGGTCAAGGAGTCCGACCGGATCCAGGTCATGGCCGATGGTCTCCTGGCGCTGGGCGTGAAGTGTGTGCCGACACATGATGGGATTATCATTGACGGTGGCAGCATGGCGGGTGGCGAGGTGCATGCTCACGGTGATCATCGGATTGCCATGGCATTCAGTGTGGCTTCCTTGCGTGCCACTGGGCCGATTCGTATCCATGACTGTGCCAACGTAGCTACATCTTTTCCGAATTTTCTTACACTGTGTGCCCAAGTCGGCATTCGTGTTGCCCAAGAGGCTCAATTGTGAATATCAAAGCACCGGTGATTACCATCGACGGGCCAAGCGGCTCTGGCAAAGGCACGGTTGCGGGCCTTCTGGCCAAGCGCCTGGGTTGGTGCCTGCTGGATTCCGGGGCGCTGTATCGCCTACTGGCTTTCGCGGCGCGCAACCATGGCGTCGACCTGACCAACGAAGAGTCGTTGGTGCTGTTGGCGGCTCACCTTGATGTGCAGTTCGTCGGGGCGACCGAAGGTCACTCGCTGCGCATTATCCTCGAAGGCGATGATGTGACCGATGACCTGCGTAACGAGCAGGTCGGCTCCTGGGCCTCCCAGGTCGCCGCATTGCCGGCCGTGCGTGATGCCTTGCTGCAACGCCAGCGGGCTTTCCAGGAGCCGCCGGGCCTGGTGGCTGATGGTCGCGACATGGGCACCGTGGTGTTTCCCGAGGCGCCGCTGAAGATTTTCCTGACAGCCAGTGCCGAGGAGCGGGCGCGCCGCCGTTACTTGCAGTTGAAGGGCAAGGTGGATGGTGTTAGTCTGTCGAGTCTGCTAGATGAGATTCGTGCACGCGATGAGCGTGACACCCAGCGTGCGGTAGCCCCGCTCAAACCGGCGGCTGACGCCATACAGCTGGATTCCACGGAATTGTCCATCGAGCAGGTGTTGGAACGCATCTTGAGTGAAATCGCTCTTCGCGATATCGCCGGATGACTCAGAGGAAGTGCAGGGGACCAGTCCTAGACCTGCGCTTCTTCTCTTATATGAACGTAACCCACACCGTCTGGGGTGTGGCAGATGGGCGTATTCTTCGCCCTTATCAACAGGAATTAAAATGAGCGAAAGCTTTGCGGAACTCTTTGAAGAAAGCCTAAAAACCCTGAACCTTCAGGCAGGCTCCATCATCACCGGTGTTATCGTTGATATCGATTACCAAGCTCGCTGGGTAACCGTTCACGCTGGTCTGAAGTCTGAAGCACTCATCCCGCTTGAGCAGTTCTACAACGACGCTGGCGACCTGACTATCAATGTCGGTGACGAAGTTCACGTTGCTCTGGACTCGGTTGAAGACGGTTTCGGTGAAACCAAGCTGTCCCGTGAAAAAGCCAAGCGCGCTGAATGCTGGATTGTTCTCGAAGCAGCCTTCGCAGCTGAAGAAGTGGTCAAGGGCGTTATCAACGGTAAGGTTAAAGGCGGCTTCACTGTCGACGTTAACGGCATCCGTGCGTTCCTGCCAGGTTCTTTGGTCGACGTTCGTCCTGTGCGCGACACCACGCACCTGGAAGGCAAAGAACTCGAATTCAAGGTCATCAAGCTCGACCAGAAGCGCAACAACGTTGTCGTTTCCCGTCGCAGCGTCCTGGAAGCAGAGAACTCCGCCGAGCGTGAAGCTCTGCTGGAATCCCTGCAGGAAGGCCAACAAGTCAAAGGTATCGTCAAGAACCTCACCGATTACGGCGCATTCGTCGATCTGGGTGGCGTCGATGGCCTGCTGCACATTACCGACATGGCTTGGAAGCGTATCAAGCATCCTTCCGAAATCGTCAACGTTGGCGACGAGATCGATGTCAAGGTTCTGAAATACGATCGCGAGCGCAACCGTGTTTCCCTGGGCCTGAAGCAACTGGGTGAAGATCCATGGGTTGCTATCAAAGCCCGTTACCCAGAAAGCACTCGCGTAACCGCGCGTGTTACCAACCTGACCGACTACGGCTGCTTCGCAGAGCTGGAAGAAGGCGTGGAAGGCCTGGTACACGTTTCCGAAATGGACTGGACCAACAAGAACATCCATCCTTCGAAAGTCGTACAAGTCGGCGACGAAGTGGAAGTTATGGTTCTGGACATCGACGAAGAGCGTCGTCGTATCTCCCTGGGCATCAAGCAGTGCAAATCTAACCCATGGGAAGATTTCTCTGGCCAGTTCAACAAGGGCGATAAAATCTCCGGCACCATCAAGTCGATCACCGATTTCGGTATCTTCATTGGTCTGGACGGCGGCATCGACGGCCTGGTTCACCTGTCCGACATCTCCTGGAACGAAGTTGGCGAAGAAGCTGTTCGTCGTTTCAAGAAGGGCGACGAGCTGGACACCGTTATCCTGTCGGTTGACCCAGAGCGCGAGCGCATCTCCCTGGGTATCAAGCAACTGGAAAGCGATCCGTTCTCCGAGTACGTTCAAGAGAACGACAAGGGTGCAATCGTTAAAGGCATCGTGAAGGAAGTTGACGCTAAAGGCGCCATCATCACTTTGGGTGACGATATCGAAGCGACTCTGAAAGCCTCCGAAATCAGCCGTGACCGCGTTGAAGACGCTCGTAACGTTCTGAAAGAAGGCCAGGAAGTAGAAGCCAAGATCATCAGCGTTGACCGCAAGAGCCGCGTAATCCAACTCTCCATCAAGTCGAAAGACGAGATCGAAGAGAAAGAAGCAATCCAGAGCCTGCGCGACAAGCCAGCTACCTCTGACATTGCTTCGGGTCCGACCACTCTGGGCGACCTGTTGCGTGCACAAATGGAAAAACAGAACTAAGTTCTGTCAGACCATAGAAAAAGGGCGACTTCGGTCGCCCTTTTTTGTGCCTGTGATTTGGGTTTTACGGGGCGGGAGGTTGGCAGGTGTAGTGCGTTCGTCCTGAGGCTGCTTGCAGGCGGTGATCTTGCTATTCAGGCACGCTTCCAGTGCTTTTCTGGGGAAGGGTCTCCTGCGCTTTTCTGGAGGGAGCCTGCTCTTATCCTTGGTCTTGTGGGGGTTGCGATAATTTGCGCAAGATAAGTCAAGCCACAGGCTGTTCAAATTCATCTGGTCATGCTAAAACCTTCGGAGCGCTTTTCCTAGCTGCTTGAAAAAGAAGGGAAAAATATGACGAAGTCGGAGTTGATCGAACGAATTGTCACCCATCAAGGGCTGCTCTCATCCAAGGATGTGGAGTTGGCCATCAAGACCATGCTTGAGCAAATGTCCCAGTGCCTGGCCACTGGTGATCGAATCGAGATCCGCGGCTTTGGCAGCTTCTCGCTGCACTACCGCGCCCCGCGCGTGGGCCGTAACCCGAAAACCGGCCAGTCCGTCAGCCTCGACGGCAAATTCGTGCCCCACTTCAAACCGGGCAAGGAATTGCGGGATCGAGTGAACGAAGACGAAGAAGAAAGCGTCTGAGTTTTTTTGGGGATAGGAGAAGTTTATGCGCGGTGTAAAGCGCGTCGCCCTGGTACTGATTGTGCTGATCGTCGCCTTGGTGATCCTGGCATTCGTACTGGAAAACCAGCAAGGCGTCGCCCTGGCGTTTTTGGGGTGGTCTACGCCAGAGCTGCCGGTTTCGGTGTTTGTGACATTGGCGTTGATTGTCGGGATGCTGGTGGGGCCGATCCTGGGGTTGCTAGTGCGCCGCAAGAAGCGCCTAAAGCCAGTGTTGTAGGGTTGGACTGACGGCTTAGACCGTTTGTCGACTGTATTGTAGGGTTGAGCCTTCCCTTTGGCGTCGGTTCCCTAGGCGGTTAAGCGCTTTTCTGTGTTCGGGAAATAGTGGCTTTAATAGGCTCTCTGGCCTTAATTCTTACAACTTCTTCGATGTTTGAGAATTGCCTTAAAGTCATGTCAAGTCTTGCAATGTGACGGCGAGATGGCAAAATGCAACCTGTTCTCGATACCAGTCATTTTGTGTGTCCAAGGCCAGGCAGCGACGCTGGGCTTTTGGCCGACCCTTATAAATATAAAATCACCACAAGATAGTCTGCATAACGAGCCCGCAGTTTCTCCTTGAAGGCAGGTTTTTGTTGTGAGTAGTAGCTTCCGCGCGCCCCCAATTCCTTCGTCCGACGAGATTGATCTCGTTGCGCTTTTTCAGGCTGTCTGGAAGCAGAAAAAGTTAATCATGGCCGCTACTGCAAGCGCTGGTCTGGTTGCTGCGATCTATGCGTTCCTCACGACTCCTCAGTATGAAGTCAGCAGTGTGTTGCGCCCGGCTGCAATCAACGAGCTGGATGCTTTGAATCGCTCCGAGATTTATACGCTTCCTCCTGGTGATGCTCTTGTCAGAGTGGGCGCGTCACTGGAGTCCTACGATACCCGCTTGGGTTTTTTCCGTTCGCACCAGAAGCTGTTCAAGGCCTTTGAACAGCCAGGCAGGACGTTGGAGCAGAGTTTCGAAGAGTTCAATCGCAACTCTATTGAGCTCAGTCTGCCTGATCCGAAGAAGGCCAACTCCCTCAGTGCTTATATCAAGCTTGAAATGAGTTATCCGAAAGGCGTTGATGGCGTCGCCATTCTCAACGGCTTCATCGATTATGCGATTGCCACGGAGCGCGAGCAGATTGCGGCGGATCTGGACGTTATCGTAAAAAACCGATTGAGCGAGCTCAAAGGCAAGATTGATGCTGCTCGCTCTGCCTATGAGATTGATAAAGAGGCGAGGATTGCGGCCCTCCGGGAAACGGATAGCTTGCGACGGGCGCAGTTGCAGGATGAACTCAAGGCGTTGCGGGCACAGTTGAAGACTGGGCGCACCGACCGAATGGCACAGTTGAACGAAGCCATTGGGATTGCCAGGTCACTTGGGATCAGAAAGCCCAGCACACCTTCCGCTCTGGGTGAGTCGGACCGTAGCGGTTCATCAAGCGTGATGCGCACCGAAATAAACAATCAACAAATCCCTCTGTATTTCATGGGTGTCGAGGCGCTTGAGGCTGAGCGCACTGCTTTGATGCAGCGCAAGTCCGATGATTTTACCGAGGGGCGCATTGCGCAGATTGCCAAAGAGCTGCAATTACTCCAATCCAATCGTGAGATTGAAGTGCTCAATCGTCGTGAAAATGAGGATCTGTTCCTTGCGGGCGTTCAGCCGGTGCGTGCTGAAGTGGCCCGGTTGAGTAACCTGAGCATTGATATGAGCCGGCTCAAGCTGGTGACGATCGATCAGCAGGCGCTGGAGCCGTTGCGCCCGGTCAAGCCGCAGAAGGCGTTGATTATCCTGCTGGGGCTGGTTTTGGGTGGCTTTATCGGGGCCTTTATTGCCGTGATTCGTCATCTCATCAACACCCGTCAGCCTCAACCGCAGTCAGTAGTACTGTCCGTGCAGCCGGGCTCGCCGACGATGGTGGGTAGCGATGCTGGTTTGAACAAGCCGCAATAAATGACCATGCCCCCTGCATTTTTTTCTCCAGACAGTGCAGGATTTGATTCTGCAAGGAAACTAGCCTGCAACTTGTTGTCTATAGCGCGCTGGGATAAACAGTTCTCGGCTTCAGGTCTCGCGTGATACCTGAGGTTAGCCGCAGTGACTGGCATTCGAGGGGCGGTCTTCCTGTCTGGCGGTATTCATGTAAAAAAAACGGCAGCGACTCGTAGCGGATGGATCATAATCACGCGAGTCGATCCGCCTGGACTGTCCTTTCCCGGCGCAGAGTATTGCCTGCGTCTTGCTGGAGACGGCAGCAGGCGAGGGCTCTGCCGTGAAAAGATTAAATTTTTATGTTGGCGATTTCGGATTGCCGGCCGCAGGCATTGAAATTGCGGTTCAATACCGAGAAGCTACGCGCTATTTTTCATCCGCCTGCCCGCGTGTTGGCCTGGTGTAACGCAGATATTTAAGGAAGTTTTACAGATATGACGGACATCAAACGCAAAGGCATCATCCTCGCTGGCGGCTCCGGGACGCGTTTGCACCCGCTGACACTGGGTGTATCCAAGCAAATGTTGCCGATTTTCGACAAGCCGATGATTTTCTATCCGCTTTCGGTGCTGATGCTGGCTGGCATGCGCGAAATTTTGATCATCTCTACCCCTGAAGATCTGCCTTGCTTTAAAAAGCTTCTGGGAGACGGCAGCCAGTACGGCATCCAGCTCAGCTATGCCGAGCAACCCAGCCCAGACGGTCTGGCCCAGGCCTTCCTGATCGGTGAAGAGTTTATTGGTGATGATCCTTGCTGCCTGATCCTTGGCGACAATATTTTCTACGGCCAGCACTTTTCCGACAACTTGCGCTCCGCCATGTCCCAGACATCCGGTGCGACAGTCTTTGGCTATCATGTATCAGACCCAGAGCGTTTTGGTGTCGTTGAGTTCGACGCCACCGGGCGGGCACTGAGTATCGAAGAAAAACCTGCGCAGCCGAAGTCCAACTATGCAGTAACAGGCTTGTACTTCTACGACAATCGCGTGGTGGAAATTGCCAAAAGCATCAAGCCATCCCCGCGTGGCGAGCTTGAAATCACTGACGTCAACCGTGCCTACCTAGATGACAAGTCGTTGACCGTCGAGATGCTGGGCCGCGGCTTTGCCTGGCTGGACACCGGTACTCACGAGTCGCTCCTAGAGGCGAGTCATTTCGTGCATACCATTGAGCACCGTCAGGGACTGAAAGTCGCCTGTCTGGAAGAGATTGCGTTCCACAAAGGCTGGATTACCCCAGAGCAGCTTGGTGTCCAGGCAGAGAAGCTGAAGAAGACCGGCTATGGCCAGTACTTGCAAAAACTTCTGGAAGAGGCTTCCAAGGCATGAAACTGATTCAGACTGCTATTCCTGACGTTGTAATCATTGAGCCAAAGGTTTTTGGCGATGATCGCGGCTGGTTTATGGAAAGCTTTAACGAAGAGCGGTTTCATACAGCACTTAAAGAGCTAGGGCTGCCCATCCCGCGAGCGTTTGTTCAGGATAATCACTCCTGTTCGGCAAAGGGCGTGCTTAGGGGGCTGCACTTCCAGCGTGCGCCGCATGCCCAGGGCAAGCTGGTGCGTGTGGTGCGGGGTGCTGCATTTGATGTGGCGGTGGATATTCGGCCTGAGTCCAGCACGTATTTGAAATGGGTGGGCGTGCATCTGAATACTACCAACAGCCATATGCTCTGGATCCCAGAAGGGTTCGCACATGGCTTTGTCTCGCTAGAGGACGACACTCATTTTCTGTACAAGACCACCGATTATTATGCTAAGGAATCGGAGGGCGCGCTTCATTGGAGTGACCCGGCATTGAACATTGATTGGCCTGATGCAGGGGATTACCTCGTCAGTGAGAAAGACGATAGTGCGCCTGGATTGGATGCGTTTTTGGAGGCGCAGCAATGAGTTTGATTGAGATTTTGAACATCCAGGCGAAAGGGGATGAGCGGGGGCAGTTGATCGCTCTAGAGAATAACAAGAATATTCCTTTTGAAATCAAGCGAGTTTATTACCTTACCCAAACACAGGAAGGGGTTGCTCGTGGCTTTCATGCTCATAAAGAACTGATGCAGGTTGCAGTCTGTATATCGGGTCGATGCCTTATGAAATTGGATGATGGGATCGTTCAAGAAGATGTCTGGTTGGATTCTCCCGCCAAGGCGATTCTCATCAGGAAGATGGTTTGGCATGAGATGCATCATTTTAGTTCGGATTGCGTCTTGCTTGTCCTGGCCGATGAGCTTTACGACGAACAAGATTATATCCGTAGTTATTCTGAATTTAAGTTATTGGCCAAGACGTATTGATTTCTGTCGGTTGTCATGGAGCGTATGACGGTTACGCACTAATGTGTTGGGTTGATTTTAGTCTGTTGTTTAACCGAAAAGATCAGGTATTTTTAAGATGATAAAATTTTTAGAGTTGAAAGATATAAACAACCTCTGTCGCGATGAACTGGTCGCTGCCTGCGCTCGTGTTGTTGACTCTGGTTGGTATATCGGCGGAGCTGAACTTAAGATTTTTGAAAAAGAATTTGCAGCTTATTGTGGTACTCGTCATTGCATAGGCGTTGCTAACGGTCTTGATGCTTTGATGTTGGTTATCAGGGCGTGGAAAGAACTCGGCTACATGAGTGAAGGCGACGAAGTCATTGTTCCTTCCAATACCTACATCGCAAGTATTCTGGCTGTATCTGAGAATGGGCTGGTGCCTGTACTGGTAGAGCCAGATCCTGATACACGGAATCTCAGTCCGGCTAAAGTCGAAGCTGCGATAACAAAGAAGACCAAGGCGATTCTTCCTGTTCACCTTTATGGTCGAATGGCTGATATGCCCAAGATTATGGATATTGCCAAGCGACATAGCTTACTGGTGCTGGAAGATTCCGCGCAGGCTCATGGCGCCAAAATTGATGGGAAAAAGGCTGGCAGTTGGGGGGATGCATCTGGATTTAGTTTCTATCCAGGGAAAAATCTTGGTGCACTTGGCGACGCTGGTGCCGTTACAACCAATGATGATAAATTGGCTGCAACAATTCGAGCGCTGGGTAATTACGGGTCTAATGAGAAGTACAAGAATATTTATCGCGGTGTAAATAGCCGGCTTGATGAGATTCAAGCTGCCTGTCTATCGGTTAAACTCAAGTATTTGGATGCACAAACCGTTTATCGTCGTGAAGTAGCGCAGTTGTATACCGCCACAATCACAAATCCGCTTATTACTTTGCCTGTCGTGTCAGATTTTGGTGTGTCACGTGACTCTAGTCATGTATGGCATGTTTACACGGTTTTGTGTGAAAAACGAGATGAGCTTCAGAAGCATCTGTCGGATCATGGCATACAGACATTGATTCACTATCCTATTCCCCCTCATCAGCAACAGGCATATGCTGAACTCGCGTGTCTGTCTTATCCCGTAGCAGAGCGTATACACCAGCAAATATTGAGTTTGCCAATCGGACCTACATTGTCTATGGCGGAGGCGCAGACTATTGTCTCGGCGTGCAACAGTTTTGGTCGCTATTGATGAACCTTGTTAAAACCAGTCTTTTGAATGGCATTGCTGTTGTTATAAAGATGTTGACCTTGCTGGGTTTGAACAAGTTGCTGGCCGTTTACGTCGGGCCTGGTGGTTATGCAGCGATCGGCCAATTTCAGAACGCCGTACAGATGCTGACCACCTTTGCCAGTGGTGCTATTAATAATGGAGTAACAAAGTACACAGCAGAACATGCTGGAGACGAGCGTCGTCTACATACATTGTGGAGGACTTCAGGGACAATTGTTTTGATTGGCGCAACACTGGCCTCATTATTGATAGCACTATTTAGCAAAGAGTTAGCGTTCTGGGTTCTGGGCGATATCGAATTCTATGGTGTATTTCTTTGCTTTGCCGCTACCTTGGTATTTTTTAGCTTCAATACCTTACTACTGGCAGTGTTAAATGGTCGTAAGGAAATCATTATTTATGTATATGCAAATATTGCTGGGAGTATTTTTTCATTAGCTGTTACTTCTGTGATGGCAATCTACTTTGGGCTATACGGTGCGTTGGCCGCTCTTGCGATATATCAATCGTTGAGTTTTCTGGTAACGGTTTTTCTCTGTCGTAAAACTGCATGGTTTAAAGTTGGATTATTTTTTGGTGCTATAGATCGCACTGTCGCATTGAGCTTGCTAAAGTTTGCTGCTATGGCGTTGACCTCTGCTATTTGCATGCCCATTAGTACGATGCTTATTCGAAATGATATTGTTTCAACGCTTGGTTGGGATGCAGCAGGGTATTGGGAGGCGATGCTTAGGCTCAGCGCAGCCTATCTTCTACTGGTGACCACAACGCTGGGTGTTTATTATTTGCCACGACTATCGGAACTTTCCACCGCAAAAGAGTTGATTTCTGAAATAAAGCAAGGTTACAAAATTATACTTCCTTTTGCCATTCTGGCAGGCATTGCGATGTATTTTTCGCGTGATTTGTTAATATTTTTATTATTCACAATGGATTTTTTCCCGGTGCGTGAACTGTTTGCTTGGCAAATGGTGGGTGACGCGTTGAAAATCGGTAGTTGGATTCTTGCTTATTTGCTTTTGGGTAAGGCGATGTATAAGACCTACATCGTTACTGAGGTTGTTTTTTCTACGTCATATGTATTATTTGCGTGGTATTTTGTGCGTCAAATAGGCTTGGAGGGCGTGGTGATGGCTTATGCAGTAAATTATGCAATTTATTGGGCTGTTATGATCGCATGCGTGGCAGTTTATTTTAGAACAATGCGCAGTACTTCGTCCTCTGTAGCTAAATAAGGTGTATTAGATGCTGACTATTATTATTCCTGCTTATAATCACGAGAAATATGTCATAGAAGGGCTTGAGGCTGCGTGCTCGGTTGATCTGCCAGGAACGGAAATAGTCATTATTGATGACGGGTCGACTGACTCAACGAAGCTAAAAGTAGAGCAGTTTCTTCAAGATAAAGGTCCTGAAAATGTTACTTTCTTGGTTAAGAAAAATGGTGGTGTTGTTTCGTCTTTGAATCTTGGACTTGAAGTAGCGAAAACCGAGTTTATTTACTTTGTTGCATCAGATGATATTCTTTGTTCTGCGGGTATTGCGGCATGTGTCCAGCAACTGAAAGACAAGCCCTCTGCTATGTTTTGCATCGGCGCAGGGGTGAGCTTTACTAGCGACGCTCCAGAAGTAAAAAAGACTATTTATAATAAGCTGCATGAGCAGTTTTTTTCTATGAGTGCTTCTTCGCGGGAAAGTGCGCTGTATTTGAATTATCCACAGCCCATTCTTCTACAGTCAACGGTCTTTAGACGTACTGGGTTAAACGAAGTGGGGGGGTGGGATCAGCGAATTACTCTAGATGATTATTCAATGTTTATAAAAATGTTTACTAGGTTTCCGTTGTTGAATCGAGACTTTTTGTATGCCTCGGATCAAGTGGTAGTGAAGTATAGGCAGCACGACGCTAATGTTCACAAGAATATATCGCGGCAATTTTTTATAATAAACGAGATGTTGAGTTTTTTGGCGCCTGCTAAAATTTATCCTAAGGCGTTGGGGAAAGTGCTTGCGATGCATTTTTTAGGGGCTGTTCGATTAGGTCGTACCGCCGATGGTCTCGCTCTTTTTAAGGGGGTTTCAGTCGGTGCTAAGGTATATTTTGTATATTATCTTATCTTCTATATCTCCGGTTTTCTACTGCGATCTGTCAGTAAGTTGATGAGGAGATTATTCGGTTGAATCCATCAAACAATGAGCAAGGTCATCGAGTTTATTTTGGTGGGCGCTGGAGAGTGACAACTCCTGGTGCTATCGTTGCGTTTTTTTTTGTTGCCGTAGCCTCATTATTGATTGCATTGCGCCCCATAGGATTTGATAACGACTATCAGACCTGCTTGGAGTATTACGATAATATTCTTGCTGGAGACCCTCCTGGTGTTGAAGTTGGTTATCAGCTAATTTCACTTGTTTTTGATTATCTTGGGATTGGCTTTGTTGGGGTGCTTTATACATATGCTTTTATTGCATTGTATACAAAATTTAAGTTCTTTCAGAGGTTGGATAGTTATCGTGGCATGAGTGAGGGGTTGTTTTTTTTCATCGTTTATTTTCTTGTTTTTTTTCCAGTTTGGGAGTTGACGCAAATTCGCAATGCGGCAGCAGTAGCTGTGGCGGCATTAGCCATTCTTGAAAAGCGAAAAGCCAGTTCAGGGGTTTATTTTTTATTTGCTGTGCTTTTACATAACGTTAGCTTTTTGATCATCGCTTTGTGGCTCGCTCAGCGATTTTTCAGTTCGATAAAGTATCCTATTGTTCTGGGAGTGGCTTTGGTGGTTTTTTTAGGGCTCGAATATGCACCCTATTATCAACTGTATGCAGCTGACATATACAAAGAGGACTTTAATCCTCTCTCGTTGAAGAATTTATTTATCGTGTTGACATTTGTTTATATACAGTTTTGCAAGCAGCCTTTAGCGAAAAGCTATGCATACTACTCGTTATCGTTGTTGCTGTTTTATCTGGCGATGGGGAAAATGCCAGCTGCCGCTATCAGGGTTGCGGACATTTCGCTCTTTTTTGCCTTGTTAGCTTTATCTCTCGCACATCTGCGTTTCAGTTGGCTCTATAAACTATTGACCATTTTTGCGTTGGGTTATGTTTTTACGAATATCAGTTATTTAGGGGAGAGTCCTCTGATTAACCTGGGCGCAATTTCATGGGCTGGCTGAGGAGCCGGTCTCCTATTTTAGCTGTAAGTGAGTTTTATGTTAGAGGTGGAAGTGGCTAAAGTTGCTGCGGTAGTTGTCGGATATATGCCGGAATTAGACGTCCTGGACAAGCTGTTGATTTCGCTTGGTTCGCAGGTGGATATGCTGGTTTTTCTCGATAATGGAGGCTCATCAAAAGTGCTGATGGGGGCCCCCATCGAGCGGCAATCTCTCGTTTATGTGGATATGGAGGGGAACAAGGGCTTAGGGGCAGCCTTAAATAAGGGCTTCGAATTAGCGGTTAATGCTGGCATGGACTATGTGGTTACCTTCGACCAGGACAGTCACGCTGAACCTGAGTTGATTGCGAACCTAGGCGTGGCAATGACTCACGCAAAATTGAAAGATCCGTTCTGCATTGCAGTCAGTCCGACTTTTTTTGACCGTCGAGACGGTAAAAAAATTAATTTTCCATTTTATCAGTCTATTAATGATGTTATTAAACCCATGTATCATTCTGATGATGAGCATGGTTTAGTAAAAGTGGATGTTTTGATTACTTCAGGCATGTACATCAGTACACAGGCCTGGATTGAGGGAAACCGATACAACGAAGGTTTGTTTGTTGATTTTACCGACTCTGAGTGGTGCTTTCGAGTTAGAAATCAAGGGTATACGCTTTACGGGTGTCTCAATGTTGAAATGGGACATGCTTTGTCCGATGCGCCACCTGTCAAAATTCTAGGGCTTAGCTTTCTTCGATATTCCCCGGTGCGCCGATACTTTTTCTTTCGTGCCACAGTTGCGGTATGCCGGATGAACCATACGCCTGCATACTGGAAAAAACGCCTATTGTTGGCTTTGGTCCTGCGTTTCTTCGCCAACCTATTGATCGACAAAAATAAAATCCAGTCTCTGAAGATGATGTTGCGAGGCGCGCTCCATGGCTGGCAAAACAAATTGGGCCCACTGCGTTAATATTCAGCTGTGATTGAGTTCCCTCGTTCCGGTACGTGGGTTAAGTATTAAAGGTAGAGAGTTATGCAACCACGTATTTTGGTTTTACTCGCGGCTTATAATGGTATGCGTTGGATTTCTGAACAGGTCAATTCGATCCTGAGCCAAGAGGAGGTCTCTGTTTCATTGCTGATCAGCGTAGACCGCTCTGATGATGGCACTGAGAATTGGGTCGACCAGTTGTGCCAGCGTGACTCAAGAGTAAAATCCCTGGCCCACGGAGAGAAATTTGGAGGAGCGGCTCGAAATTTTTTTCGTTTGATAAGCGAAGCGCCGGTTGAGGACTTTGATTACTTCTCATTTGCGGATCAGGATGATATCTGGCTGCCAAACAAGCTGATCAGTGCCACCAGGTTCATGCATGAGAAAAAGTCTGACGGCTACTCCGGTAATGTCACTGCATTTTGGCCTGATGGTCGTGAGTCGATCATTGTGAAGTCTCAGCCACAGGTGGCATTTGATCATCTATTTGAGGCGGCAGGTCCTGGGTGCACATATGTCTTTACCCAAGCGTTGTTTGCCGAGCTTCAGCGAGATATCAACAGCCGCTTCGCGCAGGTGCAGAATGTCACCCTGCATGATTGGTATTGTTACGCCTATAGTCGTTCACACAGCTTTAAATGGGTGATTGATGCCCAGCCGTACATGCGTTATCGCCAGCACGGGGGTAACCAGGTTGGTGTGAATAGTGGTGCTAAAGCATTTAAAAAACGGTTATCTCAGGTTTTTGACGGCTGGTGGCTAAATCAGGCCGCGCTGATTGCCAGTATGGTCGGCATGGAGAATGACCCTTTTGTTCGGCGCTGGATCGGACTGGGGCGCTGGGAGCTGCTCTGCCTGGCAGCCAGTGCCTCGAAGTGCCGTAGACGGCTACGAGATAAACTGGTTTTCAGTGGGCTGTGTTTGATGTTGGTGGTGTTGAGGCAAAAGAAATGAAAACCCAGTTATTGATCACCGGCAGTAGTGGTTTCGTCGGGCGCCAGCTGATTCAACAGCTACAGGGCCATATAGATTACAACATACGTGCTCTTGTCCGCCGTATGCCCGATGTTTTGGCGACTGGTGTTGATTACGCACAACTCCCAGACTTTTCCGCTGTGACAGCGGAGCACCCGGCTCTGCAGGGTATTGACGTTGTTGTCCACCTGGCATCACGCGTGCACGTCATGAATGATACGGAGTCTGATCCTCTCGAAGCGTTTCGCAGAGTGAATGTGGGTTATACGCTGCAATTGGCCCGTAGCGCTGTTGCAGCAGGGGCGAAACGTTTTATCTTCGTCAGCTCTGTCAAGGTCAACGGTGAGCAGACGGCTTTCGGCAGGCCATACAGCGAAACCGATAATCCTTTGCCTGTTGATCCTTATGGCATCTCAAAAATGGAGGCCGAAGATGCGCTCAGAGAACTTGCAGCGCAAACAGGTCTTGAGGTAGTCATTGTCCGCCCCGTGTTGGTTTATGGGCCGGGTGTGAAGGCTAATTTTGCGAATATGATGAAGTGGTTGAAAAAGGGCGTTCCGTTGCCCTTTGGTGCTATTGGCAATCAGCGAAGTCTTGTGGCATTAGATAACTTGGTCAGTTTTATTCTGACCTGCTTATCTCATCCAGCCGCTGCTAACCAGACGTTTTTGATCAGTGATGGTGAGGATGTATCCACCACTCAATTGTTAATTCGATTAGGCAAGGCCTTGGGCTCACCTGCCAGACTCATCCCGGTTCCTGAGTGGTTGTTGGTGTTAGGGGCAACTCTGCTTGGGCGCAAGGCACTATCCCAGCGACTGTGTGGTTCGCTGCAAGTGGATATTACAAAAGGCCGGCAACTATTGGGCTGGGCGCCAGTCGTTACCCTTGATGAGGGGCTCGATGCAACTGCGCAACATTACCTTAGTGAGCAAATTCAATGACATATTGGTACATTTTTCCCCTTGTCGCGCTTGTGTCTCTGCTACTCACAGCTGTGCTGCGCCAATATGCGCTGCGTCGTAGCATTATTGATATTCCTAATGCACGTAGCTCTCATACGGTACCAACGCCCAGAGGGGGCGGGGTAGCAATTGTACTTACGTTTGCATTTTCACTGTTCGTACTGGCACTCCTGCAACGGGTGTCAATGGCTGAAAGTGTCGCGCTATTAGGGTCAGGTCTACTGATCGCAGTGATTGGCTTTATGGACGATCATGGTCATATAGCTGCGCGTTGGAGGCTATTGGGGCATTTTATTGCGGCCGCCTGGGCACTTTTCTGGGTGCAAGGGCTGCCCTCAATCACTGTATTTGGCTTTTCTTTGAGCCTTGGATGGTTCGGCCATTTACTTGGCGCACTTTACTTGGTCTGGATGCTGAATCTTTATAATTTCATGGACGGAATAGATGGCATCGCCAGTCTGGAAGCTATTTGTGCGTGCGTCGGTTTGTCGCTGATTTATTTTTTTAGTGGTCATGAAGCATTGATATGGTCCCCACTTTTATTGGCCGTGGCCGTTGTAGGATTCTTATATTGGAACTTCCCACCTGCCCGAATTTTCATGGGGGATGCGGGAAGTGGGTTTCTAGGCATTGTTCTGGGCGTTTTTTCTATTCAGGCTGCCTGGGTCGGCAGTGAGTTTTTTTTCGCCTGGTTGATCATGCTGGGAGTCTTTGTAGTTGACGCTACCTTTACCTTGGGCCGGCGACTGGCCCGGGGAGACAAGGTCTATGAGGCTCATCGTAGCCATGCGTACCAATTCGCCTCACGCCAATTTGGAAAGCACCTCCCGGTAACGGTGTCTATTGGTGTTATCAACGTTGTCTGGCTTTTCCCTCTGGCTCTCTGCGTTACGTTACTGGGACTGGATGGCACCCTGGGTGTAATAATCGCTTATGTGCCATTGTTGTTGTTGGCTGTAAAATACAAGGCGGGCATGCGTGAATAGATGCTTTGGTGAGCGCTTTTTTCTTCTCATTCTGGCGTAACCTGTATGATCAGGGGGCCTCATGAATGAAACTTTAGTTTCAACCGGTGCGGCGTGTCGTCCGCAGAAGCTGCGGGCAGTAGCTGCCCGTTGAGAGTTTTAATTTAATTGTGAGTAATAAGGTCGTCAGAAAAACATGGATAAATTACGAACATTCCTGCTGAATCTCCCTCGCAGGCAAAAGCGCATCCTCCAGGTCCTTGCCGACATCGTGTTGGTCTGGCTCGCCCTCTGGATGGCGTTTGTTGTTCGTCTCGGGATTGATGAATTGGTCAATCCCGTCGTCCTGCATTCATGGCTGTTCATCAGCGCGCCAATCGTTTCCATCCCGCTGTTTATCCGTTTTGGCATGTACCGCGCTGTGATGCGGTACTTCGGTAATGATGCGCTTATTGCAATCATCAAGGCGGTCAGCCTGTCGGCGCTGATTCTTGGCGTTGTCGTCTATTGGTACAGCAATCACGAGAATGTGGTGCCGCGCTCTATCGTGTTCAACTACTGGTGGCTCAGCCTGATCATGATCGGTGGTTTGCGACTAGCCATGCGCCAGTACTTTTTGGGTGACTGGTTTGCAGCAGCCCAACATGTACCGTTTACCAGTCGCGATGATGGGCTGACCAAGGTTGCGATCTACGGTGCAGGTGCTGCCGGCAATCAACTCGTTGCTGCGCTTCGCATGGGACGGGTCATGCGCCCGGTGGCATTTATCGATGACGATAGCAGTATTTCTGATCGCGTTATCTCGGGCCTTCAGGTGTTCAAGCCCAAGCATATTCAACAGATGATCGACGCCACGGGGGCCCAGGAAATCCTGTTGGCCATTCCGTCGTCCAATCGTGCGCGTCGTCGCGAGATTCTCGGCCTGCTGGAAGGGTTTCCACTGCACGTACGCAGTGTCCCGGGCTTCATGGACCTTGCTAGTGGCCGGGTGAAAGTCGATGACATTCAGGAAGTAGACATTGCCGACTTGCTCGGGCGTGATGCGGTGCCTGCCCAGGGTGACCTGCTGGAGCATTGCATCAAGGGGCAGAGCGTTTTGGTGACGGGGGCGGGCGGTTCTATTGGTTCCGAGCTATGTCGGCAGATCCTGGCATTGCGTCCAACGACTTTGTTGCTGTTTGAGCACAGTGAATTCAACCTTTACAGCATCCTGTCCGAGCTTGAGCAGCGTATCACCCGTGAGTCGCTGCCTGTTCGTTTGCTACCGATCCTTGGCTCGGTGCGCAACCAGGCAAAATTGCTCGACATGATGAAGACCTGGCATGTTGATACGGTGTACCACGCGGCAGCCTACAAACATGTGCCGATGGTCGAGCACAACATTGCCGAAGGCGTCCTGAACAATGTCATTGGTACATTAAATACTGCTCAGGCGGCGCTTCAGGCCGGGGTCTCCAACTTTGTACTGATCTCCACGGACAAGGCTGTCCGCCCAACCAATGTGATGGGCAGTACCAAGCGTTTGGCCGAGTTGACCTTGCAGGCGTTGAGCCGCGAGTTGGCCCCCGTATTGTTTGGCGACAAGGCCAACATTTCCCGCGTCAACAAGACCCGTTTCACCATGGTTCGCTTTGGCAATGTACTGGGTTCGTCCGGGTCGGTCATTCCGTTGTTTCACAAGCAGATCAAATCCGGCGGGCCGCTCACGGTCACTCACCCCAAGATAACCCGTTACTTCATGACGATTCCTGAAGCGGCCCAGTTGGTGATCCAGGCGGGCTCGATGGGGCAGGGCGGGGATGTGTTTGTGCTCGATATGGGCGAGCCGGTGAGAATCGTCGAGCTGGCAGAGAAGATGATTCATCTGTCCGGTCTGAGTGTGCGCTCGGATAAAAATCCCCATGGGGATATCGCCATCGAGTTCACCGGGTTGCGTCCTGGTGAAAAACTCTACGAGGAGCTGTTGATTGGCGACAACGTCGTGGCTACACAGCACCCGATGATCATGAGTGCCAATGAGGATCATCTGGATTGGGAGATACTCAAAGGCAAGCTGACAGAGCTTCTCGCAGCGGTGGATGCGGACGACTACAGCAGGGTCCGTCAACTGCTACGCGATACGGTCAGTGGATATGCCCCGGATGGCGAGATCGTGGACTGGATTTACCAGCAGCGTCGATTGGAGCCTTAGGGCGGGCCAGTATGCGTCAATGTTGCCAGGCATAATGCCTGGCAAGTTGGTTCTATATTTTGCTCGATAGACGGGCTTTAGTTTGATTAACAGCATCTTTTTTGATTTCAAAGAGATAGTCGAGTTCGGTTTCACCTGTCTTGAATGCTCCCATTTTTTCGTGAAATGAGATTACTCGATCATTTCCTTTTCTAACTTCAAAGTGTGACTTTTCAAATTCAAGATGTTCAAAGGCAAACTGGTACACCAAGAAAGCACTTTCCAAAGCAGCAAATCTGGTTTTGTCTTCGTTGAGAATCCAGCTGCCCCAAGAAAATGAGCTTCCTTTAAAGTCATAAAGTCTGACGGTGCCGCAAGGTACGCCGTCAAGGCGCTCAATGATGAAGTAGTATTGAGCACCTTTCTGCTCATCGCTCTTATACTTGTTGATCCACTCTCTCTGAGCCTCAATGCTTGGGGCTACAGAAGACAGGAACTGGTTGTAGTTTTTGTCGAGGCGTAGCTTTAGAACAAATCCAGCATCGTTCTCTTCAATGAGTCGTAGTCTTACAGTTTTAGATTCTAAGTTCATGTTTTTTTCCATTTAACAGGTCGCGTAAATACAGGGTACATGTTTTTCTTTACAGACGCTGGGCCGAAAATTTTTCTTCAGGTTGACAATGCGTAGGTCCGGATGGACATGATACGTCCCTGTGTTTAACTCGAAAAGTTCTATCTATAGTTAAATCAAGAGAATATCGAAACCATTTGTCGATTTTTGAACGTTAAGGCGGGCGCAGCTACATCTTGCAATACCTCAATTTTTGACACCCACCCCACATCACCTAAGTTTGAAAGGCAGCTTCGGAAAGCTGCTTTTCCCACTGATGTCATGGAGCGTCTCTAATGCGTAGATCCGTTTTTTCCTCCCTGGTTTTTGCCGTCCTCACCAGCCTGTCCGTAATAGCCATCGCCGCCCCATCGTCCAAGCCTGAGGCGCAGGTACCGCTCGCGGCCCAGGTGAGTACAACCGAACAAGCAACCCCCAAAATCAACCTCAACGCAGCCGACGCTGAAACCCTGCGCCGCGATTTGTTCGGCATTGGCGCGGCCAAGGCCAAGGCGATCATCGCTTATCGCGAGTCCAATGGGTCGTTCACTGCGGTAGATGAGTTGTTGGAAGTGAAAGGGATCGGCAAGTCACTTCTGGAGAAGAATCGCGACAGGTTGGAGGTTAAGTAATCAAGGCGGGAGGCCGGTCATTGACCGGTCTTTTTTTCGTCTGCGGTTTGTGAGGTGGCCGAGGTTTTCAGGCTTTCCCGCACGACGTCGAGTATGCGTGTTGCCAGTTCCGGATTGTCGACACTACGCGCCAGCACCAATGCGCCTACCAGTGTCGACATGATCACCAGGCTTTGTTCGTCCGCGCTGGGGCTGGCCAATGCGGTTTCGATTTGCTTGAGTCGGGCGTCGAGGACTGTGTCGGTGGTGGGGCTTTGTTGCCCGCGCTGCCCCAGTTCCGATGACATGGTGGGCAATGGGCAGCCTTGGTCGGGGGAGGTGTGGTGCCACTCGGACAAGTAGCTGTCGATGAAGGCTTCCAGCGGTCGTTCCTGGCTGAAGAGCATTTCGCAGTGGGCGTCCAGTTCGGCGGCGGCGGCTTGCAGGGCCTTTTCCACCAGTTCGCCCTTGGATTTGAAGTGGGCGTAGAACCCGCCATGGGTCAGGTTCAGGGCTTTCATCAGGGGTTGCAGGCCGGTGGCGCCGATGCCGTCGCGGCGAAATCGAACCGACGCCTCTTTAATGATGCGCTGGTGGGTTTGAGCTTTGTGATCTTGTGAATAGCGCATTAGAGGGCCCTCTGAAACATCGGGCCATATTAACCAAGGTTCGGTGCTGTTTCTCGGCTGTATTACAAAATATCTGAACCGATTCGCCTGGCGTGCTGCCGGTAAGGGTCAGCACGGGGCGTTGGTTTCAGCGATCCTGCGCGTCCTTGGCGTCGGCCTGAGCATTGCGTTCGGCGACACGTTTGCGTTGTTCGTCGGTCAATTCCACTTTGTTGGCGCTGTCACGCAGCATCATCAAGCCACCAACGATCGAACCAATGGCGACCACCATGATCAACCAGGCATACCAGGGCATAGGGCTCTCCTTGAGGCCGACTGCCATGGGGAAGATTCCCCACGGCACTATCAGCTTTGAGTGACGACGTTCGTCAGTCGTTCCATTGTAGGCCCGTTCTGCCTCGCTGGTTTAGAGCCCGGTCAACATGGCATCTGCCGGTGCATCGGCGCGGTCTTGGGCGGTCAGTTGGAAGTAGATGAAACCTACCGCCATGAACCCGAGGAAGATCAGGCCGATCAAGGTGTTGAACCACGCCATGGCCACCAGGCAGACCAGCGCCAGGATCAGCGCAATGGCTGGCACGATTGGGTAGCCCGGTGCGCGGAAGGTGCGCTCCAGCAGCGGTTCGCTCTTACGCAGTTTGAACAGGCTGAGCATGCTCATGATGTACATGACGATGGCGCTGAACACGGCCATGGTGATCATTGCGGCGGTGAGGGTCATGCCGCCGAGGTTGATCAGGCCATCGCTGTAGATCGCGGCGATGCCCACCACGCCGCCGGCGATGATGGCTCGATGGGGTGTCTGGAAGCGCGACAGTTTGGCCAGGGAGGAGGGCAGGTAGCCTGCGCGGGCCAGGGCGAAGAACTGGCGCGAGTAGCCGAGGATGATCCCGTGGAAGCTGGCCACTAGGCCAAACAGGCCGATCCACACCAGCATATGCAGCCAGCCGGAGTTTTCGCCCACCACGGTTTTCATCGCCTGGGGCAATGGGTCGTTGATGTTCGACAGGGTGCGCCAGTCGCCCACGCCGCCAGCAAAGAACATCACGCCCATGGCCAGGATTACCAGGGTCAGGATGCCGCTGATATAGGCCTTGGGAATCGTGCGTTTTGGATCCTTGGCTTCTTCGGCGGCCATGGCGGCGCCTTCGATGGCGAGGAAGAACCAGATGGCGAAGGGGATAGCCGCGAACATCCCGGCAATCGCCGGGGCGCCAAAGGTGTCGGAGCCCGCCCAGCCGTTGAGGGCGAAATTACTGAAACTGAAGGCCGGCGCGACCACGCCCATGAATACCAGCAGTTCGGCCACGGCGAGTACGCATACCACCAGTTCGAAGGTCGCGGCCAGTTTGACCCCGAGAATATTCAACCCCATGAACACGAAGTAAGCCCCGACCGCCGCGTGTTTCGGGTCCAGAGCCGGGAATTGCACATTCAGGTAGGCGCCAATGGCCAGGGCAATGGCCGGGGGGGCGAAGACAAACTCGATCAAGGTGGCCAGCCCGGCGATCAACCCACCTTTCTCGCCGAAGGCCCGGCGGCTGTAGGCAAACGGTCCACCTGCGTGGGGAATCGCGGTGGTCAGTTCGGTGAAGCTGAAGATGAAACAGGTGTACATGGCGGCGACCATCAACGACGTCACCAGGAAACCCAGGGTCCCGGCTACGCCCCAACCATAGCTCCAGCCGAAGTACTCGCCGGAGATCACCAGCCCCACGGCGATGCCCCACAGGTGCAAGGTGCCCAAGGTGGGCTTGAGTTGTGTGTTCATTGTGTTGCTCCCTGAACGGTTTGGAATGTTTCAGGACATTGCAGCGGCCATGCCAGCTTGGAAAAGGGTGTCGTAAAGGGCTGGAACTGTCGTGTGGGAGATAGTCTGTTGTTTGAGACCGTTATTTCGTGCACCAGGGTAGGGCGATAGCGGTCTCAACAGCCCCACAAACCTCACGCCCGCCCCACTCTTTACGCCCTCTTTACGCCCCCTCCACCCCCTCGCCCTCGTTCCTTTACGCCACTCCTGCGGACAATGCCCCCATACGCGGCAGTCGCCGTATGACGGAGAAACTTCCATGAGTGTTCTGGACGGGGTGTCACTGCTATTGGCCGTGGCGCTGTTCATTTATCTGCTGGTTGCGCTGTTGCGCGCGGACCGGGGCTAGGAGCGGCTATGCACAGTTATGACTATTGGCTGATCATCGCCTTCTTCGCCGTGGTGCTGGTTCCGGCGCCATTTCTGGGGCGGTTCTACTACAAGGTGATGGAAGGGCAGCGCACCTGGCTTACGCCGGTGTTCGGGCCGGTCGAGCGCGTTTGTTATCGCGTGGCTGGGGTCGATGCGCAGCAAGAGCAAAGTTGGCAGAAGTACATGTTGGCCCTGCTGGCCTTCAACCTCGCCGGATTTTTACTACTCTTTGCGATCCTGCTCTTCCAGGACTACTTGCCCCTCAACCCGCAGCAATTGCCCGGGCAGGAGTGGACGCAGGCGTTCAACACCGCGGTCAGTTTCATGACCAACACCAACTGGCAGTCCTACAGCGGTGAGGCGACTCTCAGCTACCTGAGCCAGATGGTCGGCCTGACCGTGCAGAACTTTGTCAGTGCGGCCACTGGCCTTGCCGTCCTCGTCGCTCTTTGCCGTGGGATTGGTCGTAAGTCCGCCAGCACCTTGGGCAATTTCTGGGTGGACATGACCCGCGCCACCCTCTATGGCCTGTTGCCGTTGTGCCTGGTACTGGCGTTGTTCCTGGTGTGGCAGGGCGTGCCGCAAACCTTCGCCCACTACGTTGATGCGCTGACCCTGCAAGGCGTCGATCAGGTGATCCCGCTCGGCCCGGCTGCCAGCCAGATTGCGATCAAGCAACTGGGGACCAATGGCGGTGGCTTCTTTGGTGTCAACTCGGCACACCCGTTCGAAGATCCGACGGCCTGGGCCAACCTGTTTGAAGTGGCGGCGATCATCATGATTCCGGTGGCGCTGGTGTTCACCTTTGGCCACTACGTCAAGGACCTGCGCCAGAGCCGCGCAATCCTTGGCTGCATGCTTGCGCTGTTCCTGATTGGCGGCTCGGTGTCGTTGTGGTCCGAGTATCAGCCCAACCCGACCCTGAACAACCCGGCCGTCGAGCAGACTGCACCGCTGGAAGGCAAGGAAGCGCGCTTCGGCACCACCGGTACGGTGCTGTGGTCGGTGACTACCACGGCGGCGTCCAACGGTTCGGTCAACGGCATGCAGGATAGCCTCAGCCCCCTGAGCGGGATGGTGGCGCTGGTCAACATGATGGTCGGCGAAGTGATCTTCGGCGGTGTCGGTGCCGGCATGTACGGCATGTTGCTCAACGTGCTGATCGCGGTATTCCTCGCCGGCTTGATGATTGGTCGCACCCCGGAATACCTCGGCAAGAAACTCCAGGCCCGGGAAGTGCAACTACTGGTGGTGACCCTGCTGGTGATGCCCGTGGGCGTGCTGGTGCTCAGCGCGATTGCCGCCAGCGTGCCGGCTACCGCCGCGACCATCACCAACCCCGGGCCCCATGGCTTCAGCCAGTTGCTGTACGCCTACACCTCGGCCAGTGCCAACAACGGCTCGGCGTTTGCTGGCCTTGGCGCCAACACGCCGTTTCACAACCTGATGCTGGGCTTGGGCATGTTGATCGGGCGCTTCGGCTACATCCTCCCGGTGCTGGCCCTGGCCGGCAGCCTGGCGATGAAGAAAAGCGCACCGATTGGCCAGAACAGTTTCCCGACCCACGGCCCGTTGTTCGTGACGTTGTTGACCGTGACCATATTGCTGGTGGGCGGCCTGACGTTCCTGCCGACGCTGGCACTGGGTCCTATCGCTGAACACCTGAGCATGGGCTTCTAAGGGGTATGAACATGAATATGCCTGTAAACAATGCCGCTCCGGTCAAGACTCAGGAGCCGGCGAAAACCGCGATCTCCGCCCTGTGGCGCCCGGCGCTGGTCCAGGCGTTCGTCAAGCTGGACCCGCGCCAGTTGAAGCGTTCGCCGGTGATGCTGGTGGTCGAATTGACCGCGATCCTCACCACCGTGCTGTGCCTGGTGCCGGACAGCAGCGTACCGACTTTTGTCGCGGTGCAGATTGCCCTGTGGCTGTGGTTCACCGTGCTGTTCGCCAACTTCGCCGAAGCCTTGGCCGAAGGTCGCGGCAAGGCCCGCGCCGACAGCCTCAAGGCCGGCAGTGAGGGCCTCAGCGCTCGGCGTAAAGAGGCTGATGGCAGCTTCAAGGTGGTGCCCGCCACCAGCCTGCGCAAAGGTGATGTGGTGCGGGTTGCGGCCGGGGAAATGATCCCAGGCGACGGTGAAGTCATCGAAGGCATCGCGGCGGTCAATGAAGCGGCGATTACCGGTGAGTCCGCACCGGTGATCCGCGAATCCGGCGGCGACCGCTCGGCCGTCACCGGCAATACCCGGTTGGTCTCGGACTGGCTGGTGATTCGCATCACCGCCAACCCTGGCGAGTCGACACTGGACCGCATGATCGCCCTGGTCGAAGGCGCCAAGCGCCAGAAAACCCCCAACGAAGTGGCGCTGGATATCCTGCTGATCGGCCTGACCCTGATCTTCCTGTTGGTAGTGGTGACCTTGCAGCCGTTCGCCCATTTCGCCAATGGCAGCCTGCCGCTGGTGTTTCTGGTGGCGCTGCTGGTCACGCTGATTCCGACCACCATCGGTGGCCTGTTGTCGGCCATCGGCATCGCCGGCATGGATCGCCTGGTGCGCCTCAACGTGATCGCCAAGTCCGGTCGCGCCGTGGAAGCTGCGGGGGACGTGCATGTGCTGTTGCTGGACAAGACTGGCACCATCACCTTCGGTAATCGGCGCTGCGCTGGCATCTATGCTGCGCCTGGCGTCAACGGCAAGGAGTTGGCCGAAGGTGCGCTGCTGGCCTCGCTGGCGGACGATACGGCCGAAGGTAAATCCATCGTCGAATACCTGCGTGCCCTGCATCCGTACACCGAGCCCTCTGTGCAAGAGCTGACCGGTGTGCCGTTCAGCGCCGAAACGCGCTTGTCCGGTGTGGACTATCAAGGCCGCATTTACCGTAAAGGTGCTGTCGATTCGCTGCTGGCGTTTATCGGCCAGAAACGCCAGGACCTGTTGCCGGCGCTGTCCCGGGAAATCGACAAGATCGCCCAGAGTGGTGGCACCCCGTTGCTGGTGTGTGCCGACGGTAAACTGCTCGGCGCGATCCACCTCAAGGACGTGGTCAAGCCCGGCATTCGCGAGCGCTTTGCCGAGTTGCGCAAGCTGGGGATCCGCACGGTGATGGTGACCGGCGACAACCCATTGACCGCCGCCGCGATTGCCGCCGAAGCGGGTGTGGATGATGTGCTGGCGGAAGCCACGCCGGAGAAGAAACTGGCGCGTATCCGTCACGAGCAGAACGACGGGCGCCTGGTGGCCATGTGTGGCGACGGAGCCAACGACGCGCCGGCCCTGGCCCAGGCGGATGTCGGCATGGCGATGAATGACGGCACCCAGGCGGCACGCGAGGCGGCGAACATGGTCGACCTCGACAGCGACCCGACCAAGCTGCTGGACGTGGTGCAGATCGGCAAGGAATTGCTGGTGACCCGTGGCGCGCTGACCACCTTTTCGATTGCCAACGACGTGGCCAAGTACTTCGCGATCCTGCCGGCGCTGTTCGCCTCGATCTACCCGCAACTGGGCGTGCTCAACGTGATGCACCTGAGCAGCCCGCAGAGCGCGATTCTGTCGGCGATTGTGTTCAACGCGCTGATCATCGTGGTGCTGATCCCCCTGGCCCTGCGCGGTGTACGGGTGCAGGCAGCGAGTGCGGCGGCGTTGCTGCGGCGCAACCTGCTGATCTATGGCGTGGGTGGGCTTTTGGTGCCGTTCGCCGGGATCAAGGCGATCGACATGCTGCTGACCGCGCTGCACTTGGTCTGACCCAACCCTGTAGGTGCCGGCAAGCCGGCTCCTACAGGTCACGAATCAATTGAGGAAGATGAAATGTCCAGTACGATCCGTCCGGCCATAAGCCTGTTGGTACTGATGACCCTGATCACTGGCGTCGCCTATCCGCTGGTGGTGACCGGCGTCGCCCAGGTCGCTTTTCCCGACCAGGCCAATGGCAGCCTGGTGCGTGATGCCGAAGGCAAGGTGCGCGGTTCCAGCCTGATTGCCCAGCAATTTACCGGTGACAGTTGGTTCCACTCGCGGCCTTCGGCAGGTGCGTTTGCCACCGTCTCCAGCAGCGCCAGCAACCTTGGCCCGAGCAATCCGGCGCTGGCGGCGCGGGTGTTTGACGACGCCGCTAAAATTCAGGTGCCAGGCCAGGGCCCCGTGCCCCTGGCGCTATTGACGACCTCCGGCAGTGGTCTTGATCCACACTTGCCACCGCAGGCAATTGCCTATCAACTGGCGCGGGTGGCGGCGGCGCGGCAGTTGCCGGTGTCGACCCTGGAGCGCTTGATGGACGAGCATATCGAGCAACCGCTGGTGGGGCCGCCGGTGGTGAATGTACTGGCGCTGAACATGGCGCTGGAAAAGCTGTAACTCCCTGTAGGAGCGAGCTTGCTCGCGAAAAGCTCAAGTGCACCGCGTTCATCCTGGATAACCGCGGCGCCCTCAGGTTTTTCGCGAGCAAGCTCGCTCCTACAATGGCTCTATTGACCTTGAGAGACCTTTGCACATGAGTGACTCCGGCCGCGCCGACGCCCTTCTAGCCGACCTACCCAAGCACGGCCGTGGCCGGCTCAAAGTATTCCTCGGCGCCGCCCCTGGCGTGGGCAAGACCTACGCGATGCTCCAGGCTGCCCACACCCAACTGCGCCAGGGCGTCAAAGTGGTGGCCGGGGTGGTCGAGACCCACGGCCGCGCCGAGACCGAGGCCTTGCTCGGTGGCTTGCCCCAGCAGCCGTTGCTGCGCTCGGAATACCGCGGGGTGATGCTCGAAGAGATGGACCTCGACGGCTTGCTCGCCACCAAGCCCAAGCTGGTGCTGGTGGACGAACTGGCCCACAGCAACGCCCCGGGCAGCCGCCACGAAAAGCGCTGGCAGGACATCCAGGAACTGCTCTCCGCCGGCATTAACGTGTTCACCACGGTCAACGTCCAGCACCTGGAAAGCCTTAACGATCAGGTGCGCGGCATCACCGGCGTGCAGGTGCGCGAAACCCTGCCGGACTGGGTGTTGCAGGAAGCCGATGAGTTGCTGCTGATCGACCTGCCATCGCGCGAGCTGCTGGAGCGCTTGCGTGACGGCAAGGTCTACGTGCCGGAGCAGGCGCGCGCCGCCATTGATGCGTTCTTTACCCAGACCAACCTTATGGCCCTGCGCGAGTTGGCGATGCAGACGGCCGCCGCCCACGTCGATGACGATTTGGCCCAGGGCTATCGGCAACTGGGCCAGGCCGCTCCCACCGTGCGCGGGCGCCTGCTGGTGGGGGTGGACGGCGATGCCGAGGCCGAGCGCCTGGTACGCCACGCCAGCCGTGTGGCCCAGCGCCGGCATTTGCCCTGGAGCCTGGTGCATGTGGACAACGGCCGGGTGCGTGACGAACAGTCTCGGCTGCGCCTGCAAAACGCCCAGCAATTGGCCGAGCGCCTGGGCGGTGAAGTGGTGTTGTTGCGTGCTGGGGAGGTGGCCAAGACGTTGATCCAGCACGCAGCCGAACGTCGTGCCAGCCTGGTGCTGGTCGGGCAGTCGCGTCCGCGCTGGTGGCGCAGGATCTTCGGTGGCGGCTTGGCCGCGCGCTTGTTGCGCAATGCCCGGGGCCTGGAAATCAACGTCCTCGACAGCGATGAAACGCCGGTGCCACCACGCTTGCCCGAGGTGCGAGGCCTGGTGTGGTTCGACTACGCCCTGGCGCTGCTGGCGACCGTGCTGGCCAGTGCGTTGGCGTGGGGCGTATCAAGTGTCCTGCCGCTGCCCAATATCTCCCTGGTGTTCCTCGCCGCGGTGCTGCTGGTGGCGGTTCGCAGCAGCCTGGGCCCGGCATTGGCCTGTGCGGCGCTGTCGTTCCTGACCTATGACTTTTTGTTTATCCCGCCGAACTTCTCCTTCGCCATCCAGCGTGAAGAAGATGTGCTGACGCTGTTGTTTTTCCTGCTGATGGCCGCGCTCACCGGCAACCTGGCTGCGCGCCAGCGTCGGCAATTGCAGGCCCTGCGCGACACCCAGGAAGAAACCAGCGAGCTGCTCGACCTGTCGCGAAAACTCACCGCCGCCACCGACCGCCAGGCGGTGATCAGCGCAGCGGCCCATCATCTGCAGGGCTGGAGCGATTTGCAGCTGTGCCTGGTCAATCGCGACGGGCTCAGTGACTGGAAGGTCGAGACCGGTGGCCCGATCACCTTCACCGAGGCCGAGCGCGCCGCCGCCGACTGGGCCTGGCAGCACGACCAGCCGGCAGGCATGGGCACCGGGACCTTGCCATTTGGGCGTTGGTGGTGGTGGCCGTTGTCCGCCGAAAATGGTCCGTTGGGCCTGCTCGGTGTCAGCCCCAAGGCCGGCCTGGAACTCAGTGGTCAACGCCGGCGTCTGCTCACGGCCTTGAGCCAGCCATTGGCCCAGGCGCTGGCCCGTGCTCAGTTGGCGCAGAATCTGGAGGCGGCCCGTTTGCATGGCGAGACTGAACAACTGCGCAGTGCCTTGCTGGCTTCGGTGTCCCATGATTTACGCACGCCGCTGACCTCCATGCGTGGCAGCATCGACAGCCTGCTGGCCCTGGGCGAAGCCATTCCCCTGGAAGATCGCCGCGAACTGCTGGAAGGCACTCGCGATGAAGCCGAGCGCCTGGACCGCTATATCCAGAACCTGCTGGACATGACCCGTCTCGGCCACGGCGCCTTGAAGCTGGCGCGGGACTGGGTGTCGCCCGGTGATATCGTCGGCAGTTCCCTCGGCCGTTTGCGCGCGGTGCTGGCGCCGTTGCAGGTGAGCACCGATGTGCCGGCCGAGTTGCCATTGCTGTATGTACACGCCGCCTTGATCGAGCAGGCGTTGGTCAATGTCCTGGAAAACGCCGCGCGCTTTTCACCGCCCCATGGCCGCTTGCAACTGCGTGCCGGCGTGGCGGAGCAAGCGTTGTTTTTCTCGGTCAGTGACGAAGGCCCGGGGATTCCCGAGGAGGAGCGGGCGAAGATTTTCGACATGTTCTACACCGCTGCGCGCGGCGACCGGGGCGGCCAGGGCACCGGGCTCGGTCTGGCAATCTGCCAGGGCATGGTCGGTGCCCACGGCGGGCATATCAGCGTGACCGAGGGCATCGAGGGGCGGGGCACATGCATCACTTTGTTCCTGCCGTTGCAGGCGCAGCCAAGCCTGGACAGTGAAGCGTGATACCCGGTGCGCTACTCTTATCTTTTTTTAGCGATTGTGACGGAACACCATGAGCCAGACTGCGACGATTTTGGTCATTGATGACGAGCCGCAGATCCGCAAGTTCTTGCGCATCAGCCTGGCCTCCCAAGGCTACAAAGTGCTGGAGGCCGGAACCGGTGCCGAAGGACTGGCCCAGGCGGCATTGAACAAACCGGACCTGCTGGTGCTGGACCTGGGCCTGCCGGACATGGACGGCCAACAGGTGCTGCGCGACTTGCGCGAATGGTCGACGGCCCCGGTGCTGGTGTTGTCGGTACGTGCCAGCGAAGGGCAGAAGGTCCAGGCACTGGACGGTGGCGCCAACGACTATGTGACCAAGCCGTTTGGCATCCAGGAGTTCCTGGCCCGGGTCCGTGCATTGTTACGCCAGGCACCTGCTGGAGAAGCCCAACAGGCGGCGCTGCAGTTTGGCCCGTTGACGGTGGACCTGGCCTATCGGCGGGTGTTGCTGGACGGGGCCGACGTGGCCCTGACCCGCAAGGAATATGCCGTGCTGGCGCAACTGGCGCGCCATCCCGGCCGGGTGATCACCCAGCAGCAGTTGCTCAAGGATATCTGGGGGCCGACTCACACCGAAGACAGCCACTACCTGCGGATTGTGGTGGGGCACTTGCGTCAGAAACTGGCGGATGACCCGACCCAGCCGCGGTTTATCGTGACCGAGGCGGGGGTGGGGTATCGGTTGTTGGGGGCTGAGGGCTGAGGGATTGTGGTTGCTGGGCCGGCCTCATCGCGAGCAAGCCCGTTCCCACCTTTTGAATGCATTCACAAATCTAAATGTGGGAGTGGGCTTGCCCGCGATAGGGCCCCAAGCCCCATCGAAGATCTCAACCCTGCTCACTCTCATACCGATCCAGCGTATCACTGGCAATCTCGCGCCCCAGCGCGATCAATTCCGGTGCCTTGTAGAACTCGAAGAACCGGCACACCCGCTTGGGCACGTTGATCAGCACATCCGGCGGATAACCGGCGATCTTGTACTGCGCCAACGATGTCTGCATCACCTCGAAACTCTGGTTGATCAAATCCAGCAGCGACGCCGGCCCGACGTTGTCGATGATGAACGAGCCGGTAGCGGATTTCGGTGCGCCGGCAGCTTGCGGCGCGGCAGCCGGTTGCTGGGCCTCAGGCTCGGCGCCTTCGAGCCATGGATTGATATCGGCGGCTTGCGCCTGTAGCGCTTCCTGCTCCAGCAGCAACAAGTTCTCGGCTTGTTTGCGCCGAAACGGCAAGTGCGAGCCCAATGAACGCACCAGGCTGTCGAAGCGGCTTTTGAACGCCGGTGGGCGCTGGATCACCGGCAGTTTGTAATGCTTCTGGTTGGTGGCGTTGAGGTTGACCGCAATGATCAAGTCGCAATGGCTCGACACCACCGGCACGATGGGCAGCGGGTTGAGCAGGCCGCCGTCCACCAGCATGCGGTTGCCTTGCATCACCGGGGTAAACAGGCTGGGAATCGCCGCCGAGGCTCGCATGGCCTGGTGCAGGCAGCCTTCCTGGAACCAGATTTCCTGCTGGTTGGTCAGGTCGGTGGCCACCGCCGTGTAGGGAATGCGCAGGTCCTCGATATTGATCTCGCCGACGATCTTGCGGATCTGCCCGAAGACTTTTTCGCCGCGTATCGCCCCCAGGCGAAAGCTCACATCCACCAGGCGCAACACGTCCAGATAGTCCAGGCTTTCGATCCAGTTCCGATAGTCTTCAAGCTTGCCTGCCGCATAGACCCCGCCCACCACCGCACCCATGGAGCAGCCGGCGATACAGGCGATTTCATAGCCGCGTCTTTCGATCTCTTCGATCACCCCGATATGGGCATAACCCCGCGCACCGCCGGAGCCCAGGACCAATGCAACACGTTTTTTCATGACCGAATCCTTCGCAAAACAGCTGTCCACAATGCACCCATCGAGGGGGCTGCTTCAATCCTAGCTGACAAGAGTGATTATTTTCAGAAGCCGAGCTATTTGCTCGGGTATGCTTTGGCCATCGGCGCTGGGCATTTCAGGCTGTGTGATAAGGCACTTTTCGATGTAGGCAACGTCTACATCCCACGACTGTTTTCTTTTCTTGAGGTGTCATTGATGAAAGCCTGGATGTGTTTGCCTGTGATCGTACTGGCCTTGGCCGGTTGTGCTGGTAAAACGGCTTATCGCGATAGTTGTGGCAGCCAGTTGGATTCTGCCTGGCGTGAGCTGGACTTGGCCAAGGCTGAAGGTTTTGCCGGGACGGTCAGCTATTCCAAGGCCCTGTCGTTGCTGACCGGCGCCAAGACCCAGCAACAATTCGAAGCGTTCGAAGGGTGCGCCAGTAAAGCGCAAAAAGCCCGTTTCTATATCCGTGAGTCGCGCGCCGGGCGTTGATCCGAGTCAGCGCAACACGCCGGGGTAGTGGTTAAGGTGGTTCCAGGCGCCTGTTTTGCGCAGGCGTATGGACGTTGTTTAACAGGGGAAGCAGCATGTCGGCGTTGGTGGATCAGTTGGTCGCCCAGGTCATTGGCCTGGAAGTCGGATTGTTGAGTTGCCAGGCACGCCTGGCGGCGGTGACCGATGACGAGGCGTTGCACGACTTGCGCACCACCGTGCGGCGCCTGCGCAGCCTGTTGCGGCCCTTGCGCGGGCTGCCCGGTGTCGAGCAACTGGAAGCGGCCGCCAGCGCGGTCGGCCAATTGACCACGCCACTGCGCGACCGTGAAGTGCTGGCGGCGTACTTGCAGCAGCACGGCTATCACGAAGCGGCGGCGCGGCGCCTGCGCCAGCAGCCACAAACCTATCGACAGGTGGCGCACAGCCCGCAAGTCGCACACCTGCTGCTGATCCTGGATGCCTTTCCCCGCTTTATCCGCGCGTCCGATCACCAAAAATTGCTCAAGGGGCTGCAGGCGCGCATCGAAAAGCGGTTGGCCAAGCAGTGGCAAACCCTCGATGAGGCCCTGCACGATCCCGGTCACGACCGCCATCGCCTGCGCTTATTGATCAAGCGCGTGCGTTACGCGGCCGAGGCTTATCCGCAATTGGGGCAATTGCCGGCCAAGGCCATGTCCCGTCTCAAGTCCGCCCAAGGCGCGCTGGGGGATTGGCATGACTGCTGGCAATGGCTGGCGCAGGCGGAACATCAGGCGGATCTGCAACCTTGTGTTGCGGTCTGGCATCGCACCATGGCCCAGGCCGAAGGCAAGGCGGATCGGGTGCTGGATAAGCTGGCGGCGGAGTGTTTCTGATCCGGCGGCTTATCTGTCCGGTTTTTTGGCCGGAATAAGCGCTGTACCTGACTGGCACGCTGGTTAAGATCGCACAATCGATTTTCTTGATGTGAGGTCGCCATGCGCTTTAGTGATTTGCTCGACGCCGCCCGTAATAACCCGTTGGACGTGTCTATCCCGGCCGAGTGGGCCCAGGGCCGCGCCACGTTTGGCGGGCTGGTCGCCGCTTTGCAATACGAAGCCCTGCGCGCCCAGGTGCCGGCAGACCGCCCGTTGCGGTCGTTGGCCGTGACCTTTGTCGGGCCGGTGGCGCCAGACGTATCGGCCAGCTATCAAGTGGAAGTGCTGCGCGAAGGCAAGGCGGTCAGCCAGTTGCTGGGGCGAGTGGTGCAGGGTGGTGAAGTCATGACCCTGGTCCAGGCCAGTTTCGGCGCATCGCGCCCTTCGGAGATCGATGTGCAGGCGTTGCCGGCGCCGACCTTCAAGCATTGGGACGAGTGCCAGGAACTGCCGTATATCAAAGGTGCGACCCCCGAGTTCATGCGGCACCTGGCGATGCGCTGGAGCGTCGGCGGCTGGCCGTTCACCGGCAACAAGTCGCGGGACATGGGCGGCTGGGTACGTTTGCGTGGGGATGTGAAGGAGGAACCCTTGACCGAAGCGCATATCCTCGCGCTGGTGGATGCCTGGCCGCCGGCCCTGCTACCGCACCTGAAGCGGCCTGCCCCGGGCAGCACCCTGACCTGGACCATCGAGTTCATCCAGCCGCTGGCGCAGTTGACGACCCTGGACTGGTGCCAGTACCACGTCGAGATCGAGCATGCCCGTGATGGCTACGGGCATGCCGCTGCCAAGCTATGGGGGCCAGACGGCCAGTTGATCGCCATCAGCCGGCAGACCGTGGTGGTATTCGCCTGAGTGGCCTTCAGTGGCGGTGGCGCTGACGCCAGGCTTGCCACCAGCCGCCACTGAGGACAAAACGCGGAAAAGTCACGAACTGCTCGACCAGCAGGCGCTGTACCGCATCTTTACGATCACTGAACGGTTCGCTGGCCTGGGCTTCCAGGCTATGGCCATGGCGTTGCAGCGCCAGGCCGGCCAACACGCCGATCACGCCGATGGCAAAGCTGGCCAGGCTCAGGCTGAACACCCCGGACACAATCAGCAGAAACCCGACGATGAACAGCGGCACGGCAATCAGGTGCAACACCAGATTGGTCGGGTGCTGATGGTTCTGCGGGTAGGCGCGCCATTGCCAGGCCGGGAGATTGGGGTGACGTTTGCCCATGATGATAAATCCTCTGTCCATTGATACTCGATGAACAGAGTTTAGGTTGGGTGGGCAGGGGCGGCGAATTGGGGTTGGCTATGGGGGTTATAGCGATTTGATGGGATCCGCCAACGGCGAGCGTTGGCTGATCGGCAGGCAAACTTCACAACTTCAGTTGACCGATCGCCTTGTTCAACTCGCCGGCCAGGGTCGCCAGCTCGTTGCTGGTGGTCGCGGAATCCACGGTCTGTTGCACGGTGTTTTCCGTGACATCACGAATGCTCACCACTGCGCGGTTCATCTCTTCGGCCACGTGGCTCTGTTGTTCGGCGGCCACCGCAATCTGCGTGTTGCTCTCGCGCATCTGCGCCACGGCGCTGGTGATTTCGGCGAGTGAGGCGCCGGCTTCCTGGGCTTGCTGTACACAGTCATCTGCCTTGAAGGAGCTTTCCTGCATAAAGTCCACCGCGTCCCGGGTGCCGGCCTGCAGGGCCGAGACCATGCGGGTGATCTCATCGGTGGAGCTTTGTACGCGCTTGGCCAGGTTGCGCACTTCGTCGGCGACGACGGCAAAGCCGCGGCCCATTTCACCGGCGCGGGCGGCTTCAATCGCGGCGTTGAGGGCCAGCAGGTTGGTTTGTTCGGCGATGCTGTGGATCACGCCGACCACACCGTTGATCTTCTGACTGTCTTCGGCCAGTTTCTGGATCATCTCTGCGGTTTGCTGCACGCCGGTGGACAGCCCGGCAATCGAGCGCTGGACCCGGGTCACCACTTCCTGGCCGCTGCCGGCCAAGGTGTCGGCGGTCTGCGACAGGTCGCGTGTGGCGCCGGCGTGTTGGGCAATGTGATACACGGTGGCGGTCATTTCATTGATCGCCGTGGCGGCCTGGTCGGTCTCACTTTGCTGGCCGAGCATGCCGTGCTGGACCTCATTCATGCTGCTGGCCAGGCGTGCGGCACCGTCGTCCAACAGTTTGGCGGTGCGCGCCACCGTGCTCACTACCCGCTGGTAGCCGGCCTGCATGGCGTTGAACGCGCTGGCCATCTGCCCGACTTCGTCCTTGCACGCCAGGGGCACCCGAGCCGAGAGGTCGCCGGTTTTCTCAACATGCAGCATCACGTCTTTCAAGGTGTTGAGTTGGGCGAGCAAAAAGCGGATCAGCAACTGCGAGGCGCAGAGCATCGCCAGCATCAGGATCAGCACCGCTACCGCGTAGTGGGTGAAACGTTCGGTAAACACCTGGCTCAAGCTGGGTGCATAGGCCAGTACGGCGACTTGCTGGCCGTCGGCGCGGGAGATGACTTCGGCGCCCATCAACGGGTTGTCGCCGAACAGTGGCATATGATTGAACTCGACCCAGCCATTGGCTTCGCTCAGGGCAGACAGGTCGTGGTCCGCCAGTTCGGGCGCCTGGCCCCGCTGGAACGCCAGCCAGTGTTCGCCCTTGGGCAGCGCCTGCCCGGCCGGCCAGGCGCCGAGCAAGCGGCCCTGGGCTTGTGCCGAAGCCTGGGAGGCGTGGCTGCGGGCCTGTTGTTCAAGCTGCACGGCATACAGCACCAGCAGCAGTGTGGTGATGAAGGCGACCGCGTTGACGGCCCAAAATTTGTACTTCAGCGAGATATTGCTAAGCCAGGCACCCATGGAAGGTTTTCTCTGATAGCGGAAACAGTTTTGGCAAGGTGCCATTATTGTGCCGCTATTCGGAAAAAGGGTGTTGATATGGGTCAATGCGCCGCGTCAATCCAACGCAGGCAGGCCGAAAAACGTGCGGGCGCAGGCGGTGCTGTGCTGGGCCAGGTCTTCCAGGCTTTCTTCGCGGTGCTGGGCCACTTCACGCAAGACTTCCGGTAAATAGGCGGGTTCATTGCGCCCGTTCTTGGGTTTGGGACGCAGGGTGCGCGGCAGCAGGTAGGGCGCATCGCTTTCCAGCATCAGGCGACCCCGGGGGATTTCCCTGACAAGCGGGTGCAGGTGCGTCCCACGCCGTTCGTCACAGATCCAGCCGGTGATACCAATATGCAGGTCAAGGTCGAGGTAGCTGAACAGGGCGCGCTGCTCGCCGGTGAAGCAGTGCACCACGGCGGCGGGCAGATGATCGCGGTAGTCGCGCAGGATCTCCAGCAAACGCTGATTGGCGTCGCGCTCATGGAGAAACACCGGCAATTGCAATTCGACGGCTAATGCCAGGTGGGCTTCGAGGACTTTTTCCTGCTGGGGCCGTGGTGAGAAATCACGGTTGAAATCCAGCCCGCATTCACCCACGGCGCGTACCCGGTCCTGGCTGAGCAGGTCACGCAGTTGCCGGGCGGTGTCGGCGTTCCAATCGCTGGCGCTGTGGGGGTGAATGCCCGCGGTGGAGAACAGCCGTTGGGCGCTTTCATCCCAACGCTGGCACAGTTCCAGGGCCTGTTCACTGCCTTGCACGCTGGTGCCGGTGACAACCAATTGGCCCACGCCGGCGGCATAGGCGCGGTCGAGCACGGCCTGGTGTTTGTCGTCGAAACTGGGGTTGGTCAGGTTGACGCCAATATCAATGAGTTGCATGGTGCTATCTCCGCCTGCGGCCGGAAAGTCTATCAGAGCTGTAGATTTATAAGAAAAACCTAGAACTACAACGAGTTATCGCTGTCTTTGAACGTCGCAAGTAACACCGTGGTTGGCCGATGAGCTGCTGCTGTGACACCCTTGCGCCCAAAGTCTGCGCCTCTGGCGCTCTGTTTCTGTCCCCCAATGTGGCGTTTTGCGCGGTGCATGGGGCCTTGTTCTTTCCGGAGAGCGGATGATCCGACCCTCGGCATTGCTCATGGTATGCCTGACGCTGCTCCTGCCCACGGCGGCGGTTGCGCGCCTGGACGGGCCGCTGGAAGTGACCAAGACGGGCAAGGTCCGCGACCTGGCCGAAATCCGCAGCAGCCGCACGTTACGGGTGCTGGTCAACCAGAGTCGCAACAGTTCCGGTGAAGTCCAGGGGCAGTCCATCGGTGCTGAATACCATCGCCTGCGCGCCTTCGAACATTACCTTAATGGCCGGGCCCGTGACGGCCAGGAAATCAACCTCAAGATCATTCCCAGGGCCAAGGACCAATTGCTGGGGGCGCTGGCTCGCGGCGAAGGCGATCTGGTTGCCCCCGGTGAATTGCTGGATGCGACGGGGGCGCACAAGATCAGCAGCAGTGACCCGATTGCCAGTGATGTGCCGCTGTGGCTGGTGGGGCTCAAGGGCGAGCGGCGGTTTACCCGGCTGGAACAGTTGTCTGGGCGCACTTTGGCCTTGACCACTGGCAGTGCGGCGGGGGAAGCGGTCAACCAGATCAACCAGAAACTGGCGCTGCGCAAACTGCCGCCGGTCAAGGTGGAATGGGTGGACCCCAGCCTGGCGGTGGAGGATGTGCTGGAGATGGTCCAGGCTGGGATCTTCCATCTGACCATTGTCGAGCGACCGATTGCCGAGCGTTGGTCCAAGGTCCTGCCCAAGCTGCGTTTTGATCGGCAAGTGGCGATCAGCGAGCCGGGCGAAGAGTACTGGTTCGTGCGCCAGGATGCCTCGATGCTACGGGCGAGCATTGATCGCTTCCTGAAAACCTACAAGACCCCGTCGGACCAGGATGTGGCTTTCCAGCGTATCTATCGCCGTCTCTATAAGGTGCGCTATCCCCTGGCGCGGGCTGATCGCCAGCGCCTGGAAAAGCTGCGCCCGGTGCTGCAAAAGCATGCCCGGGAACAAGGCATGGACTGGTTGAACCTGGCGGCCCTGGCCTTCAAGGAATCATCGCTCAACCCTGCGGCGAAAAGTGGCAGCGGGCCGACGGGCCTGATGCAGATCACCCCGTCGGCCGCGCAGCGGGTCGGGGTCAACAATATCCAGACCCTGGACAGCAATGTGCAGGCGGGCGCGCGCTACCTGGCCCTGATTCGCCGCAAGTTCTTCGCCAGCCCCAAGCTCAACGAGCGCGAGCGCATGGCGTTCGTGCTGGCGGCCTACAACATGGGGCCGGAGCGGGTACAGGGCATGCGTGCCGAGGCCAGGCGCCGGGGCTTGAACCCCAATCAGTGGTTCTTTCAGGTGGAGCGTATCGCCATGGAGCAGGTCGGAATGGGCGGTGTCAGCTATGTTAATAGCGTGAACAAGTATTACTTGGCCTTTGATCGGGAACGGGACTCCCTGGAGCCGGTGTCAGCGAAGATTGTCTCGCGAAAATAATCGATATTATCGATATGATTTAGGCATTTTTTCGGCTTTTATCATTATTTAAACTGATTAATATAGCGACCAACCAACCCCTACATTGAAAGGATTGTCAGCATGAGCCCATTGATCAAAAACATTCTGTCCACCCGCGCAGGCTACGGCCTGACGGTACTGCGGATTTTCGTCGGCATCATTTTTGCCGCCCACGGTTCGCAAAAACTCTTTGGCTGGTTCGGTGGTGGTGGCTTGGCGGGGACGGCGCAGTGGATGGAAAGTATCGGTCTGGCACCGGGCACTCTAATGGCACTGTTGTCGGGCGGTACCGAGTTCTTTGCCGGCCTGGCGCTGATCATCGGTTTGCTGGTGCGTCCGGCAGCGCTGGGCCTGGCCTTTGTCTCGCTGGTGGCGATTTTCTCGGTGCATATCAGCAACGGTCTGTTCATGGCCAACAACGGCTACGAGTTCGCCCTGGCATTGCTGGGCGGTACAGTGGCGGTGCTGTTTGAAGGGGCTGGCAAACTGTCTGTCGACCGCGCAATCGCCAATTGATCCTGCTGACGCTCCTGTAAAGGCCCGCCCCGTGCGGGCCTTTTTCGTTGTACGGGATTCTTGACACTTCCCCACCAGCTTCTCTAGGATGCTGCATGCGCCGATTTAAACAGCTAATTGCGGGGCGCCACAGGGACTCGATGCAGCCCCGACAGAAGCCTGTTCCAGGTTTCGAAATACCGCTAAAGCGCTGGTTCGGTGTTGCCTCTCACCTGCCCGCAGACTTTTGAGGTAGAGACACGACACGATGAATGCACTACGACCTCTTGTACGCTTGGCCCCGATCACTGCGGGCCTGACTCAGCGCAATCCGAAAATTCTTCTTGGCGGCAAGCACCAGCCGACGCTGCTGCGTTATCTGGATGGCTGGCCCCGGCGCACGGGTCGTCCTTCGGCTTTCCTGATCCAGTTTGTTGAAGACGGCGAGTCCCTGGCGCGTTTTGCCACGAACAGCTTTGATCTGGCGGTGATCCAGGCGCCGAACGCCGAGGATGCCGATGAGTTCATCCGACACCTGACCCGTGTGGCGCGCCAGGGCCTGATTACCCGGCGTTAACCTGTAACGCTCAGTAGAACACTGCAGCAGGCGGATGTTGGCGACGTTGGTGCGAGATGAAGATCCCCAGGCCGAGCAGGCTCACTATCAGCGGAACGGTGATGATAGAGAGCAGCATCACGATGAGCTCCAGTTGGCGGACGTTCTTGTAGGCGTCTTTTTTCAGCGTGTGAAGCTCCATGCGTAATCGCAGGCGTTCTTTGTTTAACGCTTGCAGCATCGTATTGGAGGAAATGGCCTGGCTCCCCGATATCAATGACGGCGTGTTCAACGACTGCCATTCTTTTTCTGCTTGGTCCAGGCGTTGTTCCAGGAGGGTGGCTTTTTTTCGGTAGGACTGTTCGGCCTCGTTGCGCAGCCTGTCCAGCAACCCTGGTTGTTGCTGATCGCTTGCACGAGGGCTGATAGCACTTAGTGCGTCGGACGCTGCCAGGTTATCCAGGGTATTGAGAACAAACCTGGCATTACCCGAACGCAGCGCTTTTTGTCCATTGGCGGTGCGTGCGGCCAGCCAGATGCGGTCACTGAGCAGGTCAGTGTCGGCAACCAACACTACATGGATCCTGGCGGCCTTTTTCACCGCAGCTTCCTGGCCATTGATACCTTCAGGGAAGGCAGAATAGGCGGGCCCCTCGATACGAGCTGCGATCACATTCTGCCGACCGCGAGTGGCAGCCTCGCTGATCATGGCGTCGAATGCGTCCTGTTGAGCGAAGCGTGCCCCATCGAACGTGCTAGCTTGCCCGGAGCTCTGGATCAGCGGGGTGAATGTAGTGCGGCTTTTTTTCAGTGGCGTGAGCGTACCAGAATTTAACAGCGTTACGCTGTCAACGCCCCAGGTGCTGATATCGTGCTGCGCCATCGTCTCTCTGGGCAGGGTGAGCGCCCCAGGATGGCGTATGGGCGGCTGGCCGACGGCAAGCACTACCTGGGTTGCATAGCGGCTGTCTGCCAATACCTTGTTCGCCTGCATCTGCACCCCCCATGCGGCAAGCAGGTTTTGCTGGCCTGAGGTATCGGCGGTTGAGTCCAGGTCATCCAAGGGGTCAACAAACATCATCAACTTGCCCCCTGCCAGGACAAACTGGTCAATGGCAAAGAGTGTCTGTTGCGGCAGTCGAGCGGGCTGTACGACCATCAAGGTCCTGACGTTCCCGGGGATACGCGAAATGTCGCTGCCCAGGCTCATCAGATTGAAATGGCTGCGAATTTCCTTGAGTAGCTGCCACTGTGGGGCGATTTCCTGATTGCGTTCATTTTGGCTGCCACTCATGGCTAATCCAGAGATCAACCCGATGACTGGTTGTTCCTGGCGCGCGATATTGTGGATCAGGTGACTGATTTCATACTCCAGGAATTCCACCTGGGCGGGATCGAACCGCTCGATTTTCTGGGGCTCTTGGTTTGCACGGGTTCCGATGAGCCCAAACAGCCCTTGTTTACTATCAAGGCCCAATAATTGGGCCTTGTACTCATCTTCTGAAAAGGGTTCAGGGTCAATCAGATGCAGCGTAATGTTGCCCTTGGACGCACTTTCATAGGCCTTGAGCAACAGGGCGATGTACTCGCCATGGCTTTTCAAGGCTTCACTCTTGCGGGGGTGGCTTGCGTTGAAAAAATACAAGTCCATGGGCGTTTCAAGTTCCGCGAGCAGGGCGTCGGTCGAAGGCGACAGGGTGTAGATTTTTTTCTCTGAAAGGTCCAACCGATAGTTGGGCAGTTTCAGTGCCCATACCAGATTGAAGGCGAGAAAAAGCAAGGCGATGACGATCAACGTCACACCGAAGTTCATAAGGTTCCTCATGGGGATTTCCTTCCTCAGCCTTTTCTGAAATTTAAAGTAAGAGTGGTCGCGGTGAGGAAGGCAATGATCATGCTTATGAAGTACGACGTGTCGTGTAGTGTCAGAAGGCCGTTGTCTATCGCGTTGAATCGTATTCGCGGATTGAGTGAGATCAAACTGTCAATTACCCAGATGGGGGCCTGATGGTCCAACATATCCAGTACAGATGATAGTGTGCTTGTTGTTAACAATAATGCGAGTGTGATAGCGAAAATAATAAGGCGATTATAGGCCAGGACACAGACAAGGCACGCGAACGAAAGATAAGCACCGGCCAGTAGCCAGCTCCCTATGAATTGGGCCAGGATGCTTAAATTGTCCGCCATAGCCAGGTAATTAATGGCGATGACCAGCGGGAAATTCAATGAAAGCGTTAATGCGCAAAGGCTCCAGGCGGCCAGAAATTTTCCCAGTGTCAGTTCGAGAGCTGATATTGGCAGTGTATTTGTAAAGGAGCGCGCATTGTCTTTGTGCTCGTCCGACCAAAGCAGTGTAGAAATAAATGGAATGAAAAAAAGATAAAGCCAGGGGTGGAACTGAAAGAAAGCGTGTAAGTTTGCTGGAGGTTTTTCCAGGAAATTTCCTATATGAAAGCCGAGCGCAGTGTTAACAATCAAGAAGATCACGATACCAAAATAAGTGGCCGGGTTCGACAAGTAGTTACTCAGTTGCCGCTTGAATATCACGGGTAGACGTTTCAATTGGGCATCTCCTGGCTCAAATGATGGATGACATCGCTCAGGCGTCCCGGCTCAAGGCTCAAGGTATTGATCTTCCAGCGGCGGTTGGCGACCAGGGCATTGACATGTGGATAGATGATTTGCCCCGGCATCGCGAGTACCGTCACGCTGCCGTGGGCATGCCGGTCTTCTTCGATGCCAGCTACCCCCGGAAGCACAGCCAGCGCCAGGAGGTCCAGGGGGGTATCGGCGGCCAGGGTGATCGCCTGGTAATGGCGCGAGCTACGCTGTAACTCGGTGACGGGGGCATCGGCCAGCAATCGACCCTCGACCAGAACCAGCGCCCGCTGGCAGATACAGGAGAATTCTTCGGGATTGCGTGAGGCAATAATGACCGTCATATCTTCGGTCAACGATTGGATAAGCGCCCCGATCTTTTGTTTTTGCAGGGGGTCCAGGCCTTCTGTAGGTTCATCGAGCAACAGTAGCTTGGGGGTATGCAGGATGGCTTGGGCCAGCGCCACTTTGCGCCGGTGCCCTGGCGGAAGGGCTGTGATAGGTGAGTCAAGTACTCGCCAAAGCTCCAGGCGGGTGATCGTCCGATCGACCATCTTGCGCTTTTCCTGGCCATGAAACCCACGAACTTCGGCCATGTAGCCCAGAAAACTTTTTACCTTCATATTGCCATGGCCGAGTGCCGATTCAGGCTGGTAGCCTATTATTTTTTTTGCCTTTATGGGGTGGTTAGAGATATCTGTGTCATATATTTTTATCGTGCCTGAAGTTGCCGGGATTGCGCCTGAGAGCAATTTGAGGAGCGTACTTTTTCCTGCGCCGTCATGTCCAAACAGTCCTAGACACTCCTGAGGGCGGGCGCTAAATGTCAAGTTGTCGATTGCAATCGCTCGTCCTGTTTTTTTTGTTAGATTTTTTATTTCGATCATTGGGTTTTTCTACTTGGTTGTTTGCCGGGACACGCTGAGTATTCGGTGATCTCAGTAGCCTGTGTGATCAGGTTGGAAATTGCCGAGGGTTGATGGTGAAAAGTATTGATTAAGTGTTTCAGGTGCAGCTTTGTTAAAAAATGGTACGTTCAATGGGGGGGCTTGGAAACGCTGAAATGCTGAAATAAGGTAATTCCTACATGTAGCTCAATCACTCGCTGAAACAATTGTGTTGCTCTTGATGTTTTTTGATTTGATAGATGGCGTGTATATGAAGTACTACCGTAATGGAGTCCGACACTCATGATGCTTCTACGTACTCTTGTTCTTGAACACTCTGGTCATGATTCCCCGGTCAACGGTGCACTGCTCTGTTGTTTTGCGATACCGCAAATCGCTTCGAATTTTCTTGTCTATAGCCTGGACGAAGAGGTTGAGCCAGGGAGTTCTCGGGTCTATATCGCCGCCTTGCGTAAAAAGACCGAGCGGTATTTTCTTGGCGGTATCGAGTCCAAGGAGAGCCTGCAACTGGCGATGAGCGTCCTCAAGCAGATCATCACCCTGGCCACGGGGTCCGGTGTCAAGGATGGAAATACCTCAGCGTCACAAGTGCCTTATCATTTCATTGACCTGAAGGGCAGCAAGCTACCGACGGCCAGACCTGAGGATCACCACTCGCTGATGATCAAGAAGGCACTGGTGATGAAGGTGATCACCCTTGGGACTTCAGTCATTGGTCTGCCTGCGATTGAGAGTACCGAGTTGATTGTGCCGTCTATTCGTTTCTCGTCAAAAATGGTGTCGCCACCCGGTACGGCAGATGGCACTGAGGTTGTGGGGCAGGGGGCGGATGAAGAACCGTCAGTTGTCTTGCCGGTGGCAGCGCCTGCTGACACATTGCCTTCCCCGCCTAAGGGAGTGGTGCCGCAGGTACCCGCTCCGCGAGTGCAGCAGCAGCCTGTTACGTCGCCAGAAGTCGTTTCGCCAGTCGTGGCCCGGGAGCAGTCATCCCTGCTTGAAGTGGACACCACGCTGACCAATCTTGCCCGTGTGGCGCAAGAGTTGACGCAACAAAAGCGTGCAGTGTTCCAGCAGCAGGAGGAGCTTGAGCAGCACAGAAGTCAGCTGCTACGGGAAAAAGCCGCACTGGAGCAGGCCAATCAACAGCTGGCCGCATTGGAGGTGGCCTTGCAACAGCGAACCGAAGCCTTGAATGGGCGTGAGGAGCATCTGTCCCAGGATGCGCAGTTGCAACAGGCAGAACAACGCCGCCTGGAGGGGTGGGCCCGCCAACTGGAGGATGAGTCGTTCAGGCTACAAGCGTTGGATAGGGCATCCCAGCAACAGGCTGAGCAATTGGCGACCGGACTGGGGCAGTTATCAGGCTTCAGGGGCGATCTGAAGGGGTTGCTTTATCGTCTGGACGGAACCTTGTTTCCTGTTGAAAAAGTCGACCGACAACAGGATGCGGATGCAGGCAGTGTGTCTGGTTCTGATTGACCTGGGGGAATCAGGCCTGGCTACTTTCTGGCGTTCATTTATCATCAAGGCCTACCGATTGCCGTCAGGCAGCCAGCGCATCTTTAGCTGATGCTGAGGTGGTTTGAACCGATAGGCATTTCCTGGGGATGTGACGCTTTTGAGTACCAAGCTGATTACCAAAGAAGGTCATGAGGCGCTGAAGAAAGAGCTTGATTACCTGTGGCGAGAAAAGCGTCCTGATACAACACGCAAGGTCACTTGGGCTGCCTCGCTGGGAGACCGTAGTGAAAACGCCGACTACCAGTACAACAAAAAGCTGCTGCGCGAAATCGACCGCCGGGTGCGTTACCTGCGCAAGCGCCTGGAAGATATGCGGGTGGTGGAATACATGCCCGAGCAGGAGGGCAAGGTGTTCTTCGGAGCCTGGGTGGATATCGAGAACGAGCAGGGCGATACCAAGCGTTTTCGGATCGTGGGCTATGACGAAATTTATGAGCGCATGGATTACATCTCCATCGACTCACCCATGGCCAGGGCCTTGCTGCGCAAAGAGGTGGACGATGAGGCCATTGTGCAGACGCCCGGCGGCGAAATGTGCTGGTGGATCACTGGCATCGAGTACATCAGGTAGGCGCCGGCTTGCCGGCGATGGCGCGAGGAAGAACGCCGTGATGCAGTGAGCCGGCTCCCACAGGGGAGCCGGCTTTTTTGTTTCAACCTTCGCGCAATACTGTCAGCGGGCTGGCGTTCAGCGCACGGCGTGTACCGAACACCCCCGCACCGCCGATCAAGACCGCACCAATCACCGGAAGCACCAACAGCCAGGGATGAGGGTGCCAGACCAGGTCGAATGCATAGCGATACAGCACCAGGGTCACTAACTCGGTCCCCAGCGCCGCCAACAGCCCACTGACCGCTCCCAATAGGCCAAACTCGATACGCCGGGCCTTGACCAGCAACTTGCGCTCCGCCCCCAGGGCGCGCAACAAGGCGCCCTGGCGGATGCGTTCGTCCAGGGTGGCCTGCAGGCCGGAGAACAGCACCGCCATGCCTGCCGCCAGGACAAACAGCAGCACATACTCCACGGCCAGCGTGACCTGGGCCAGGATGCTGCGCAGTTGGGCCAGCAGCGCCTCGACCTGCAGGATCGTGACTGCCGGGAAGGCCCGGGACAGGTCGACGATCTGCTGGTCATGGCCGGCGGCCAAGTAGAAGCTGGTCAGGTACGTGGCCGGCAGGTCCTTCAGGGTGCCAGGTTGAAAGATCATGAAGAAGTTGGGTTGGAAGTTGTCCCAGTTGATCTCCCGCAGGCTGGTGACCCGGGCCTCACGGTTTTCCCCGCCAACGGTGAAGACCAGGTGGTCGTTGAGCTTGAGCTTGAGGCTTTCGGCGACCTTGGTTTCTACCGAGACGCCAGGTATCTCATCCTTCGGCTGATCCGCCCACCAGGTGCCTGATGTCAGGGTGTTGCCCGGGGGCAGGTTGGCGGCCCAGGTCAGGCTCAAGTCCCGCTGTATCGCCCGATCGCCACTGGAGTCCTTGCTGACAATTTCCTGCACGGGTTCGCCGTTGATGCTGATCAGGCGTCCTGGTACCACCGGATACAAGGGCGCTGCCTGCGCTTGCAACTCCAGCAGGCGGGCCCCGAAGGCGTCCTTGTCGGCTGGCAGTATGTTGAGCGCGAAATAGTTGGGGGCATCCTTGGGCAGTTGGTTCTGCCAGGTGTCCAGCAGTTCGCCACGCAGCAGGGCGATCAACCCCATCGACAGCAGGATCAGGCCGAACGCCAGGGACTGGCCCGCCGCCGCCAACGGGTGGCGCAATAACTGGCCCAGCCCCAGGCGCCAGGGCAGGGCTGCACGCGCCAGCAGGCGGCGCAGGCTTTGCAATAGCAGCAGGAGCAGGCCGCCGAGGATCAGGGCGGCGATAACCCCGCCGCCCAACAGCGCGAAGGTCAGCACCAGGTCCAGGCTCAGGCGCCACATGATCAGGCCCAGGGCAAACAATGCCGCGCCATACACCATCCAGGTGCTGGAGGGGATCGGCAGCAGGTCGCGCCGTAGAACCCGCAGCGGTGGTACGCGGCCCAGGGCCGCCAGGGGCGGCAGGGCAAAACCGGCCAGGGCCACCAGCCCGGTACCGATGCCGGCGACGGCTGGCAGCAATCCGCCAGGCGGGACATCTGCCGGCAGCAGATCGTGCAACAGGTAAAACAGACCCAACTGCGCCAGCCAGCCCAGTGCCGCACCGGCGAGGCTGGCCAGCAAGCCCAGGACGGTCAGTTGCAGGCTGAACAGCAGCATGGTTTCGCGCCGCGACAGGCCCAGGCATCGCAACAGCGCACTGGCGTCGAAGCGGCGGCTGGCAAAGCGGTTCGCCGACAGGGCCACGGCCACTCCGGACAGCAGCACGGCGACCAGGCTGGCCATGTTCAGGTAGCGCTCGGCCTTGCCCAGGGCGCCACCGATTTGCTGGTTGCCGTCCCGTGCATCCTGCAGGCGCTGGTTGGCCGCCAGGCCAGGTGTTATCTGGTCGCGGTAGGTTTGCAGGGTGGTACTGGCTGGCGGCGCGCGCCACAGCTCGCGGTAGCTGACGCGGCTGCCTGGCTGGACCACGCCGGTGGCCTCAAGGTCGGCCAGGTTGATCATCACCCGTGGGGTGAGGCTGTAGAGGTTGCCGGCCCGATCCGGCTCATAGGTGAGGACGCGGGTCATGCGCAGGGCTTTCATGCCGACGTCGATACTGTCGCCGATTTTCAAGTCCAGTGCGGTCAACAGGCGCGCCTCGACCCAGGCCTCGCCGGGTTTCGGGCCGCCGCCCGAGGTCTCTTGTGCGAACGGTTCAGCCGCGCTTTTCAGTTGGCCGCGTAGCGGGTATTGCTCGTTGACCGCCTTGATACTCGAAAGCTGAATGCCGTTGTCGGTGGCGATGACACTGGAGAACTCCACCACCCTGGCGTGCGTCAGGCCCAGTTGCGTGCCGCTGGCTACCTGCTCGGAACGGGCGGGGGAGCTGCCCTCCAGCACCAGGTCGGCGCCGAGGAACTCGGTGGCGCGCAACAGCATGGCGCCGTTAAGCCGCGCACCGAAATAACCGATGGCAGTGCTGGCGGCCACTGCCACCAGCAGGGCGAAGAACAGCACGCGCAACTCACCGGCGCGGGCATCACGCAGCAATTGGCGCAGGGCAAGGCTGAACAGGCGCAACAGCGGCAGGCGTGCCATCAAGGCTCCAGGGGCTCGACCATCAGGCCGGCTTCAAGGCGGATCAGGCGTCGGCAGCGATGGGCCAGGCGCTCGTCGTGGGTCACCAGCACCAGGGTGGTGCCGTTTTCTTTATTGAGTTCGAACAGCAAGTCGCTGATGCGCTCGCCGGTATGGCTGTCGAGATTGCCGGTGGGTTCGTCGGCAAACAGCACGTCCGGTTCGGCCGCGAACGCCCGGGCAATCGCCACTCGTTGCTGCTCGCCACCGGAGAGCTGGCGGGGCGAATGGGTCAGGCGCTGGCCCAGGCCGACCCGTTCGAGCAAGTGCCGGGCGCGTTCGCGGGCGTCCTTGCGCCCGTCCAGCTCCAGGGGCAGCATGACGTTTTCCAGGGCGTTGAGGCTGTCGAGCAATTGGAACGACTGGAACACAAAACCGACGTGTTCGGCGCGGATGCGTGCCCGCTGGTCTTCGTCCAGGAGGCTCAGGGCCTGGCCGGCGAGGGTGACCTCACCGCTGCTGGGCAGGTCGAGCCCGGCCAGCAGGCCAAGGAGCGTGGATTTTCCGGAGCCGGAGCTGCCGACGATAGCCAGGCTATCGCCCTTGTTCAGTTCCAGGCTCAGTTCGTGCAGGATGGTCAGTTCACCTTCCGCGCTAGGAACCACTTTGCTAAGGTTCTGCGCGGTGAGAATGCATGCGCCCATGGAGAATCCGATGCGAATATGGTTTTTGAGTGCTGGCCTGGCCCTGATGTGCATGGCCCAGAACGCAGCGGCGGGTACTGTCCTGATCGTTGGCGATAGTATCAGTGCCGGTTTCGGCCTGGATACCAGCAAAGGGTGGGTGGCGCTGCTGGAGCAACGGCTCAAGAGCGAAGGTTTCGACGATAAGGTGGTCAATGCTTCCATCAGCGGCGACACCAGTGCTGGTGGCCTCGCGCGGCTGCCGGCGGCACTTGCAGAGCATAAGCCGGACCTGGTGATTCTTGAGCTGGGCGGCAATGATGGACTGCGCGGGCAACTGCCAACGCAATTGCAACAAAATCTTGCTTCGATGATCGAGAAGTCCAAGGCCAGTGGTGCCAAGGTGCTGCTGTTGGGCATGCAATTGCCACCCAATTATGGGAAGCGTTACACCGAGGCCTTTGCCAGGGTCTATGGTGATGTGTCCGAGGTGCAAAAGGTCCCGTTGGTCCCGTTTTTCCTGGAGGGAATCGGTGGTCATCCCGAAATGATGCAGGCCGACGGAATCCACCCGGCAGTCGGCGCCCAGGTCAAGTTGCTGGAAAATGTCTGGCCGACGCTAAAACCGCTGTTATGACGCTTTTCTAGCAGCGGTCTTTCGGCTAAGGTGGCGCCCCCGATTTGGAGCCCCCGATGTCGTCGCGTCCTGCCTGGTCCCTGTTTGCCTACCAACTGATCGAGCCCGACGAGCAGTTGGATCTGTTCGCCTGCCAGGAAGTGAAGGTGCATCTGGTGACGCGCCAGTTGGAGCTGGGCGGCACCATCGACCGCACGCTCTGTGGCACATTGCTGCCGGCCCAGCCACGCTGGTCCTCGGTGGATCGCTCGATCTTCCAGGATCAGCGCCTGTGCCCCCTGTGCCGGGCGATTCTCGAATCGCAAAAACGCGGCACACCGCCTATCTGGCCTGAGCTGCGCTTCGAGCTTTAAGGGCCGCTACACGCTACAATCGCCATTTTACTCCCCGTCGATCTGCGAAGGATTTCCCGGATGTTGTCGCGCCTCCCTGTCGTCACCCGTTGCCTGTCTCTCGCTGCCTTGTGTGCAGCCGGTCCTGTTGCAGCCTTGCAACTGCCCCTGCCACCGCCGGGTGAAGACATTGTCGGTCAGGTCCAGGTGATCAAGGCCAAGTACGAAGACACCTTTGCCGACCTGGGGGTGACTTATGACCTGGGCTATTCGGAGATGGTCGCAGCCAATCCGGGTGTCGATGCCTGGCTGCCGGGGACCGGGGCCGAGATTGTGTTGCCGACCCGTTTCATCTTGCCGCCGGGCCCCCGGGAAGGCATCGTGATCAACCTGGCCGAGTACCGCCTGTATTACTACCCCAAGGGTCAGGACGTGGTGTACACCTTCCCGCTCGGTATCGGTCGCGAAGGCTGGGGCTCGCCGATTGCCCATACCAGCATCATCGCCAAGACCCCCAACCCGACCTGGACCCCGCCTGCGTCGATCAAGGCCGAGCACGCGGCTGACGGTGACCCGTTGCCCAACGTGGTGCCGGCAGGCCCCGACAACCCCCTGGGGCCATTCAAGTTCACCCTGGGTACGCCGGGCTACCTGATTCATGGCTCCAACAAGAAGTTCGGCATTGGTACCCGTACCAGCCATGGCTGCTTCCGCATGTTCAACAACAACGTGCTGGAGATGGCCAAGATGGTTCCGGTGGGCACGCCTGTGCGTATCATCAATGATGCCTACAAGTTTGGCATCAGCGGCGGCAAGGTTTACCTGGAGGCGCATGCGCCATTGAACGACGATGGCACGCCGTCGGTGGTCGACAAGCACACGGCCGTCATCAATGCGATGCTCAAGCGCGAAGACCTGGCCAACAACCTGCGGGTCAATTGGGATGAGGTGCGTGATGTAGTGGCGGCCGAAGATGGCTTGCCGGCGCAAATCGGCGAGCCGGGCGAGGCACCTATGGTCACCAGCGCACCGGGCGACTTGCTGCAATAACGTCACCCAATAGAAGCCCGCCACGGATTATTCCCTGGCGGGCTTTTTATTGCCTGGGATCCGGAGCCCAATTGCGGGCAATAAAAAGCCGATCCAAAAATGGATCGGCTTGATAACAATCCCGAGGGATTATTACTTGCGGCTAGCTTTTTCAAGCATGCGCAGAGCGCGCTCGTTAGCTTCATCAGCAGTCTGTTGTGCTTTTTGAGCAGCAGCCAGAGCTTCATCAGCTTTACGGTAGGCTTCGTCTGCACGGGCCTGGGAGCGAGCTGCTGCGTCTTCAGTTGCAGTCAGACGAGCTTCGGTTTCTTTGGAGACGCTGCTGCAACCGGTAGCCAGAACTGCGGCCAGAGCCAGAGCAGAGAATTTCAGAACGTTGTTCATCGTGTTCCCCTTCAAGGACTTTCTATTTAATGGCTACTATCTCAGAGTGAGCTAATAGCCGGCGTACATACTACCCATTACTTGTAGTAAGTAAACTGACGTAGCGCAAGAAGCAAAAAAAATTCTTGTACCGAATCTATTTTGGCTAATCTTTAGCGAGTTTGTATAAAAATTGTCCAGTCTTTGCTGCACAGTCAAAGATTGGATCCAGGCTGAAAGCGCCAGCTGGCAAGTGTTAAACGTTGTAAGCGCAAGTCAATTTATATATCAAGGCGAACACTATTGTTCAGATTTTCCTGGCGCTGACGGGCATCTTTTGCGCATGTAGAGGTGACTTTAAGAGCCGCTGTTCGTCTCAAGCTTCAACTGCCGGCAATGTTCAGGCTATCGATCAGCGGATGCTCGATCAGCCCTTTCTATGTCCGCCAGCCCCATGGATGACAAGCGTCCCTTGAGCAATGACAGGATTGGTGCCTACTATTCCTGGGTGCGGGCCGTGAGTGCTGTAGGGCTTTTCTCGTTGTCGAAACCGGCACGGGGTGGCGTAGATGTTCCTTCGCCGGAAAAACATCGGTAAGGTAGGGGTCAGAAACCAAGACCCGCGAGGAGTAGTGATGAGCGAGGCGTTGTCCATCCACCATGACCAGGCTGGTCATCAGTTCGAGACCAATGTGGACGGTCATCGTGCCTATCTGACCTACATGGACCTGGGGAAGCAGACCCTGGATATTTACCGCACGTTTGTGCCCAATGCCCTGCGTGGACGTGGCATTGCTGCTGCGCTGACCGAAGAAGCACTGCAATACGCCGAGAGCATGGGCTACACGGTGATCCCGTCCTGCTCCTACGTCGAGCGCTACATGGAGCGCCACCAGCGCCATGCCGCGAAGCTGTGACCGCCAATAGACACGCATAAAAAAACGCCGGGCTTAGCCCGGCGTTTTTGTGTGCGTCAGGTACGTTTGCGTTTGGGCAATACGTCCTTGAGCTTGGCGTGCATGCTGCGCAGGGTCGTCTCGGTGGCGGACCAGTCGATGCAGGCATCGGTGATCGACACGCCGTATTGCAGGTCGGCCAGATCCTTGGGGATCGCCTGGCAACCCCAGTTCAGGTGACTTTCGACCATCAGGCCGATAATCGACTGGTTGCCTTCCAGGATCTGGTTGGCCACGTTCTCCATCACCAGCGGTTGCAGGGCCGGGTCCTTGTTGGAGTTGGCGTGGCTGCAATCGACCATGATGTTCGGCTTGATTTTCGCCTTGGTAAGCGCCTGCTCGCACAGGGCCACGCTGACCGAATCATAGTTGGGCTTGCCATTACCGCCACGCAGTACCACGTGGCCATAGGCGTTGCCCTTGGTGGTGACGATGGACACGCCACCTTCCTGGTTGATCCCCAGGAAGCGGTGTGGGCTGGAAACCGACTGCAAGGCATTGATCGCCACGGTCAGGCCGCCATCGGTACCGTTCTTGAAGCCCACGGCCGAAGACAGGCCGGAGGCCATTTCGCGGTGGGTTTGCGATTCGGTGGTACGCGCACCGATCGCCGACCAGCTGATCAGGTCTTGCAAGTACTGCGGGGAAATCGGGTCCAGGGCTTCAGTGGCCGTGGGCAGGCCCATTTCAGCCAGGTCCAGCAGCAGCTTGCGGCCGATATGCAAGCCGTCCTGGATCTTGAACGAGTCGTCCAGGTACGGGTCGTTGATCAGGCCTTTCCAGCCGACGGTGGTCCGTGGCTTCTCGAAATACACGCGCATCACCAGATACAAAGTGTCAGACACTTCTGCAGCCAGTACTTTTAGGCGCTCGGCGTACTCGTGGGCAGCCTTGAGGTCGTGGATCGAGCAAGGGCCGATCACCACGAACAAGCGGTGGTCAGTGCCGTCGAGGATGTCACGAATGACTTCGCGGCCCTTGGTGACGGTCTGCAGTGCAGCGTCGCTCAAAGGGATTTCGCGTTTGAGCTGATCGGGTGTGATCAGGGTCTCGTTGGATTCGACGTTTAGGTCGTTGATCGGTAAATCAGCCATCGTGTTACTCGTCAGGGTCACGGGTGCCGGCCGCCAGCGAACCCCGTGCGGCGGAGCACAGCATGATTTAAATGCAGCGGGGAGCCGAACCTTAGCGCGTACACGCCGGCTCGACAATGGGCAATTGCGCACGGTGGCGTACGGCCTGATAGTGTGTTGCCTGGTTAAAGGGCGTGGTGTGGATCGAGTGAAAGCGTTTGAATTGACGGATTTGGATATCGACCAGCAGTTACTGGCGTTACCGGGCACTTCGCTGCTGGTGTTTACCAGCGTCGGCTGTTCCAGTTGTCGGTGGGCGCGCCAGCAGATACCCGGTTGGAACCTGCCGGTGGCGCGCATCTGTTGGGTCGACGCTGGGCACAATGGTGGTGCGGTGGCGCGCTACGGGATCTTTCATTTGCCGGCTTTATTTGTAGTGTGCGAGGGTCAACTCCACGGAGCACTGCAGGTGGGCCTGAACCCCAGCGACCTCAGCGAGGCTATAAATGAGGCGCTCAAACAAGAACCAGAGGAGTTGCCATGACGAGTGCAGTTGAGCCTGGCCCGCGCATTGGGATTATCGGCACCGGTGCCATCGGTGGTTTTTACGGGTTGATGCTGGCGCGCGCCGGTTTCGACGTGCATTTCCTGCTGCGCAGTGAATACGCGGCGGTCAGTGAGCGTGGCTTGCAACTCAATAGTGCGGTGCATGGGGCCTTGAGCCTGCACCCGGTCCAGGCCTACGCCAATGCGGCCGACATGCCGCCTTGCGATTGGCTGCTGGTGGGCACCAAAACCACCGGTAACGTTGAGTTGGCGCCGACGATTGCCCAGGTGGCGGCGCCGGGTGCCAAGGTCGTGCTGTTGCAAAATGGCCTCGGTGTCGAGGATGGCCTGCGTGAACATTTGCCTGAGTCTCTGCATTTGCTCGGTGGACTTTGTTATATCTGCGTACACCGTTCCGGGCCAGGGATTGTCGAGCATCAGGCCATGGGCCGGGTCAGTCTTGGCTATCACAGTGGCAGTGCCTCTCATGATGCTGCACGCCGCCAGGCAATTGTCGAAGAGGGCGCCGGGCTGTTCCGCGAGGCCGGGATCGACTCCCAGGCCATGCCCGACCTGGACCAGGCGCGCTGGCACAAACTGGTGTGGAATGTGCCGTACAACGGCCTGTCGGTGCTGCTCGGTGCGAACACCTCGGCGTTGATGGCCGACGAATCCAGCCGGGAGTTGATCCAGGGTTTGATGGCTGAAGTGGTGCAGGGCGCCCGGGCGTGCGGCCATGAGATCGCGCCTGGCTACGCCGAGCAGATGTTCAACATGACCGAGCGTTTGACGGACTACTGGCCAAGCATGTATCACGATCATCAGCACCAGCGCCCGCTGGAACTGGCCGCGATCTACGCCCGCCCGCTGGCCGCTGCCAGGGCCGCAGGCTGTGAGTTGCCGCGGATGCAGGCGCTGTACCAGGCCCTGAGCTTTATCGATCGACGCAACGGCTGAGGAGCTGACATGGCTAAAGGGATAAGCGACAAACTGGTGCTGGCGATTTCCTCGCGAGCGCTGTTCGACCTGGGTGAAAGCCATAAGGTTTATCTGTCCCAAGGCGTCGAGGCGTACCGCAAATACCAGATTGAGCACGAGGAAGAAATCCTTGAGCCGGGAGAAGCCTTTGCCTTGGTCAAGAAACTCCTGAGCCTGAACGCCAGTCTCGGGCGGGCGCGGGTCGAAGTGGTGCTGGTGTCGCGCAACAGTGCCGACACCGGTTTGCGTGTGTTCAATTCGATCCAGCATTACGGCCTGGATATTTCCCGTGCGGCGTTTGTCGGTGGGCGTAACCCTCACCCTTACCTGGCCGCGTTTGGCAGTCACCTGTTCCTTTCGACCCACGCCGAAGATGTGCGCAGTGCGCTGGACGAAGGTTTTGCGGCAGCGACTATTTTGTCCGGCGGTACGCGGCGGGCCTCCAGTGCTGAGTTGCGGATTGCTTTTGATGGCGACGCGGTGCTGTTTTCCGACGAGTCCGAGCGTGTCTACCAAACCGGCGGCCTGGAAGCGTTCCAGGCCAGCGAGCGGCAGTCGGCCCGTGAACCGCTGCGTGGTGGGCCCTTCAAAGGCTTCCTGGCGGCGCTCAATCTGTTGCAGCGCGAGTTCCCCGATGAGTCATGTCCGATTCGCACGGCGCTGGTGACGGCGCGTTCGGCGCCGTCCCACGAGCGGGTGATCCGCACCTTGCGTGAGTGGGATATCCGCTTGGACGAGTCGCTGTTTCTCGGGGGGCTGGAAAAATCGGCGTTCCTTGAGGCGTTCGCCGCCGATGTTTTTTTTGACGACCAGGCTGGCCATTGCGAGAAAGCCAGGGCGGTGGTGGCCACCGGGCACGTGCCCCATGGCGTGAGCAATGAGCCGAAAGTCCAGGTCGAGAGCTAAGTTCATCACAGTCGCAAAGGCGCTGCTAAGCTGAAGCAATCCCCGCCATCCTGGCAGTCCAGGAGGTTCTATGATTCGGTCGATGTTGTATGCCTCAGACCTGGGTGTGTATGCGCCTTACGTGATGCAGCATGCGCTGGCGATGGCGCGAACGTTCAAGGCGGATCTGTACGTGATTCATGTGGTAGAGCCTATCGGGCTGTTCGCAGAGTCGGTGTTGCAGACCTACCTGGATGAGCAGGCCTTGAGCGAATGGCAGAGCCAGGGGCTGAGCACGGTGATGGCCAGTATCGAGCAGCGAGTGCTGGACAGTTTCCGTGAAGAGTTGCAGGACGGTGAGCAGGACTTGCAGGTGATTCGTTCGGTGCGGGTGATCCAGGGGGATCCTGCCCAAGTGATTCTCGACCAGGCGCAGAAACTCTCGGTCGATTTGTTGATCGTAGGAAGTCATAGCCAGGGCACAGGGATCTCGACCCCACTGGGACGTACTGCGGCGCGAGTGTTGCAGCTATCCCAGGTGCCGGTGTATCTGGTGCCTTTACTGCAGCGTCGGCGCAGTGATGATGTGTGATGGGGCGTAAACGATAAAAAGTTCTAGATTTATCATTCAGACCTTTAATATAGTTATATACCGTCGCTGATATCCGTGGCGTCTATCTGCTTTGAGGGACACATATGAAGCTTCAACAACTGCGCTACATCTGGGAAGTGGCGCACCACGACCTCAACGTTTCCGCCACGGCTCAAAGCCTCTACACCTCGCAACCGGGTATCAGTAAACAGATCCGCCTGCTGGAAGACGAACTGGGCGTCGAAGTGTTCGCCCGCAGCGGCAAACACCTGACCCGCGTCACGCCTGCCGGTGAGCGCATCATCACCACGGCCGGCGAAATCCTGCGCAAGGTAGAAAGCATCAAGCAGATCGCCCAGGAATTCTCCAACGAGAAAAAAGGCACCCTGTCGATCGCCACCACCCACACCCAGGCCCGTTACGCGCTGCCGCCGGTGATCAGCTCGTTCATCAAGCAGTACCCGGACGTGGCTTTGCACATGCACCAGGGCTCGCCGATGCAGATCGCCGAAATGGCGGCTGACGGCACCGTCGACTTCGCCATCGCCACTGAAGCCCTGGAGCTGTTCGGTGACCTGGTGATGATGCCGTGCTATCGCTGGAACCGCTGTGTAGTGGTCCCCCAGGGCCACCCACTGGCCAAGCTGCCGAAGCTGACCCTTGAAGCCCTGGCCGAATACCCGATCGTGACTTATGTATTCGGTTTCACCGGCCGCTCCAAACTCGACGAAGCTTTCAGCCATCGCGGCCTCACGCCCAAAGTGGTGTTCACCGCCGCTGACGCAGACGTGATCAAGACTTACGTGCGCCTGGGCCTGGGCGTCGGCATCGTGGCCAAGATGGCGGTCGATACCAAGCTCGACAGCGACCTGGTGGTGCTCGATGCCAGCGAACTGTTCGAGTCCAGCGTGACCAAGATAGGCTTTCGTCGTGGCACGTTCCTGCGCGGCTTCATGTGCGACTTCATCGAGAAGTTCGCTCCGCACCTGACCCGTGAAGTCATGGCCAAGGCGATCCAGTGCCACAACAAGCAGGAACTGGAAGAACTGTTCGACGGCGTTGAACTGCCGGTTCACTGATCGGCTCAGCGGGCCTCGGTCACGGTGAACAGTTGCCGGGCGCCCGCCACCAGAATCTCCACCTCATCCCCTTCGAACTTGCCCAGCAGGCTTTTGCCCAGCGGCGAGCGAGGGGTGATGACGGTCACCAACTGCCCCACCACGTAGACTTTCAAACCTGCCGCATCCGGTGCGAGGAACAGCCATTGCTGGCGACCGTTGTTGTCTTCCAGGCCGAGCAGGGCGCCCACTTCGATACCCCGCTGCTCATCGTAGGGCCGCAGGTTGAGGTTCTGGCACAGCACCAGTGACTGTTTGATCTCCTCGACGCGCTTGGCCTGTCCGGCGGCAAGGTAAGACGCCTCCAGGCCCAGGGTGTCGTATTTGTTCTCGGCGATATTTTCTTCGTGGGTCGCGGTTTCGTAGGCGGTTTGCGCGGCGCGTTGGGCCACATCCAGGTCGGCTGCGAGTTTTTCCAGGATCAACTGGAGGACGGCGTGTTTATTCATGGGGGCTTGCGGCTCAATCACAAAATTGCAGGACGTTGGCCCGGCTCTTGTCGCTGGGGGCATTCTGGTCCTGCTGGAGCCAGAACTGGCATTTGGGGTTGGACAGGTTGCGCGGGTTGGCGTGCGCCTGCTCCAGCGCCTGTTGTTGCTCCTGCTTGTGCAGGTTTTGCTGGTATTGCTCAAACATTTGGTTCGGCGGTTCCGGCGCCACGGCAGGCGGCTTGCCCAACTGTTGCACGACCTGGGCCACGGGCTGTTCAAACAGGTAGCGTGAGGCCAGCCAGCCTGTCAGCGCGATGGCGACAAAGCCCAGCCACAGGCCCAGGGCCACGGCAATACTGAGTTTGAACATCGACAGCGGGCGATCGGACATGGCGGCCTCCTGGCGGGCGGTTGCGGTGAGTTGCGGATTGTCGCACAGCCGGCGTGCAGAATAATCGCGATCAACCCTTCTGCATGGCAGCATTTATGCGGACAATCGAGCCTTTGAATGATGGAGCCCGGAATGAAAGCCCGCTGGGATATTTTTTGCAGCGTCGTCGATAACTACGGCGACATCGGCGTGACCTGGCGCCTGGCCCGGCAATTGGCAGCGGAACACGCCTGCGTGGTGCGCTTGTGGGTCGATGATTTGCGGGCGTTCGAACGCATGTGCCCAGAGGTGGATGTGCAGTTGGACCAGCAGTGGCAAGAGGGCGTCGATGTCCGTCACTGGTCGCAGGAGTGGGTTGCGACGACGGCAGCCGATGTGGTGATCGCCGCATTTGCCTGCCAATTGCCCCATGACTACATGGAGGCCATGGCTGGGCGTGAGCATCCGCCACTGTGGATGAACCTCGACTATTTGAGTGCCGAAGAATGGGTAGTCGGTTGCCACGGCCTGCCGTCGGTGAAGTTCAAGGGCGTGCAAAAGTATTTCTTCTTTCCCGGATTTCGTCCTGGTACGGGCGGCTTGCTGCGTGAGGCCGGGCTGATCGAACAGCGGCAGGCCTTTGAGCGTGACCGGCAGGCCCGGCAACAATTCCTGCAAGCGCTTGGCGTCTTTCCCGCAAAGGGCGCGCGTTTGATTTCGCTGTTTGCCTATGAAAACGCCGGCCTGGCCAGTTGGCTGGATGTGTTGGCGGCTGACGGGCAAGCCACTCATTTGCTGGTGCCGGAAGGGCGCATCCTTGGCGACGTGCAACGCTGGTTGGGTATCGAGACGTTGGCAGCGGGGGATGTTCATCTGCGCGGTACCCTGACGGTACAGGTGCTGCCGTTTGTGCGACAGGAGCAATACGACCACCTGCTGTGGTGCTGCGATTTCAACGCAGTACGCGGCGAAGACTCCTTTGTGCGGGCGCAGTGGGCAGGACGTCCGTTGCTATGGCATATCTACCGCCAGGATGACGACATTCACCTGGACAAGCTCGATGCCTTTCTCACGCTCTACACCCAGGACCTGTCTGCACCGGCGAAAGCTGCGCTGATTGCCCTATGGCAAGCCTGGAACACGGACAGCGATATGGCCTCAAGCTGGAAAATGCTGCTTGAACATTGGCCGGAACTGACCGCACACGCCGAGAAATGGTGTCTGGAACAGGCCTTGCAAGCCGATCTTGCGACGGCGCTGGTACAGTTTTATGAAAATTGGATATGATACGCGACCTTGATTTTTGTAAATCCCATCCAAATTTCGGATATTCGTAATGAAAACTGGTAAAGAACTGAAACCCGGTACCGTGATCCGTATCGACAACGACCCTTGGTTGGTTCAGAAAGCTGAGTTCACCAAGTCTGGTCGTAACAGCGCAATCATGAAGACCAAGCTGAAGAACCTGCTGACCGGTTACAAGACCGAAACCGTATACAGCGCCGATGACAAGCTGGACGACGTGATCCTCGACCGCAAGGAAGCGACCCTGTCCTTCATCAGCGGCGACACCTACACGTTCATGGACACCACCGACTACACCATGTACGAGCTGAACGCTGAAGATATCGAAGCCGTTCTGCCGTTCGTGGAAGAAGGCATGACCGACGTTTGCGAAGCCATCTTCTTCGAAGATCGCCTGGTTTCCGTAGAGCTGCCGACCACCATCGTGCGTAAGGTTGCCTACACCGAAGGTTCCGCTCGCGGTGACACTTCGGGCAAAGTGATGAAGTCTGCCAAGCTGGCTAACGGTACCGAACTGCAAGTGGCTGATTTTATCGAAATCGACGATATGATCGAGATCGACACCCGCGAAGGTGGTTCGTACAAAGGTCGCGCCAAGAAGTAATTCTGGCGTTACTGATAAAAACCCGACCAAGAGTCGGGTTTTTTTATGCCTGTTTTCCCGTCACACAGTGATATGCAAGCGCACATCGACATTGCCACGAGTGGCATTGGAGTACGGGCAGACCTGGTGTGCGGCATCCACCAGGCTTTGTGCCTCATCCGCGGCCAGGCCGGGCAGGGATACGTGAAGGTCGATGTCCAGGCCAAAACCACCGGGGATCTGGCCGATGCCTACATGGGCAGTGATTGAGGCGTCATCGGGAATTTTGCGTTTGCTCTGGCTGGCGACGAATTTCAGGGCACCGATAAAGCAGGCCGAGTAGCCAGCGGCGAACAGTTGTTCCGGGTTGGTGGCCTGGCCGCCGGCGCCGCCCAGCTCTTTTGGGGTGGCGAGCTTGACGTCGAGGATGTTGTCGCTGGAAACGGCGCGACCATCACGGCCGCCGGTGGCGGTGGCTACAGCGGTATAGAGGGTTTGCATGGGGTTTTCCTCGTATTTATTTGCGCTAAAATTTAGTGCACTAAGTAAGTGCGAGGTAAATGTATCGCGCAAATGTTTTGTGCGCAATATAAATTTCTGGAAGTGATCCCGATCACGTGTAGGAGCCAGCTTGCTGGCGAAAAACCTGAGCGCGGCGCGGGGCACCTGGCACCCCGCATTATCGTTGGCGATTTTCGCCGGCAAGCCGGCCCCTATAGGGGCCTATGTCCGGTCGAAAACAGTGAGAGGGTCAGACGCTACCCTGCAAATTCCTGCGCAATTGCAGCAAGTCCGCCTGCAGCTTCTGCAATTGCTCCATCTGCAACCCGCTGGCGCCGAGGATGCATGGAGGAACATCCATAGCCTTGTCTCGCAACGCGCGGCCTGCCTCGGTCAACTCCACCACGACCACGCGCTCATCGGCACGGCTGCGCGTGCGGCTCAACAGGCCCTCGGCCTCCAGGCGCTTGAGCAGTGGCGTCAGTGAGCCCGGGTCGGTGAGTAGGCGGCTGCTGATTTCGCCCACGGTCAAACCATCTTTTTCCCACAACACCATCATGGCCAGGTACTGCGGGTAGGTCAGGCCAAGGGCTTGCAGCAGGGGTTTGTAGACCTTGGTCATCAACAACGACGTGGAGTGCAGGGCGAAGCACAGTTGGTTGTTCAGAAGCAGGGAGTCGCAAGAGTCGGTCATGGCAGTGCCTTAAAGCGTATTTGATCTGGAATCTAGCGGCCAAATCTTTAACGCGCAAGATAATTCTGTGGCAGTTGTCAGCCCCAGCCGCTTTGCAGTGCCAGATCCCAAGGCGGGACGGGGCTGAAACGGCTCTTGAGGTACTCCAGCAGCAGGCGGCTACGGGCGTTGGCCTGCTGCTCCAGGCGCAGGGCGTAAATACCCGCGCTTTCGGCGGTAGGCAGGCCGTTTTCGCAGAACAACGGTACCAGTTCGCCGCGTACCAGGTATTCACTGGCCAGCCAGGTCGGCAGGTGAGCGATGCCCAGCCCGGCCAGGGCGCCGGACAGCAGGGCTTCGGCATTGTTGGCGCTCATGCGGATACGCTGTGGGCGGTAGGTGTTCTTGCGCCCATCGAGTTCAAAGCGCCAGGCGAACATCGGCGCCAGTCCTTCCCAATCCAGGCCATCGTGTTCGTTGAGTTGGCTGGGGTGGGTCGGTGTACCACGGTTTTTCAGGTAGGCCGGACTGGCACAGGCGATTCGTACGATGCTGGCCAATGGTGTGGCGATCAGCCGGGTGTCGACGATATGCCCCGCGCGCAGCACCAGGTCCACCTTGCCCAGGTGCTCGCCTTGCATGTCGACAAAGCTGTCGATCAGGTGCAGGTGCACGTCCAGGCCCGGGTAGACAGTCAGGAAGTCCGCAATGGCCGGCGCCAGGTGTCGTCGGCCAAAGGCGGCGGGTGCGTCCACGCGAATCAGGCCCTCGGGCGCATGGCTCAGCGACACGGCTTCGGCACGCGCCAATTGCAACTCCCGGACAATCCGCCGCGCGCGCTCGGCAAACGCCAGGCCGGCGGGGGTGGGCAGCACCGCATGGGTACTGCGCAGGAATAACTGGCTGCCCAGGGCGCCCTCCAGGCTGTCGATCCTGCGGGCAACGGCGGAAGGGGTTAGCGGATAGCGGCGCGCGGCGGCGGAAAAACTGCCGGCCTCCAGCACATCGAGGAACAGGCCCAGTTGGTCAGTCAAGGTCGTGGGGTTCATGGGGGGATTCGCTTGTGCGGATTTGGCATAGCCATTGTGCGTTGCTATGCGTTTCCATACCAGAGTGGACTGCGTAGCATGCAGGGCTTGAGTCAGTGCAGGGGTGTAGCTGTGGTGGATATGGCGATGTATGTGGTGCTGGGCATAGCCCTGGGTACCGTCGGCGGTCTGTTTGGCATTGGTGGCGGGCTGATCGCGATTCCGGTGCTGGGCGTGCTGTTTGGCCTCGATCAGCAAATCGCCCAAGGCACGGCGCTGGTGATGGTGGTGCCGAATGTGATGCTGGCCTTGTGGCGTTATCACCAGCGTAATCGCATTGAGCTGCGCCATGCCTTGCCCCTTGGCGTCACGGGTTTCTGCTTTGCCTGGCTGGGTTCGATCTGGGCGGTAGGCATCGATGCGGGCGTCATGCGTATTGGTTTTATTGCGTTTTTGGTGGCCCTGTCGGCGTACAACCTGTTACGGATGGTCACCAGCAATGCGCCACCCAGTGCGCAGATGCGTTATTCCTGGCCGTGGCTGGGGGTGTTGGGAGCGGCGTCGGGTTCCATGGGTGGCCTGTTCGGTGTCGGCGGCGCGGTGGTTGCGACGCCGGTCTTGACCAGTGTGTTCGGCACCACCCAGGTGGTCGCCCAGGGCCTGTCCCTGGCATTGGCCTTGCCCAGCACCGGCGTCACGCTGGTGACCTATGCCTGGCACCACGAAGTGGATTGGCTGATCGGCGTACCCCTGGCCATCGGCGGGTTGCTCAGCATCAGTTGGGGCGTGAAAATCGCCCACGCATTGCCGGAGCGCCTGTTGCGCGGTTTGTTCTGCGGCTTCCTGGTGGTGTGCGCGGTGATGTTGACCTTTAAAGTCTGAAACCCTCCAGGATGTATTCCGCCAGGCATTCGGTGATGGGGGAGGACATGCTCGGGTTGCGCAGCAGTCGCAGGTTGACCGTGTGCAGGGGGCCGAAACCTTCGTCACTGCCAAGTATGCGCAGATCTTCGGTAACCAGGCTTTCCATCATGACCGTCACCGCCAGCCCTGCACCGACCACCGCCTGGATCGCCGCGCCGTTGGAGCTGTGATAGGCCAGGCGATACTCGCGCCCTACGGCATCCAGCGAGGCGCGGGCCCACTGAGTGCAGAAGCTGTCCATGCCGGAAATCGCCAGGGGCAGGGCTTCGTGTTCATCCACGCAGAAGCAGGGGGATGCCACCCAGACCATGCGTTCGTTACGCAACAGCTCGCCGATTTCATTACCCGCCTCGCGGCTGACCACCGTGAGTGCCAGGTCGCGTCGCTGCATCAGGATGGGTGTTCCTTCGCAGTGCATCTCGATCTGAATCAGCGGGTATGCCTTGGAAAACCGCTTGAGAATGCCCGGCAGGTAGCGCATCACATAGTCATCCGGGGTACCGATCCTCACCAGCCCGACCATGTGCGGTTCGCGCAGGGTGTTGAACACCTCGCTGTGCAGTTTCAGGATACGCCGCGCATACCCCAGCAACACCTGGCCCTCGGGTGTGAGTCTGACCTGCCGTCCATCGCGCTCGAACAGCTTGCGTTGCAGCACGTCTTCTTCCAGGCGCTTCATCTGCATGCTCACGGCGGACTGGGTGCGATTGACCAACTCGCCGGCGCGGGTGAAACCGCCCTGGTCGGCGATGGCGACGAAGGTGCGCAGCACGTCGGTGTCGATGCTCGGGTAGTTGGACAATTGATCAATTCCTGAGATGTATAACATAAGAAACATTCGTTGGATTGATCATAGCCGCAGGCACAGACTTCAGTCATCCCCACTGGAGGGCGAGATGATGAAAGGTCAGAAAGGTTTTGTGTTGATGGTAAGGCGGCCGTTTTCCGGGCTGTTTCAACGAGTTTCCCGTTGGTATGCCCTGCATTGTGAACGCCAGTTGCTGGCAAGCATGAGTGATGAGTCGCTCAAGGATATCGGCTTGACGCGTGCCGATGTGGAGCAGGAGCGCCACCGGCATTTCTGGAATGATCCGTTGGGTAAATGACGGGCATCGCGCTACAGTTCGCGGGCGTAACCAGGAGATGCACATGCCCGCAGAACTGAGTTTTTCCCTCAAGCAGGCGCGCCGTCTGGCGCTGGCGGCCCAAGGTTTCAGCGGGCGCCAGCCGCCGGCGCAGGTCAAGGCCGCGCAGGTCAACCGCCTGATCGAGCGCCTGGGCGTATTGCAGATCGATTCGGTCAACGCAGTGGTGCGCTCCCACTATTTGCCGCTGTTTTCCCGCCTGGGCAACTATTCCCCGCTGCTGCTCGAACAGGCCGCCTGGAGCCAGGGCCGGCGGCGCACGCTGTTTGAATATTGGGGGCATGAAGCCTCCCTGCTGCCCATGGCGCTATATCCGTTGATGCGCTGGCGCATGCAGCGTGCGTCCGAGGGGCAGGGGATCTATCAACAGATGGCGCGTTTTGGCCGCGAGCAGCAGGCCACCATCCGCCGCGTGCTGGCTATCGTCGAACAACAGGGCGCGCTGGGAGCCGGCAGCCTGTCGACCCGTGAAGAGCGCGCCGGGCCCTGGTGGGACTGGAGTGATGAAAAGCACGCCTTGGAGTGGTTGTTCGCCGCGGGCTGGGTGACGGTGGCTGGGCGGCGGGGTTTCGAGCGGTTGTACGACTTGCCGGAGCGAGTCATTCCAGCGGCCATTCTGCAACAGGCGCCCTTGAGCGAAGCCAGCGCCCAGCGTGGTCTGATAGTGCATGCGGCAACGGCGTTGGGCGTCGCTACGGAAAAGGACCTGCGCGATTACTTTCGCCTGGAACCCGCGCAGAGTCGCGGGCGCCTCGCCGAACTGGTCGAGGATGGGCAATTGCAGGTCTGCCAGGTCCAGGGTTGGAAACAGCCGGCTTATTGCCTGCCCGAGCCAAGCGTCCCGCGCAAGGTGGTGGCCAGTGCCTTGCTGTCGCCCTTCGATTCATTGATCTGGGAGCGTAGCCGCACCGAGCGATTATTCGACTTTCGCTATCGACTGGAAATCTACACCCCGCAGGATAAGCGGGTGTATGGCTATTACGTGCTGCCGTTTCTGCACAACGAACGGATTGCTGCGCGGGTGGACTTGCGGGCCGAGCGGGCCAATGGCCGGCTGGCGGTGCATGCCGTGCACGAGGAAGAACCGGGGTTGGACGAGGCGGGGATGCTGGCGTTGGCGTTGAACTTGCGGCAGATGGCCGATTGGCTGGGGTTGGAGCAGGTGCAGATCAACTGTCAGCGGCACAGTGCGGCCCGGTTGCGGGTGGCGATGCTGGCGATGGAAGTTGCCAGGTAGGGCGCCATCGCGGGCAAGCCCGGCCCCACATGGGAACTGCGTCTGATCCCCCATCATGTGATGCACGCGGTCAATGTGGGAGCCGGGCTTGCCCGCGATAGCGGTGGATCAGGCCGCCACCGCCCTAGCGTTTGACCTGCTTCAGCGTCTCGGCAATCAGGAACGCCAATTCCAGCGACTGATCGGCGTTCATCCGCGGGTCGCAATGGGTGTGGTAACGGTCCGACAAGCCATCCTCGGTAATCGGCCGTGCGCCACCAATGCATTCGGTCACATTCTGCCCGGTCATTTCGATATGAATCCCTCCGGCATAAGTGCCTTCGGCTTCATGAACCTGGAAGAATTCCTTCACTTCGCTGAGGATCTGCGCGAAGTCCCGGGTCTTGTAGCCGCTGCTGGCCTTGATGGTGTTGCCATGCATCGGGTCGCTGCTCCACAGCACCTGCTTGCCTTCGCGCTGTACGGCGCGGATCAGGTTGGGCAGATGATCGCCGACCTTGTTGGCGCCCATGCGCGCGATCAGGTTCAGGCGGCCGGGGTCGTTGTCCGGGTTGAGGATGTCGATCAGGCGAATCAGGTCGTCGGGGTTCATGCTCGGGCCGACCTTGACCCCGATCGGGTTGTTCACCCCGCGCAGGAACTCGACGTGGGCGCCATCGAGCTGGCGCGTGCGGTCGCCGATCCACAGCATATGGGCCGAACAGTCGTAGTAGTCGTTGGTCAGGCTGTCGCGGCGCACGAAGGCTTGCTCGTAGTTGAGCAGCAGCGCTTCGTGGGCGGTGAAGAAGCTGGTCTCGCGCAATTGTGGCGAGGTGTCCATGCCGCAGGCGCGCATGAAGGCCAGGGTCTCGTCGATGCGGTCTGCCAGTTGGCTGTACTTGTCGGCCAGGGCGGAGTTGGCAATAAAGTCCAGGTTCCACTTATGCACCTGGTGCAGGTCGGCAAAACCACCCTGGGCGAAGGCCCGCAGCAGGTTCAGGGTGGCGGTGGACTGGTGGTAGGACTGCAGCAGGCGGTCGGGATCCGGGACGCGGCTTTTCTCGTCGAAACCGATGCCGTTGACGATATCGCCACGGTAGGCGGGCAGGGTGATGCCGTCGATGGTTTCATCATTGGCCGAGCGCGGCTTGGCGAATTGGCCGGCCATGCGCCCGACTTTGACCACGGGGCAGCCAGCGGCGAAGGTCATGACAATGGCCATTTGCAGCAGCACTTTGAAGGTGTCACGGATCTTTGCTGCGGAGAACTCGGCAAAGCTCTCGGCGCAGTCGCCGCCTTGCAGCAGGAACGCGCGACCCTGGGTCACCTCGGCAAACTGGCGGCGCAGCTCCCGGGCTTCGCCGGCGAAGACCAGCGGCGGGTAACTGGCCAGGCTCTGCTCGACCTGCAACAAGTGCGCGGCGTCAGGGTAGCGGGGTTGTTGCTGGATCGGCAGGGCGCGCCAGCTGTCGGGGCTCCAGGGTTGGCTCATCGTGAACTCGAATGAATGTCGGGGATGTGCATGTTATCAGCAATTAGTGCGTGACCTGCTGGCGCTGCTTGGCCGACAATCGCGCCTTTCCCGCTTGGTACCAGGCGGCTTGAACCCGTGCCGGGGCCATTAGGAGATGAAATGTCTGAGGAGCGCGTCGAGCGCCTGCTGGCTGAGGTCCATGACGACTTCGGCATGATCCGTGTGCTGGAAGTGGCCGATTACCGCTTTCTTGAGTTTGGCGATGCCATCGAGCAGAGCTGTGTGTTTACTGCCGATCCGAGCTGGCTGGAGTATGACTACACCCGTGCCATGCTGATTGGTGCCCTGTGCCATGAGCAGCCCGAAAGTGCGCTGTTCCTCGGCCTGGGTGCCGGGACCCTGACCCAGGCTTGCCTCAAGTTCCTGCCCCTGGAGGATGTCGAGGCCATTGAGCTGCGTCCGGACGTGCCGCGCCTGGCTATCGAGTATTTAGGGCTCGATGATGACCCGCGGTTGTATATCCGCGTGGGCGATGCACTGGAGTTGCTGGAGACGGCAGAGCCGGCAGACCTGATTTTCGTCGACCTGTATACCGATGTGGGGCCTGGGGTTGGCCATCTGGCCTGGACCTTCCTGGAAAATTGCCAGAAGAAACTCAACCCCGGTGGCTGGCTGGTGATCAACCAGTGGGCCACCGATGATGGCAAGCCGCTGGGTGCTGCACTGTTGCGCGGGCTTTATCATCGGCATTACTGGGAGTTGCCGGTGAAGGAGGGCAACGTGATTTTGCTGGTGCCGGCGGATCTGGACCAGACGCTGGACCTGGCGGCGGTTTCTGCGCGGGCCGAGGCGCTGGCGCCGCGCCTGGGGTATTCGTTGCAGGCGTTGATCAAGGCAGTTCGTCCGGCGACGTAGGTGTCTGTACTGGCCCATCGCGGGCAAGTCGAATCGTCGCACCGCCGCTCCCACAGGTGTATGCGGTCAAATGTGGGAGCGGGCTTGCCAGCGATGAGGCCATCACTGACTGCTTACAAACCTTTGAACACCCCCGGCCGCTTCTCCAGCATCGCCCGCACCCCTTCCTTAGCATCCTCGCTGTTAAGCAGTTTCTCGACCAGCACCGGCAACCCGGCCGCCGCAGCAGTCTCGCCTTCATCCCGCGCCTGTCGTGCCGATGTCAAAGTCGCCTGCACGCCCAGCGGTGCCTGGCTGGCAATCCGGTTGGCCAGGGCCAGCGCCCGGGGCAGCAGGTCTTCGCTGGCCATGACCTCTTGCACCAGCCCCAGTCGCAGCGCTTCATGGGCATCGAACTCATCGCCCGTCAGCAACCAGCGCATGGCGTTGCCCCAGCCAGCAATCTGATGCAGGCGCAGGGTGGCGCCGCCAAAAGGAAAGATCCCACGCTGTACTTCCATCTGCGCAAAGCGCGTATTGCTGGCGCACAGGTTGATGTCCGCCGCGAGCATCAATTCGATACCGATGGTCAGGCAATAGCCCTGCGCGGCAACGATCACTGGTTTGCTGACCCTGGGCCCGGCGAACACGCCCCATGGGTCGCAGCCTCCCAGCGGCGGTTGCCAGCCTTGCGCCATAGTGTGGGCGACGTTGATCAGGTCCAGCCCGGCGGTGAAGTGGTCGCCATGCCCGAACACCACGGCCACGCGTGCTTCTTCATTGCGATCGAACTCGCCATAGGCCAGGCTCAGTTCGTTGAGCAAGTCGAGATCAAAAGCGTTGCGCTTGGCGACCCGATCAAGTCCCAGCAGCAGGACATGCCCTTGTAGTTCACGGCTGACGCGGCTGCTGCTGGCTTGTTTCATGGGTGGATCCTCGGGCGCGAAAGGCAGTTTCGGACCGAAGGGCCCGCTGCAAAAGGTGAAGCGTTTAAGCGCAATGACCAACAGGGCCGGGCCTTTGAAAAATAGACGTTCCTGCAAGGATGCGCAAAGCCTGTGACACAGAGCAGTTGAATGGCCTTTTCCGATAAAAAAAGCTCCCTTTTTCAGGGATTTCCGGTATAGTGCGCGCCGGCCTTTAACCGGGCCGCGTTTAGGTAGCGCAATTCCCCGAAGTCAGCTTCGGCTGCACGTCCGCACAGCGGACTCTTCCTTGACGAATCTTTTTCATTCATTCGTTTTCGCAAATCCCCGCCGACAAAGCAGCCAGGGCGACTCTTGAGTCTCAACACGGCATGCGCAGCTTTGGAGCATGGGTCTTTGCGGATGCACTTAGAGGCAGACCCATGACCCAGGAAACCGGCGGCTTCGCCGCTTTTAATCTTAACCCGAACATTCTTGCTGCCGTCATCGCGACTGGCTACGAAGAACCTTCGGCTATTCAGCAGCAATCGATCCCGATCATCATGGCCGGCCAGGACATGATTGGCCAGGCGCAAACCGGTACCGGTAAAACCGCCGCGTTCGCCCTGCCTATCCTGCATTGCATCGATCCTGCCAAGCGCGAGCCGCAAGCCCTGATCCTGGCGCCAACCCGTGAGTTGGCGCTGCAAGTAGCAACCGCTTTCGAAACCTACGCCAAGCAAATGCCGGGCGTTACCGTTGTGGCCGTTTACGGCGGCGCGCCTATGGGCCCACAACTGAAAGCCATCCGTAATGGTGCACAGATCGTTGTCGCCACTCCGGGCCGTCTGTGCGACCACCTGCGTCGTGACGAAAAAGTGCTGTCGACCGTGAACCACCTGGTTCTCGACGAAGCTGACGAAATGTTGAAGCTGGGCTTCATGGATGACCTGGAAGTCATCTTCAAGGCGCTGCCACCGACCCGTCAGACCGTATTGTTCTCGGCCACCCTGCCGCAGTCGATCCGTGCCATTGCCGAACGCCATCTGCGCGATCCGCAACACGTGAAGATCCAGACCAAGACCCAGACCGTTACCGCGATCGAACAGGCTCACCTGTTGGTTCACGCTGACCAGAAGACCTCGGCTGTATTGAGCCTGCTGGAAGTCGAAGACTTCGACGCCCTGATCATGTTCGTGCGCACCAAGCAAGCGACCCTGGACCTGGCCAGTGCCCTGGAAGCCAAAGGCTACAAAGCCGCTGCGCTGAACGGTGACATCGCCCAGAACCAGCGTGAGCGCGTGATCGACTCCCTCAAGGATGGCCGTCTGGACATCGTTGTGGCGACCGACGTTGCTGCTCGTGGCCTCGACGTTCCACGTATCACCCACGTGTTCAACGTTGACATGCCGTACGACCCAGAGTCCTACGTTCACCGTATCGGCCGTACTGGCCGTGCCGGTCGCGAAGGTCGTGCACTGCTGCTGGTGACTCCGCGTGAGCGCCGCATGCTGCAAGTGATCGAGCGTGTAACCGGTCAGAAAGTTGCCGAAGTCCGCCTGCCGGATGCCCAGGCCGTTCTCGATGCGCGCATCAAGAAACTGACCAACAGCCTGTCGCCGCTGGTGGCTGACGCTGAATCGACCCACGGTGATCTGCTGGACCGCCTGACTGCCGATATCGGTTGCACCCCGCGTGCCCTGGCTGCAGCCCTGCTGCGCAAGGCTACCAACGGTCAGGCCCTGACCCTGGCTGCGATCGAGAAAGAACGTCCACTGGTGCCGAACAACGCGCCACGCGGTGATCGTCCAGAGCGTACCGGCGACCGTCCGGACCGTGGTGATCGTGAGCGTCGTGCTCCGGTTGCATTGGCTGAAGGCCGTGCTCGTTGCCGTACCGCGCTGGGCGCACGTGACGGCATCGCCGCCAAGAACCTGCTGGGCGCTATCCTCAACGAGGGTGGCCTGGCACGTGAAGCGATCGGTCGTATCCAGGTGCGTGACAGCTTCTCCCTGGTGGAGCTGCCGGAAGATGGCCTGGAGAAGTTGCTGGCCAAGCTGAAGGACACCCGCGTTGCCGGCAAGCAGCTCAAGCTGCGTCGCTATCGCGAAGATTGATCGACCTTAGGGTTGATTGATCGAACATAAAAAATCCCCGACTGGTTCGGGGATTTTTTTTGCCTGGGGTTTGGGCTAGGACTGTAGGCGCGAAGTCATCCGAAGCGGTAGATGTCCATCCCCAATGCGCCCAGGGTGAAGCCTTGGTGCGCGATACTGAACTCGCCTCCGGCCCCGCGTGCGAAATACAACGGTAACAAGTGCTCATCGCTGGGGTGGCTGCGCTCCGCATAAGGCGCTTGCTTGCGATAGTCGTGCAGCGCGGTCTCATCCTGTGCCGACAGTTTGTCGACCACCCAATCGCGAAAGTCTCCCGCCCAGGGCTCAATGCTTTGCGGCCCGGCTCGCCAATCCAGCTCACCGAGGTTATGGGTGATGCTGCCCGAGCCGATCAACAGCACGCCTTGTTCACGCAAACTGCGCAGTGCCTGCCCGATCCGGGTTTGCAACGCGGGGCCCATATGGCTGGGCAGCGAGACCTGTACCACTGGGATATCGGCCGCCGGGTACATCAGCGACAGCGGCACCCAGGTGCCATGGTCAAACGGGCGCTGGTTGTCGAGTCGGGCTGGCAAGCCATCGGCTGCGAGTAGTTCGACGATCTGTTGCGCCAGTGCTGGGTCGCCGGGCGCTGGATATTGCACCGCAAACAGTTCGCGGGGGAAGCCGCCGAAGTCGTGCCAGGTTTCTGGGGTAGGGCTGCCACTGACCAGTAGCTCGCGACTTTCCCAGTGCGCGGACATCACCACGATTGCCCTGGGGCGTGGCAAGTCAGCGGCCAGGCGCTGAAGTGCCGGGCCGCTGGCGCCGGGTTGCAGGGCAAGCATGGGTGAGCCGTGGGAAATAAACAGGCTGGGGAGCATGAGCAGGGCCCTCAAGGTTAAGATGGGACCATCTTCAATCAGATCATTGATCTAAATCCAATATAAGTTTTAGCGCTATTTGATCAAGTTTTCAGGGGTATTCATGGATTCCACTTTTTGGCATGACCGCTGGGCACGCAATCAGATCGGCTTTCATCTGCCAGGGGTCAATCCCTATTTGCAGCGACACTGGCCGGGCTTGGGGTTGGCCATTGGGGCCAGGGTGTTGGTGCCGCTGTGTGGCAAAAGCCTGGACATGGTGTGGCTGGCGGAGCAGGGGTATCGGGTCCTGGGTGTGGAATTGTCGGAAAAGGCCGTTGAAGAGTTCTTCCAGGAGCAACGCCTGACTGCGCAAGTCAGCCAGCGGGGAAACTTCAAGGTTTATCAGGCGGACGCTATCGAGTTGTGGTGCGGTGATTTCTTCCAATTGCGTCGCGCCGATGTGGCGGGATGCACCGCACTGTACGACCGTGCGGCGCTGATAGCCTTGCCGCCGCCGATGCGTGAGCGTTATGTCGCGCATTTGCAGGCGATTGCACCTCAGGTGCAGGATGGCCTGTTGATCAGCCTTGATTATGAGCAGGCCCTGAAGGCAGGGCCGCCGTTTGCAGTGAGCGACGATGAGGTTCGGGGGCTGTTGGGAGTGCGCTGGCGCCTGAGTGTCCTGGAGCAGCGGGATATCCTGGCCGAGAGCCCGAAGTTCGCCCAGGATGGCGTCACGCGGCTGGAGGAGCGGGTTTACCAACTGGCAGGGCGGTAAAACACGCGAGCACAAAAAAGGGGCGATTCAATCGCCCCTTTTTGACCAGCTTGGCTGTCAGCCGCGACGACGCAGTGCGTCGATCCGCTCTTCCAGCGGCGGGTGGCTCATGAACATCCGCGCCAGGCCTTGCTTGACGCCACCGTTGATGCCGAAGGCATTCAGGGTGTCAGGCATATGCACCGGCAGGCCCTGTTCGGAGCGCAGGCGTTGCAGGGCGCCGATCATGGCGGCAGTACCGGCCAGTTGGGCACCGGCTTCGTCGGCGCGGAATTCGCGTTTGCGCGAGAACCACATCACGATGGAGCTGGCGAGGAAGCCCAGGACCAGTTCGGCAAAGATCGTCGCCACGTAGTAGGCGATACCCTGGCCGCCTTCGTTCTTGAAGATCACCTTGTCGACAAAGTTGCCGATGATCCGCGCGAAGAACATCACGAAGGTGTTCACTACGCCCTGGACCAGTGCCAGGGTCACCATGTCGCCGTTGGCGACGTGGCCGATCTCGTGGGCCAGCACGGCCTTCACTTCGTCGGGCGAGAAACGCTCCAGCAAACCCTGGCTGACGGCAACAAGAGCATCGTTCTTGTTCCAGCCGGTGGCAAAGGCGTTGGCCTCGTAGGCCGGGAAGATCCCGACTTCGGGCATCTTGATCCCGGCTTCGCGGGACAGTTGCTCGACGGTCTGCAGCAGCCATTGCTCATGCCGGGTGCGCGGCTGGGTGATGATCTGGGTGCTGGTGCTCATCTTCGCCATCCACTTGGAGATGAACAGCGAGAAGATCGAGCCGGCAAAACCAAAGACGGCACAGAAAACCAGCAGCTGATTGAGGTTCAGATCAACCCCGTTGGCCGCCATGAACCCGTTGAAGCCGAAAAGGCTCAGGGTGATGCTGGCAATCAGCACGACCGCCAGGTTAGTGGCCAAGAACAGCAGGATGCGCATCATGGTTGTAGAATTCTCCTCATGCTTAATATGTCGCTTACTGCGGGGTATATAAGGTGCGGCACTGGGCTATTCAACCGGGCGACTATTTCAAACTGTGTCCTACAGCTTGAATGTAGAGCCTTGAAGGTTTTTTCTGACTCTGAATGTCGAGGGAAATTCCCGTTCGGCAGCCTTGGGGCCCCGTGATTGTTGGGGGCTACAGAGTAGATAGGGCATGGGGCGGGGCAAGAAGGTGTTTCTGCCTGGTGTGGGCACAGATGTGTTGCCAGATACTCGCTGTACGACCTGTGTCGGGTCGCACAGCGAAAGCAGGTTACTGGCGATAGGACTTCAGGAAGTTGCCGATGCGGCCGATGGCCATGTCCAGGTCATCCACACGCGGCAAGGTCACCACGCGGAAGTGATCAGGCCACGGCCAGTTGAACGCGGTGCCTTGCACCACCAGCAGCTTTTCCGACAGCAGCAGGTCGAGGACGAACTTCTCGTCGTTGTGGATCGGGCAGACTTTCGGGTCGATCCGTGGGAACGCGTACAAGGCGCCCATGGGTTTGACACAACTGACGCCGGGAATATCGTTGAGCAACTCCCAGGTGCGGTTGCGCTGTTCCAGCAGGCGGCCGGCTGGCAGCACCAGGTCGTTGATGCTCTGGTAGCCGCCCAGCGCGGTCTGGATCGCGTGCTGGCTGGGTACGTTGGCGCACAGGCGCATATTGGCCAGCATGTCGATGCCTTCGATGTAGCTCTGGGCATTGTGCTTGGGGCCGGAGATGGCCACCCAGCCGGAGCGGAAACCCGCCACCCGGTAGGACTTGGACAGGCCGTTGAACGTCAGGCACAGCAGGTCCGGGGCCAGGGAGGCGGTGCAGATATGCACGGCATCGTCATAGAGGATCTTGTCGTAGATCTCGTCGGAGAACACCACCAGATTGTGCTGGCGCGCCAGTTCCAGCATGCCCAGCAGCACTTCCTTGGAGTACACCGCGCCGGTCGGGTTGTTCGGGTTGATGATCACCAGCGCCTTGGTGTTGGGCGTGATCTTGGCCTTGATATCGGCCAGGTCCGGCCACCAGTTGGCTTGCTCGTCGCACAAGTAGTGCACCGGGTGACCGCCGGCCAGGGTGACGGCGGCGGTCCACAGCGGGTAGTCAGGCGCCGGCACCAGCACTTCGTCGCCGTTGTTGAGCAAGGCCTGCATGGCCATCACGATCAGCTCGGAGACGCCGTTGCCCAGGTAGATGTCCTCGATGCCGACACCTTCCACCTGTTTTTGCTGGTAGTACTGCATCACCGCCTTGCGTGCGCTGAACAAACCTTTGGAGTCGCTGTAGCCCTGGGCAGTGGGCAAGTTGCGGATCACGTCCTGGAGGATTTCGTCCGGCGCTTCGAAACCAAAGGGCGCCGGGTTGCCAATGTTCAGCTTGAGGATGCGATGGCCTTCCTCTTCCAGGCGTTTGGCGTGCTTGAGCACTGGGCCGCGAATGTCGTAGCAGACGTTGGCGAGCTTGTTCGATTTGCTGACCTGCATGGCGATGTGATCCTGAAAATGAACGATCCAGACGATGTGAAGACTACCGTGCTGGGAATCCGGCGTTTGGCTTGACCCATAAATACGTTTGAATGCCGATAACGCGGGTGCCAGACTGGCGCTTTGAAGAGGCGCAATCATACGTGCCGCCTGATCCATGGAAAAGACACAGATCAGGCTTTTTCAGTTGTCGAGGTGTATTGATGGAAAAGTTGGATAAAACCCTGGATGAATGGCGGGAAATGCTTGACCCGGCGCAGTATCAAGTGTGTCGCCTCAAGGGCACCGAGCGGCCGTTTTCCGGCAAGTACAACGCCACCACCACAGACGGTGTGTACCACTGCATCTGCTGCAATGAGCCGTTGTTCGACTCCAGTACCAAGTTCGATGCCGGTTGTGGCTGGCCAAGTTTTTATGAGCCGATTGCCGATAACGCGATGATCGAGATTCGCGATGTCAGCCACGGGATGATTCGCACCGAAGTGACCTGTGCCAAGTGCGATGCGCATCTGGGCCATGTGTTCCCTGATGGACCGCCACCGACCGGCTTGCGCTATTGCATCAACTCGGTGTGCCTGGACCTGGTTCCCCGCGAAGATCGTTAACGGTGACGCGGGTTGCCTGGGTGAACGCGGCGTCTGGGCGTTTTTCGCGGGCAAGCCCGCTCCTACAGGGGGTAATGTTGTGATATTGGTTTGGCTAATTACATTGTGTGCAATTGAGTTGTTCGCTATGTTTATCTTCTCTACTTCTTGAGGCCTTGTCATGAGCGACAACCTGCTGACCATCCCCTGCACCACCATCAAGGGCGAGCAAAAGACCCTGGCGGACTTCGCCGGCAAGGCGATCCTCGTGGTCAACACCGCCAGCAAGTGCGGGTTCACCCCACAGTACAAAGGCCTTGAACAGCTCTGGCAGCAGTACAAGGACCAGGGCCTGGTGGTCTTGGGGTTTCCGTGCAACCAGTTCGGCAAGCAGGAACCGGGCAACGAGGGGGCCATTTCCGAGTTTTGCGAGCTGAATTTCGGCGTCAGCTTTCCCTTGTTCAAGAAGGTTGATGTCAACGGTGGCGAGGCCCACCCGCTGTTTGTGCAATTGAAACAGCGGGCGCCGGGGCTGCTGGGTTCCAAGGGTATCAAGTGGAACTTCACCAAGTTCCTGATCGGCCGCGACGGTCAGGTGGTCAAGCGTTTTGCCCCGACCACCAAACCCCAGGAACTGACTCAAGAGATCGAAGCGCTGCTCAAATGACGGACTTGCCTGCCACATCCCTGGCCCTGGATGACCAGCTGTGCTTCAAGCTCTACGCCGCCTCTCGGGCGGTGACACGGGCCTATAAACCCATGCTTGATCAGTTGGGCCTGACGTATCCGCAATACCTGGTCATGTTGGTGTTGTGGGAGTGGCACACCGCCGCGCCGCTCCAGCCGACGCTCAAGGCGCTGGGGGAGCGCTTGCTGCTTGATTCCGGCACGTTGACGCCGCTGCTCAAGCGCCTGGAACACCTGGCGCTGATCACTCGCCGTCGTAGCGCGGTCGATGAGCGTGAAGTGCACCTGCGTCTTACCGACGCGGGCCAGGTGTTGCGTGAGCGCGTCCAGCCACTGAAGGCCCGCCTGCTGTGTGACAGCGGAGTCGATCTGGGCCAGGCCGACGTCTTGCGTCAGGACCTGGACCAGTTGCTCCAGCAGGTCAGAGGGTTGTCGTAGTCGGCACCCAGAGGTCGAGCAGGGCGTTGAGCTCTTCGCGGCGAAAGGGTTTGGCCAGGTAGTCGTTCATGCCGGCCGCCCGGCAGCGTTCGCGCTCTTCGGCCAGGGCATTGGCAGTCAGCGCGACAATCGGCAGCTCTGGCCAGCGCCCGCTGCGGCGAATCTGCCGGCTCGCCTCGTAGCCATCCATGACCGGCATGTTGCAGTCCATCAGCACCATATCGAAACGTTGTTCTTCCAACTGTTTCAGTGCCTCTGCGCCATGGGCCGCTACAACGACCTCGCAGCCGAGCTTGCCGAGCATGCCTTTGGCCACCAGTTGATTGACCAGATTGTCCTCTACCAGAAGGATGCGCGCGCGATGCGCAACCGGGCTGGTTTCCAACTGGACAAGGTCGAGGACTATTTCGCTGTCGGCGCGCAGGGTACGGTGCAGCACCTGATACAGCGCGGCGCGACTCAGTGGGCGTGCCTGCTGTTGCAAGGGGGCCAGGGCGACCACTTCTTCGCTGGGCATGAAGTTGCCGTAGGCGGTGACCAGCAGGATCGGTGCGCTGACGGTCGGGCGCAGGCGGAACAGGCATTCGGGGCAATCGGTGATCAGGATGTCGGGTGCCAGGCCACTCAAGTCATCGTCGATCGTTTTGCAGTACGGCGTCAGTCCCCAGTGCGGTAGCAGGGTGAGCAGCAGTTCTGCCAGGCCACTGCTGGCCCCGGTGATGACCGCAACCTCGCCCTTCAACGGCCCCAGCCGCGCCGCCGGTGTGTGGGCGGGCAGTGGCAGTTCGGCACAGAACTGGCTGCCGAAGCCGGTTTCCGAGCTGATGGTCAGCCGGCCGCGCATGGCCTCGCAAAGGTTGTGGGTCAGTGCCAGGCCCAGGCCGGTCCCGCCAAATTGGCGGGTAATACCGGCGCCCGCCTGGGTGAAGGGGTTGAAAATCCGCGCCTGGGCCTCTTGGGCAATGCCGATCCCGGTGTCGCACACTTCGATCCGCACGCCATTGGGGTGCGCACTGAGGCGTACATCGACGCGGCCGAAACGGGTGAACTTCAAGGCATTGGACAACAGGTTGCTGACAATCTGCCGGACCCGGGTCGGATCACCCACGACCTGGGCAGGAAACTGCGGATCGATCAGGCAGGTCAACTCCACGCTGGGCGCGGCGTTTTGCGACAACAGGTTGGCTGTATCTTCCACCAGGGAGCCGAGGTCGAAAGGAATGCTCTCCAGTTCCAGTTGTCCGGCATCGAACTTGGACAGGTCGAGAATATCGTTGAGCAGTTCCACCAGGACTTTGCCGGAGTCATGGGCAATCGACAATTGTTGGCGCTGCTCGGCATTTAACGCGCTGTCCAGGGACAGGGCAATCATGCCGAGCAGGCCATTGAGCGGGGTGCGGATTTCATGGCTCATGTTGGCTAGGAAGGCCGCGCGTGCCTGGGCCATGCCCAAGGCGGTCATTTTCGAGGCTTCCAGTTCTTCGTTGGATTGGCTCAGCCGCTGGTTGATCGCCTTGAGTTCGGTGGTACGGCTCGAAACAATGCTCTCCAACTGGCCAAGGTACTCGGTCAGGCGGTCCTCGGCGTGGCGCCGTTGCTGGATCTCGGTCTCCATATTCTCGAACTGCTGGTTGGTGACGTTGACCAGCACGCCGATCTCGTCGTGTTCGTGCCCGGGCGGGCAATCCAGGCGAGTCAGGGGCGCACTGCCGGGGTTGCGGGTGCTCAGTTCGCGGATGATCCGGATCAACGGCTGGGTCAGCATCACATAGAACAGGCCCAGCAGGATGGCGCTCAGGATCAGGCTACGGGCAAAGCCATTAAGCAGCGTGATCTCTGCACGGCGCAGGAAACGGCTGCCAAATGCGTAGGTATCGACATCAAGGCGCAAGACGCCCAGGGAGTCATCGGGCATGTGCGTGAGGTAGAGGCGGTCTTCGAACTGGCGGTTGGCGCCGAACAAAAAGTCGCTGACAGGGCGGTAGGGGCTCTCCTTGCGGGAGCGGCCAACGTCAGCCAGCACCAGGCCATTGTTGTCGACCAACTGTGCCCGGATGATGGCGGGGGAGTGCAGCAGGCCCAAGGTCAGTTCCTGGGCCAGTTCGGCGTCGATGTTGTAGGCGATACGTGAGGCAGGGTTGTGACTGATTTCAAGCAGCGCATGTATTTCACGGTTGATGGACGTGTCTTCGCTGGCATAATCAATGCCGATTTGGATCAGGCTGAGCAAGGTTCCCAAGACGAAACCGACCAGCACAGTCAGTCTGGCTTGTTTATAAGACAAGCGGTGGGCGAACTTGATATCCATTGGGTGCTGAACCACTTTACGTTTCCCTTCGCCCGGCAAGCATAGCTGAACATCCTCAGCGTCAGCCTTGCCCGGTATGAATGGTTTTTCAGGTGCAGCTGTCTGGCAACTGCGTCAGGGTTGCCAATACGCCATTTTTTATAAGAACTTGCCACAGGAATAGTCATGGATTCTCGATTGAATGCCTTTCTTGAGCGGGCCGATGCGGTGCTCGCTCGTCTGGAACCCCTGTTGCCAGCGCCTCGCGAGGTCATTGACTGGAACCACTGCCTGGCGGCCCGCTGGCAGCGCGAGGGCCGCAGCGGGTTTTTGATGCCGCTGGAGGTCAGCCTGGATATGCGTCTGTCCGACCTGATCGGTGTCGACAAGCAGCGCGAGCAATTGGCACGCAATACCCAGCAGTTTATCGATGGCCTGCCGGCCAACCATGCATTGCTCTGGGGCTCGCGTGGCACTGGCAAATCGTCCATGGTCCGCGCCTTGCTGGCCCAGCATGCCAAGGCCGGCTTGCGCCTGATTGAAATCGAACGTGACCACCTGGCCGACCTGCCGCGTGTGGTCGAGCAACTGCTCAAGCTGCCGCAGCGTTTTATCCTGTTCTGCGACGACCTCTCGTTTGAGGCCGGCGAAGGCGATTACCGTGTGCTCAAGAGCGTGCTGGACGGCTCGCTGGAGCAGGCCCCGGAAAACGTGCTGCTGTATGCCACGTCCAACCGTCGTCACCTGGTGCCGGAAAACCAGAGCGACAACGACAACTGGAAACGTGTGGACGGTGAGTTGCACCCCAGTGAGGCGGTGGAAGACAAGATTGCCTTGTCTGACCGTTTTGGCTTGTGGTTGTCGTTCTACCCGTTCACCCAGGAGCATTTCCTGGATGTGGTGGAGCACTGGATCGGCGAGCTGGCGAGCAAAGCGGGTCTGCAGTGGCAGCGCGATGAGGCCCTCGACATCCTTGCCGTGCGCTGGGCTACCGGCCGGGGCAATCGCAATGGCCGCTGTGCCTATCAATTTGCCCGTTACTGGGTGGGACTTAAATTGCTGGAGCGTCAGCCATGATCGACTTGCAACAGGCGGGCAGCGGCCTTGATGGGTACGCCATGCTTTGCGCACAGTTGGAGTCGCTGCTGGCCGATGAGCGCGACTTTATTGCCAATGCGGCGCAGTTTTCCGCGTTCCTGTTCAACCAGCTCGATGATTTGAACTGGGCTGGTTTCTATCTCAATCGTGATGAAGAACTGGTGCTTGGGCCGTTCCAGGGGCAGATCGCCTGTGTGCGGATTCCGTTTGGCCGAGGTGTGTGTGGTGCGGCGGCGGCTTCGCGGCAAACCCAGCGGGTGGAGGATGTGCATGCGTTTGCCGGGCATATTGCTTGCGACAGTGCTTCCAATAGCGAGTTGGTGGTGCCGCTGGTCAAGGATGGGAGGTTGATTGGGGTACTGGATCTGGATAGCCCGAAGCTGGCGCGCTTCAGTTCTGAGGATCAGGTGGGGATTGAGCTGTTGGTCGCGATTTTCCTGCGGTTGACGGATTGCTGAGTGAAGCGCGCTTAAGCCTTTTGGCAGGAGCGAGCTTGCTCGCGAAGAGCTTGATAACGCCGCGTTTATTCAGCAAGCCTGGGTTATCGTTGACGTCCTTCGCGAGCAAGCTCGCTCCTACAGTGGAGGAGCGTTCAATCAGTGTGGTGGCAGGCTGTCCAACTGTTGTTGCAGCACCTGCTCAAGGTCGAGCATGGCGTTCTCGATGGCCTTGACCCAAGTGTCGACCTGCTCCTGGTCAGTATCCTCGCCAGCCTGCTCCAGCCTCTCGCATTGCTCGGCCAGTGCACGGGCCTGGACGATCCTGGCAGCACCCTTGATCTTGTGGGCCTGGTCGATCAGGTCCTGGTGAGCGCCTTGCACGAGCAATGTCATGAGTTCCTCGCGATCACGACGACTACTGCTCAGCAGTTCTTCCAATAGACGCTGGCTTAACAGTGGATCACCGCCGGTGAGGGCGTTCAGGCTTTCGAGATCGAAAATCCGCGCTGGCGACAGCGGGGTGATCTCGGCCAGGTGGCGTTCCAGCGTCGTAAGGCTGATGGGCTTGAACAGGCAGTCATTCATGCCCGCATCCCGGCAGCGCTGTTTTTCCTCCGGCTGGGCATTGGCGGTAAAGCCCAGGATGATACAGGGCGTCATGTTTTCCCGTTGCTCATGTTCACGGATCGAACGAGCCAGTTCATAACCGTTCATGACCGGCATGTTGCAGTCGGCGATGATCAGGTCGAAGTGCTCCTGGCGCCAGGCCTGGAAGCCCGCTGCGCCATGTTGGACTGCGGTGAATCGATGCCCGAGGAAGCCCAGCTGCTGGCACATAAGCAGGCGGTTTGCCGGATGATCATCTACCACCAGCACATTCAGCTCTGCCGCGGCATCCTGGTCCGCGGGCTTGAGTTCGATCAGCGGGTAGGCCGGTGGCAGGCTGGTCATCTGCAGCGAGACAAACACCTGGGTGCCGACGCTGGCTACGCTGCTCAGGGTCAATTGCCCGCCCATCATCTCGCACAGGCTGCGACAGATCACCAGCCCAAGACCGGCGCCGCTCCTGGCCAGGTGCCCGGAATTGTCGGCCTGGGAAAAAGGTTCGAACAGGCGTTGCTGGTCCTCCCTACTGATACCAATGCCGGTGTCTTCGACCGCCAGTTTCATCTGGATCTGTTGTGGCTGTCCGGTGGCCTGGATATCCACCTTGATCTTCACCTCGCCCTGCTCGGTGAACTTGATGGCATTACTCACCAGGTTGGACAAGACCTGTTTGAAGCGCAGGGGATCGATCTGCACGTCGCGCTCTTCGGCGCCGGGATTGAACTCCAGTAACAGGTTGAGATTCTTCTGGCGGGCCAGGCCATCGAACACACGCACGACTGACTCGATCAGTTCCCGCAGGTTGACGCGTTCCGGCGCCAGGCTCAGACGGCCAGATTCGATGCGCGCGATGTCGAGGATATCGCCAATCAACTCCAGTAGATCCTTGGCCGAATTGTAGGCGACCTCGATGGCCGGACGATCCAGGTGCCCGTGGTCGGCGCGCTTGAGGGTCAGCTCCAGCATGCCGATCACCGCGTTCATGGGGGTGCGGATCTCATGGCTCATGGTCGCCAGGAACGTGCTTTTTGCTCGGTTGGCCTCATCTGCGCGGTCCTTGGCAGCACGCAGGTCATCGAACAATTGGCGACGTTCGCTGATGTCGATCCAGCCGCCGATGATGCCCTGGACTTCACCGACGGAGTTACGGTACGGCAGGATCCAGTGATAGATCGTCAGGTGTTGCTCGCGAATATGCAACGGGCGATCAAGGATCAGCGGCTTGCCTTCGGCCACCACCCGCAGATAGTCGGCATGGTATTGCCTGGCTTGCGCCTCGTTGGCCAGGCTGCTCTGCATGACACTCTTGCCGATGACCTCCTCGCGCTTGACGCCGAAGGCCTGCAAGTAACTGTCATTGCAGGTCTGCAGCAAGCCGTTGCGATCACGCACGTAGATCGGGTGAGGGGTTTCATTGACCAGGGCGCGCATGAATTCGTATTGATCGCTGAGGGCTCGCTCTGCCATCTGCCGATGCTTGATCTGCCTGCGCATGTAGCCGTTCCAGGCCAGTGACGTGAGCAGCAGTAGCCCGGCGGCGCTGATGATCTGGATGATCAGGCGGTGGTAGTTGCGCCAATAGCTATCGGATGCGGCTGTGTAGCCACGCCAGCGGTTGTTGATAACGCCAAGCTCATCGGGCGCGATGCTGAGCAGGGCCTTGTCAAGAATGGAGGCCAGTTCGGGGGCGCTGCGTGATGTCGCCAGGGAAAAAGAAGCCAGTTGCGTGCCGATACTTGAACTGATCTGCAATTGGCCTTGGAAAAAGTGTGATGAGAGGAAATAGTTGGCGACCACCAAAGAGTTGACGGCCCCGTCTACATGCCCCTGTGCCAGCATTTCCGAGGCCTTGAAGGTATCGCTGGCCTGCACCAGGGTGATCTGCGAAAAATTCCGACGCAGATAATCCACCAAGGGATTGCCTTCGGTGATCGCCAGTTTCTTTCCTGCCAGTTGCTCAAGGCTTGAGGGCGCTCCAGGCTCCTTGCGCGTCAGCAGGACGTAGGAGTTCTGCAGGTAGGGCCGGCTGAAGTTGAGCCTGGCTTCGCGTTCGGGGCTGGGGCTGATGGCGGCAATGATGTCCGCGCTACCGTTTTCGACCTGCTCGATCATTTGGCTGACATTGCGGGTGTTCTGGAACTCCAGGCGCAAGCCCGTACGTAGCCGTATCAACTCCAGCAGGTCGGCGGTCATGCCCCGCATCTGGCCGTCTGAGTCGACGAACGTCAAGGGGGCGAAGGTTTCGTTGATGACCACTTTCACCACCGGATGGTCCTTGAGCCAGCGCTCTTCACGTTGGCTCAACTGCAACTTGTGGTCAGTCAGCAGGATAGCGCTGCCTGCACTCCAACGTTTGGCGATGTTTTCTCGCTCGTAGGTACCGATGCCAGCGAGGACTGTATCGACGATGCCCAATAGGGTTTGCTGGTCGCGGTGTACGGCGAAGCTGAAGCCGTACGCTTCGTGCTTGCCGAAATTGGCCATGCGGATGTTCTTCAGGTAGCCCTTGTTGATCATGTAATGGGTGGAAATGGTATCGCCGAGAAACACATCGGCCTGGTCGAAGGCCACGGCGTTCAGCGCATTCAAATAGGACGGATAGACCTGGATGATCGCATTGGGGTACAGCGCTTCGACTTCCTTCAGCGGCAGGTAGTGGTAGACAAGGCTCAAGCGCATGCCCGCCAGCCCGTCATTGAGCGGGCGGGTTTCTGCGTCACGGGTGACCAGCACCGGCTGGTCGACCGCGTAGGGCGTTGACAGGACGATGTCGGCGTTGCTCGCTTCAAAACCGTTGGCGCTACCCAGTAAATCGATTTTCCCGTCTTCCAGCGCCTGGATTGCTGCCTCCCGTGATGGGTAGCGCATCACCGTGACGGGCAATGCCAGGGCTTTGGCCAGGATACCTGTGTAATCGGCAGTAATACCTTCATAGTCATGACCGCTGGCGGTGATGTCGAAGGGCGGGTAGTCGGGTGTCGAGGTTCCCAGTACCAGTTCGCGCTTGTTTTTTAGCCATTGGCGCTGTTCGGGGTTCAGGTGAGTGTCCAACTGAACGATACCGGCACGGCTCAGCAGTGAGTAGCGTTCTGGAGCGGTTTGAGTGGCTGGCACGGCTGTACTCAAGCACAGCCCGGTACTCAAAATGATTAGATAGTCCTTTAAACGCCTTGGCATCCTGTTTCTCACACTAACGCGTTGCGTTTTGCCATCTCGATAAGTTCTACCAAAGACTTGGCCTTGAGTTTTTGCATCAGTCGTTTTTTATAAGTGCTGACAGTTTTGTTGCTGAGAAACATACCTTTGGCAATTTCCTTGTTTGTACGGCCTTGCGCAAAAAGTTGTAAGACCATAAGTTCTCGGTCATTGACTGATTTGAAAAGATTTAATTCTTCGCTTTCGCCGAACTCGGTGCCATTGGTGTTCAATGCCTGACTTGGAAAATAGTTGTAACCTGAAAGTACGGCCCTGATGGCACTTAACAACTCACTTAGGTCACCTTCTTTACAGACATAACCATCAGCACCTGAACGCATGCAACGTGTGGCAAAAAGTGTCGGGGATTGGGCTGTCAGAATCAGGGTTTTCATTGGGGTGCTCATGGCATTGAACCGGCAGAGAACCTCCAGGCCGTCGAGTTTTGGAATGCTGATATCAAGTATGATGAGGTCTGGAAGACATTCGCGGACCATTTGTATTGCATCACAACCGTTATCTGTTTCACCGACTACTTTGTAACCTTCATGTTCCAGCAACATTCTGATTGCAAGTCGAATAACCGGGTGGTCGTCAATAATAAAGACTGTATTCATGAGCCAATTCCATACTAGTGCAAATAAGCGCGCACATTAGCTCAGAAGGTAGGGTAGGAGCATGAAGGGAAGGCTGAGCAGGTATAAAACAGGAAAATTCCTACGCATAAAAGGGCGTCAGACTACGATGCACTAAGGCTTTGTTGGCTGCGTTGTAAGAGTTTCTTGGGTCAAAGGTTTTAAAGTTGTGCGGTGTTGTTTGCAGGCTGAATAGAGGTGATATTTCATTTGTGTGAGCGTTTAGTATCCTACGGTAAATGTTGAAAATACCTGGGCAATCAACAGGGTGTTGGTGTCGTGGGATACTTCAGGTTTGCCAGGCGATTTTTGGTCAAGTGCAAAGCAGTACTTTTTAATCGTAGGCAAGCCCTGATCGGCTGATCAACTCGATCCAGGCTTCTTTGTTCAAGGGCTTAGCCAAATATCCAAGCAGGCGCAAGTCACGTTGTATTGCCAAGGTTTTCAGATATTCCAGTTCGAGGGCGGGTAGTCCACTTAGCAATACAGCACTTTTGACAAAGCCTGCATGGCTGGCTATCTCCACCAGCTCCAACCCGGTAAGGTCGGGCAGGCATTGATCACACAACATCACATCGAAGGGGACTTCGGTTGTTCTCATCAACTTGATCGCCTGCTCGGCATTCTCGGCAGGTGTCAGTTGATTGAAGCCGAAACTTTTGAGCAGGCACTGAAGGGCCAGGAGTTGAAAAGGATGATCTTCCACCAACAGGATGCGCAATTGTCGTTCGGGCATAGGAAGTTCCGTGGACGTAGCTAAAGCCGGAAAATACCAGCCAGTGCCAATGACGATTTGCCCAGTGAACCAGGCGCTGGGCGATCGAAGGTTTGCGTGAATGTAGGAGCTGATCGCTGGGGTGGATCAGAGAGGGGTGATTATTCATCGGGTGTTGGGGCGAATTCGATCAGGCCGCTCTGGAGCCTGTGTAGGTCAATTCTTTGAGGCAAGCACCCAGGCAGGAAACCTGCCTGGGTCACGGGTCACAGAGGGTGTGAACGCCCGGTCATCTCGCGGGCCATTTCGCTGGCGTAGCTATCGGTCATGCCGGCGATGAAGTCGATCATGCGCAAGAACGAACGGTGCAGCGACCAATCAGGATGGGGCGCGCTATTACCCAGCAAATCCAGGACGCGCCGATTCTTGAAGGATGGGGTGCGGCCGCCATGTTGTTCCAGGGCTGCGCCACAGAAGGTGTTCAGGAGGATCTCCAGGGTGGTGTAGGCGCCGATCTCATGCAGGGTCTTGCGTTTGTCCTGGAAGATTTTCTTGCGCGCCATGTCCTTGGCATTCAGTACACAGCGTTTGGCCGGGCCATGCATATGCTCCACCAGATCCCCTGGCAAGGTCCCGGCCAGCAGCGCAGGTTGTTGCTCGACGAACGCCCGCGCGGCGGCGTTGGTCAGGTGCTCGATCGCCTTGCCGCGCAGGATCGCGAGCTTGCGTCGCCTGGAGTCCAGGGGCCCCAGTTGCCGGTAGGTTTCCGGCAGGTCATCGCCTACCAGGTTCAACAGCAATGATTCGACCTCGGCGTACTCCAGCAAGTCCATTTCCAGGCCATCTTCAAGATCGATCAGGGCGTAGCATATATCGTCGGCCGCCTCCATCAAGTAGACCAGAGGGTGGCGCGCCCAGCGTTGTTCCTCAAGTTGAGGCAGACCCAGTTTCTGGGCGATCTGCTCAAGGATCGGCAGCTCGCTCTGGTAGCAGCCGAACTTGTGTTTCTTGTAGCCCAGGGAGTCGGCATGGCGGGCGGTCCATGGGTACTTCAGGTAAGTACCCAGGGTGGCGTAGGTCAGGCGCGTGCCGCCGTCGAACTGGTGGTATTCCAATTGCGTCAGGACGCGGAACCCTTGCGCATTGCCTTCGAAATTGAGGAAGTCATTGCGCTCGGCACTGCTCATGTCATCCAGCCAGCCGCGGCCTGCGGCCTGCTGGAACCAGTGGCGAATCGCATCTTCGCCGGAATGGCCGAACGGTGGGTTACCGATGTCGTGAGCCAGGCAGGCCGATTGCACGACCATCCCCAGGTCACTGGGGTCGCACCAGTCGGGCAGGGCACTACGGATGGTCTCGCCGACACGCATACCCAGGGAGCGTCCGACGCAACTGACCTCCAGCGAGTGGGTCAGTCGGGTGTGGATATGATCGTTGCTGGTCACCGGGTGGACCTGGGTCTTGCGGCCCAGGCGACGAAAGGCCCCGGAGAAGATGATCCGGTCATGGTCTTTGTGAAATGGGCTGCGACCCAGCTCTTCCGGGCTGTGCAGGGGTTTTCCAAGGCGTTCGCGGGTAAGCAGGGTAGGCCAATCCAAGGCGAGGGCTCTCCGTGGGATGAATGTCGACCCCCAGCTTCCCGGTTCGGCGTGCCCGGAGCAAGCGAAAAACTACAGGCCGGCGGCGTCAATATCGATTAACAGCAAGCGCTGACCGTTATCGAAGAATTGTCCTGCTGTCAGGCAGTATTGATTGGTTGTGGCATCGCGGTAGGTGGTGGAGAGAATCACGCGGCGTTCTTCCCAGCCCTCGGCCAGCAGGTGATAGAAATAGGGGCGCCATGACCAGTTGTGGCCCAGGTAGCGGCCGTCCGCTTGCCAGGCATTTTGGCGCCACTCGAAGTTGGGAGTCAGTTGGGTGCCGTGGCGATCGCACTGATAGAACCGCAGCAGCCTGGGGAAACCCGGCAACCATGGCAGTTGATTCAGCGGCTCCTGGGCCAGTACCCAGCCTTGCAGGATCTGCATCAACTCGATCAGTTGCTGGCGCAGCAGCATGATTCGCCCGCGCTCTGCCAGTTTCTGCTGCACATATGCCTGGCGCAGCACGGCGAAACGCGGGACGAAGGCATCGGCTGCGAACCAGTTCAGTTGCGCCTGGGCAAAGAGGTAGCCTTGGACATAACGCGCGCCACATTCAAGGGCAAAGTTCAGTTGCGCTTCGGTTTCCACACCTTCGGCAATGATCCAGCACCCAGTTTTTTCCGCCATTTGGGCCAGGGCGCGCACCACTTCACTGCTTGGGCCTCCCAGGGCCGCGGCCTGGAACAGGCGCATATCCAGCTTGAGGATATCCGGGCGCAGGGCCAGGACCCGATCCAGTTGCGAATACCCGGCACCAAAATCATCAATGGCAATCCGTGCGCCGGCCTGACGGTAGCGTGCGACGACCTCGGCCAGGCGCTGGCTGTCACCTCCCAGTTCGGTGATCTCAAACACAATGCGTTGTGGATCGATGTCATGGGCCTGTAACTGTTTCAGGCTGGGCAGCGGTTGGCCCGGTCGCAGCAGGGTGATCCAGCGGGGGGAGATATTGAGGCTCAGGAACCAGTCTTCAGGCGCTTCATGCAGGCGGCTCAGGGCATTGTCACGGATCTTGCGGTCCAGGCGGCGCAACGCCGAGGTAGGCGTACGGGCATCGGCGAACAACGGGCCGACCGACAGCAATTGCCCGTCTGTCTGTTGCAGGCGGCCCAGTGCTTCCACCCCGGCAATACGGCCGGTGGCGGTGTCGATAAACGGTTGGAAAAATGCGAGCGGTTGCCCGTCAATCACAGAGCCTCCTTAGGATGCTTCAGTATGAAAAAGGCCCGGCCCCTACAGAGAGGGCGCCGGGCCTGATCCATGTGCAAGAATGCAGCCAGTTGCGTCAGGGCTTGCGGGCGGCACTCTGCATGGCGAGCTTGATCAAGGGGATCAGTCCTGCACCGAGTCGTACCAGGCGGGTCATGGTGCCGATTCCGCCACTCTTGGCGCCTTTACCGGTGAAAAATCCCAGCAGGGTCACCGCCGCGACGCCCCACAGCGGCGCATGCTTGATACCGAACCCGTCCTGCCAGCTCTGGCCCATGTTGCGCACCTTTTGCAGGGGCAGCAGCAATTGCTGGGATTCGTGGCGAATTTCCTGGCGGTGCATTTCCATGCGCAGGCGAATCAACGCCTTGCGCATTTCCCGCCGGGAGTTGGTTTGCGGCAGTTCAGTCAGGCTCATGGCAGCAGGCGCTCCCGGTCGTTGGCCAGCTCTTCGAGGGTGGCGTGGAAAGGCGTGGACTCATCGAATACCGCGGCCTTCAAGCGCAGCCCGCAGAACGCTGCGGCGAGTACATAAAACACGCATAGGCTGATGATCCCGGTCAGGCGATAGGTATCCCAGACCAGGATCATGACCAGCGCCGATAACCCCACCAGCAGCAGCAGGGCAAACACCAGCGCCAGGCCGGCAAACAGCAGCAGGCTGACAGTGCGTGCCTTCTGTTCCTGCAACTCGATGCCGAACAGCTCGACATGGCTGTGCAGCAAGCCCAGGACAGCCGCGCCGAGGCGCCGCGAGGTGGAGCTTGGGCCCGTGGACGAGCCGGTTTCGCCGTTAGACATGATTAGCGCCTTGTAGCCAACAGGCCGATCAGAAAGCCCACGCCGGCCGCGATACCCACGGACTGCCAAGGGTTGGCCTGTACGTAGTCTTCGGTGGCAGTGACTGCCGCCTTGCCGCGTTCGCGCAAGGAGTCTTCAGTCAACTTCAGGGTTTCCCGGGCTTGCAGCAGGCTGTCGTGGATTTTCGAACGCAGCTCATCAGCTTGGTCACCGGCCAGAATCGCGGTGTCGTCCAGCAGCTTTTCGGTATCGCTGACCAGGGTCTGGAAATCTTCCATCAGTATTTCTTGAGCAGTCTTTGCCGTTTTTCTGGCCATGGTTAACTCCGTGAGTGGCTGTCTGATGCTTTTGCAGGGTTTTGGTTGAGAGTCGCCGGTATCGGTGAAGGTTCACTGCAATTGTCTGGTACAGCTTTTGCTTTGCCTTGGTGCGCGAGCCGCAAGGCTTGCGCGCAATGTGGGCGGTTTCGGCAAAAGCCTTGAAAAACCTTACCCTAAATCACTAAAACCCGTGGAAAAACCCACAAGTCACTGCCTTCTTCATCTGTCGTCGCGCCAAAGCGGTTCAAACCCTCTCAAGAAGGGTGGAACGCGTGGTGCCAATTTAGTGCGCGACCGTCGGCAATGAACTGCTTTGGTGCTTTTTCCTGAACTGCAGGCCTGCCAATTCCCATGGAAAATGTGCAAAGCGCGGTGGACACCCTGGTCCACAGCTCCAATACGCTGTTTATTCTGATCGGCGCGGTAATGGTCCTGGCGATGCATGCCGGTTTCGCGTTTCTGGAGGTCGGTACGGTGCGGCAGAAGAATCAGGTCAACGCGTTGTCGAAAATCCTCAGTGATTTTGCGGCCTCGACCCTGGCCTATTTCTTTATAGGCTATTGGATCTCCTATGGGGTCAGCTTTATGCAGCCGGCCGCAGTGCTCAGTGCCGACCATGGCTATGGCCTGGTGAAGTTCTTTTTCCTGCTGACCTTCGCGGCTGCCATCCCGGCGATCATCTCCGGAGGCATTGCCGAACGTGCACGCTTTGCTCCACAGCTGTGCGCCACGGCGTTGATCGTGGCGTTCATCTACCCGTTTTTCGAGGGCATGGTGTGGAACGGCAACTTCGGTCTGCAAGCCTGGTTGCTGGCGACCTTTGGCGCGACGTTCCATGACTTTGCCGGTTCCGTAGTGGTCCACGCCATGGGCGGGTGGTTGGCGTTGGCTGCGGTGCTGCTGCTGGGCCCGCGCCAGGGACGATATCGCGATGGACGCCTGGTGGCGTTCGCGCCTTCGAGCATCCCCTTCCTGGCGCTGGGCTCGTGGATATTGATCGTCGGCTGGTTCGGTTTCAACGTGATGAGTGCGCAGACCCTTTCCGGTGTGAGCGGGCTGGTGGCGGTCAACTCGCTGATGGCGATGGTGGGCGGTACCGTGGCGGCGCTGGTGATCGGGCGTAATGATCCGGGCTTTTTGCACAATGGTCCGTTGGCCGGGTTGGTGGCGATTTGCGCCGGTTCCGACCTGATGCACCCGGTGGGGGCATTGGTCACCGGCGTGGTGGCCGGTGGCTTGTTCGTCTGGTGCTTTATCGCCGCCCAGGCGCGTTGGAAGATCGATGATGTGCTGGGTGTCTGGCCGCTGCATGGCTTGTGCGGTGTGTGGGGCGGGATTGCCTGCGGGATCTTCGGGCAGAGCGCCTTGGGTGGGCTGGGCGGCGTGAGCCTGATCAGCCAGTTGATCGGCACCGCCCTGGGGGTGGTAGTGGCCCTGGCTGGCGGGTTGCTGGTGTATGGCGTGCTCAAGCGCATCTGCGGCCTGCGCTTGAGTCAGGAAGAGGAGTACTACGGCGCGGACTTGTCGATCCATAAGATTGGTGCGGTCAGTCAGGATTGATCGGCGCTTGCCGGCTGTCGTCGGTGTGCTGGTAGAAACCGTGAAGCAAGCGGTAACGGTTGCGCCGCACTTCGTCGACCCGCTCGCGCACTTGCTGGTCAGGCTGGCCGAGCATGATCAGCGCGTGTGACGCGAGCATCAGGCTCGACTCCAGCAACTCGGGCACCACCTCGCTGGCGCCGGCAGCCTTCAGTTCGGTCAGTTGGCTGTCGTCGCGGGTGCGCACCAGGATCGGCACCTTGTGGTTGATTCGACGCGCTTCCTTGAGCACCACCAGTGCTACATCCGCATTGTCCACGGCAATCACCACCAGGCGCGCGCGCTCCAGGCCGACCGCGCTGAGCAAGGCGCCGCGTCGGCAATCGCCATAATGCACGCTGCTGTCCTCAGTGGCGGCTTCCTGTACGCGCTCGGGGTCATCGTCCAGAGCAATGAACGCCTGTTGTTCACGGCGCAGAAAACGCCCGATGGACTGACCAACGCGGCCATAGCCGCAGATCAGCACGTGCCCGCGCAGCTCGGCGTTGAGCGCGGTGATTGCTTCCAGTTGCACTTGCTGGTTGGGCTTGCGATGCAGGCGCAGCGCGATAGCGGGCGCGGCCCGCAGCAACAGGGGCGTCAGCAGCATGGAGCAGAACGTCGCCGCCAGTAGCAGGCTGCTGATTTTGCCTGGCAGCATATTGCTCAATTGCATCTGCGCCATCAATGCAAAGCAGAATTCACCCCCCTGGGCCAGGGCCAGGCCACTGCGCCAGGCGGTTTCGCTGTCGCTGCCGCGCAGCTTGACCAGCGCGGCTACGACGCAGCCCTTGATCAGCATCAGCGCCAGGGTCAACCCGAGGATCTGCAGGCTGTGACTGATGAACAGCTGCAGGTCGATCAACATGCCGATGCTGACAAAAAACAGTCCCAGCAGGATGTCGCGAAACGGCCGGATATCCGCTTCGATCTGGTGCCGGTAATGACTTTCCCCCAGCAGCATGCCCGCCAGGAATGCGCCGAGGGCTGGCGACAGGCCCAGCAGGTGTGTCAGCCAGGCCGTGAGCAGCACGATCACCAGGGCCAGCAGCACGAACAGCTCTGCCGAATGTGAGGCGGCCACTTCGTGAAACAGGCGCGGCAACAGCCAGCGGCTGGCGAGCAGCAGGCCGAGAAACAGCACCACGGTCTTGCCCAGGGTCAGGGGCAGCGCCCAGTACCAGGCTTGTTCGCTGCTACCGGCGAACACCGGGACCAGGGTCAGCAACAGTACCGCGACCACGTCCTGGAACAGCAGCACGCCAATCGCATTCTGCCCATGACTGCTGAATATCTCCCCCAGGCTGGTCAACTCCTTGCTCACAATGGCGGTCGATGACAGGGCCAGACCGGCCCCTAGCAGCAACGCGGCCACCGGCGACATGCCTATCAACAGCAGCAACCCGCCCAGCAATACCGAGCAGCACAGTACTTGCAGGCTGCCCAGGCCAAACACCACCCGGCGCAGGGTGAGCATCTTGGACAGGGAAAACTCCAGGCCCAGGGAAAACAGCAGGAATACCACCCCCAGTTCGGCGAGGTCTGGCAGGTCTTCGCTGTCATTGACCCAGTCCAGGGCTGTTGGCCCGACGGCCAGGCCCACGCACAGGTAGCCGAGCACCGGCGGCAGCTGCAGCCGGCGAAACAGCGCAATGACCACCAGGGATGAGGCAAGAATGATCAGCAGGTTGGCAAACACAGACATCTCCGTCGGGGTGTTGCGGGAAAAAAGCCGCGAGAATCGCTGAATCAGTTATAGGCCATGGTGATCTGGATCAGGTGTTTGTCGCGACTTGGCGAGGTTTTTCCGACGGCCTAGAATGAACGCCTGTTTTCTATCGGGTCTGTTCATCATGCCTCCTGAATGCCAGCTGTTCGGCACCTTGGCCTGCCACCTTTGCGAGCTTGCCGAAGAAGAAATCATGCCGTTGGTCGAACACGGACTGTTGGTTGAGCTGATGGATATCAGTGAATCCGAAACCCTGTTCGAAGCCTATGGCCTAAGGATTCCGGTACTGCGCCGGGTGGATACCGGGGCAGAACTGGATTGGCCTTTCGACACTGAGCAAGTGGTTGCCTTTCTACGTTAGCGCTAATCCCATGGCAGGTTGCTGATTATTCGGTTACTGTATGTTTGTACAGCGATTGAGTGAGAGGGAATGCCCGTGGTGAATGTTGAACAATTGAAAAGCAGCGTCAACCGCATGTCCGTCGATATTGTGCGCGATGCTGTGAATGAACTGCGGCTCGATGGCCTGGTCACGGAAGGCAAGACGCCGTTCAACAAAGTGCATTTCAATACCTGCTTTGCCGAAATCGAGGCGCTGTTCCAGCGCGCCGGTTATCACAAGCAACTGGATGTGGTGGGTTACCAGGGGTTGCTGTATGCGCTCTATGACCCTGGCCGCTGGGAGGCGGTGGATGTACTGCGCTGGCTCAAGGAGTTCACCGAGGCGGCCAGTGCCTCGCCGGTACTGCGGGCCGAGTTGGTCAAGGCTTGAGGATTTGGGGGATAATGCCCCTTTGGTTTTTCAAGTCTTGAGTGTGTGCATGTCCGATACCGGTTTTTCCGCGGCCCAGAACCAAGCCAGTACGTTGTACCTGCCACCTGGCTCCTGGGTGACGGTGCTCGATTGCCTGTGCGGGCACTTTCGCGCTATCGGCCGCGAGCAGTGGCTGGACCGTATCGCCCGTGGTCGGGTGCTGGATGGCAATGGCCAGCCCATCGGTGTGGACCTGGCCTACAAGGAAGGACTGCGCATCCACTACTTTCGCGAAGTGCCGGATGAAAAGCCGATCCCGGTGCAGGAGGCCATCCTGTACGCCGATGAGCACCTGGTGGTGGCCGACAAACCGCATTTCCTGCCCGTCACTCCCGCCGGCGAATACGTCGAGCAGACGTTGCTGCGCCGCTTGATCCGCCGCCTGGATAACCCGTCACTGGTACCGCTGCATCGGATCGATCGCCATACCGCTGGGCTGGTGCTGTTCTCTGCCAACCCACAAAGCCGCTCGGCTTATCAGCAACTGTTCCCCACCCGCCAGATCGATAAACTCTACGAAGCCATTGCACCGGCCTTGCCTGGGCTGACATTTCCGTTGGTCCACAAGAGCCGCCTGGTCGATGGCGAACCGTTTTTCCGCATGCAGGAAGGGCCCGGAGTTAGCAACACGGAAACGGCAGTGCAGGTGCGCGAGAAGAACGGCGACCTGTGGCGCTATGGCCTGTTTCCGGTGACGGGCAAGAAGCATCAACTGCGCGTGCATATGACGGCGCTGGGCGCGAGTATCTGCAATGACCCGTTTTACCCCCAGGTTATCAAGGATGCCGTGGATGACTACGCCAACCCGCTCAAGTTGCTGGCCCAGGGCGTACGGTTTATCGACCCGGTGACGGGCGAGGAGCGCAGTTTCAGCAGCAGGAACAAGCTTGAGTGGTGATGTTTGCCACACGCCAGATACAACAAAGCCCGCTCAAAAGCGGGCTTTGTTGTATCTGGCGTTAAGACTTACAGGTCTTTAACGGTGCGAACCTGATCCTTGTTGATGCGGGTGCGCTTGCCATCCAGTTGTTCGAATTCGTAGAAGCCCGAATCCTGATCGAATTTAGGGGTATCGACAGCCTGGATTTCGCGACCGTCATTCAGGGTGATCACTGTTGGCGAGGCGCAACCGGCGAGGGTAGCAAGGCCCAGTGCAAGCATGAGAGCGGCGATGGTCCGTTGGGTCATGAGTCTTCTCCGAGAGTAATGCTGTATTGAGTTCTGACCTTGTGACGTGTGCAACGTCGGCAAAGTTCCTTGTCTAGCGCTCATTCTGACACGCCAGGGCGTGGGTGCAACAACTCTGGCGTATTGAGGTTGGCCAGGCGTGGGTCGTTTTCTGCGCAATCGAGCGCCTGTGCCCCCAGTTTCAGCAGGATCTGGCGCGGGCTGCGCTCTGCAGCCAGCCAGGCGTTCTCTACCGCCTCGCGCAGATGCGTCGGTATGACGCAGAGCAAAGGTTCCCAGAACGCGCCGTGGCGGATCATCACCGGCACCTGTGGGTGTTGCCGTGCGGTTTCGAGCAGGTCGGCCAGCAGCTGCCCATCGATGTGCGGCACATCACAGGGCAATATCAATAAGTGCTCGTGGCGTGCGGCGGCCAGCCCGGCGCGGATGCCGGCCAAGGGACCGGGGAAGTCTGCACTGTCGTCGTTCACCAACTGGTCGCCATAGGGGGCGTACTGCGCCTGATTGCGGTTGCAGGAGATGATCAGGTCGTCGGTCAACGGCCGCACCAACTGGTGCAGGTGGGCAATCAGCGGTTGCCCGTGCCAGTCGAGCAGGCCCTTGTCCAGCCCGCCCATGCGCTGGCCGCGACCGCCGGCCAGCAACAGGATCGAGCAGGGCAGGGGCGAAGAATTGAATGGCATGACGGCTCCGCAGGGGCAGTGAAATAGGGGGCTGTGATATAACATCGGGCTGTTCCTTCGACAACCGGACCGAGCCATGAAAGCCAAGGCTGATGCGCCTTTCGTACCTCTGAACATCGCTGTACTGACCGTCAGCGACACCCGTACCCTGGAAACCGACACCTCCGGGCAGGTCTTCGTCGACCGCCTGCTCGCGGCGGGCCATCACCTGGCCGAACGGGTACTGCTCAAAGATGACCTCTACAAAATCCGTGCGCAAGTGGCGCACTGGATCGCCGAGGATGTGGTGCAAGTGGTACTGATCACCGGCGGCACCGGCTTCACTGGTCGCGACAGCACCCCGGAAGCCGTCAGTTGCTTGCTGGACAAGCAAGTGGACGGGTTTGGCGAGCTGTTCCGGCAGATATCGGTCGCCGATATCGGCACCTCCACCGTACAGTCCCGTGCCTTGGCCGGCCTGGCCAATGGCACCCTGGTGTGCTGCCTGCCGGGCTCTACCAATGCGGTGCGTACCGGTTGGGACGGGATCCTCGCCGAACAGTTGGATGCGCGCCATCGCCCGTGCAATTTCGTGCCGCACCTCAAGCTCGCCGAGCCGTGTGAATCTCGTGGATAAGCCCGGCAAAACCGGTGCGTTGATGCCCGTGGAAGAGGCCCTTGAGCGGCTGTTGAGCATGGCCGAGGCTGCGCCGATCCGTGAGCAGGAACACCTACCCTTGGCCGAGTGCGACGGGCGCGTGCTGGCTGAGGCGCTGGTGTCCACCCTCGACCTGCCGCCTTGGCCCAACAGTGCCATGGATGGCTACGCCTTGCGCACCGCCGATTGGGCGGGGGAACCGCTGGTAGTGAGCCAGCGCATCTTCGCCGGCCAGGCCCCTGAGCCCTTGGCGCCAGGTACCTGTGCGCGGATTTTCACCGGCGCCCCGGTACCCGAAGGGGCCGACTGCGTGGAAATGCAGGAAAACGTCGAGGTGCAGCCCGATCAGCGCGTGAGCTTTACCCAAGCACTGCACCCAGGGCAAAACATCCGCCCCAAAGGCCAGGAGACAACTGTCGGTGAAGAAGTCCTGGCTGCCGGCACGCGTCTGGGGCCGATTGAACTGGGCCTGGCAGCCTCCTTGGGTCGCGACCGACTGCCTGTGGTGCGCCGCGTGCGTGTGGCGGTGTTGTCGACGGGCGACGAGTTGATCGAGCCGGGCCTGCCGTTGGGGCCGGGGCAGATCTACAACAGTAACCGCCGAGTGTTGTGCAGTTGGTTGCAACGCCTGGGCTGCGAGGTGATCGACGCCGGTATCTTGCCCGATGACCTGGAGTTGACCCGTACCCGCCTGGGCGCACTGGGTGCGGTGGACTTGATTCTGTCTACCGGCGGTGTCTCGGTGGGGGAGGCCGACTTCCTCGGTATCGCTCTACGCGAGGAGGGTGAGTTGGCCTTGTGGAAGCTGGCGATCAAGCCTGGTAAACCGCTGACATTCGGCCATTTTCGCGGTGTGCCGGTGATCGGTCTGCCGGGGAATCCGGCGTCCACCCTGGTCACGTTCGCCCTGCTGGCACGGCCCTACCTGCTGCGCCGCCAGGGTGTCGAAGCGGTGCAGCCCCTGCGTTTCGAGGTGCCGGTGGGATTCGTCTGGGCCAAACCGGGCAATCGTCGCGAATACCTGCGCGGGCGCCTTGAGCAAGGGCGGGCGGTGATCTACCAGAACCAGAGTTCCGGTGTCTTGCGCAGTGCCGCCTGGGCCGAGGGTTTGGTAGAAGTCCTGGAAGGCACCACATTGGCCATCGGTGACCGGGTTAACTTCATTCCCCTGAGTGAACTGCTGGGCTGAAGAATTAATTGACAGCCCAATGGCTTTTTTCCGCTTGTCGAAGGTCAACATCCCTCAGGTCCCCTGCAACGATAGGAGCTTCACCCCATGAGCACACCCAAGGCACTGCTGATTCTGCACGGCAAGCAAGCCCTCAATGAAGACGTGCGAGCGGCAGTGCAAGGCAAGCGTGAGCAGGGCTGGGAGCTGGCAGTTCGCGTCACCTGGGAGGGCGGCGATGCCCAGCGCCTGGTGGATGAGGCCCTGGAGGCTGGTTACACACGCTTGATCGCGGGTGGTGGCGACGGCACGTTGCGCGATGTGGCCGAGGCCATGGCTCGCGCCAAGACTGACGCCAGCCTGGTGCTGATGCCCCTGGGCACCGCCAATGACTTCGCCCGTGCGGCCGGTGTGCCGCTGGAGCCGCACCTGGCCCTGGAACTGCTGGACGTTGCACCGCACGCCATTGACCTGGGGGAAGTGGGCGGGCAGGTTTTCCTCAACATGGCTACCGGCGGCTTTGGCAGCCAGGTCACGGCCAACACCTCCGAGGACCTGAAAAAGGTGCTGGGCGGCGCGGCTTATCTGTTTACCGGCCTGTCGCGCTTCAGCGAGTTGCGGGCGGCCTACGGAGAACTGGTGGGGCCGGACTTTCATTGGCGCGGTGAGTTGCTGGCGCTGGGGATCGGCAACGGTCGCCAGGCCGGTGGCGGGCATGAACTGTGTCCTGGCGCGCTGGCCGATGATGGCTTGCTGGATATCAGCATTCTGCCGGCACCCCAGGAAGTGGTCGGCACCTTGCGCAGCCTGATGACCGACGGCTGGGGCCTGGACAACCTGTTTGTGCGGGCACGCCTGCCGTGGGTGGAAATCAAGGTGGCCGAAGGGCTGGATATCAACCTCGATGGCGAACCGCTCAAAGGCAATGATCTGCACTTTCGTGCCTTGCCCAAGGCCTTGCAGGTGCACTTGCCGCTGGACTCACCGTTGCTGGCTAATCGTCCAGGCTGATGATCTGCTCGCGCACGGCAAACAGCACCAGGCCGGCGACATCGAAAATCTGCAGGCGCTTCATGATTTGCGAGCGGTGAGCTTCCACGGTCTTGATGCTCAGGCCCAGGCCGTGGGCAATTTCCCGGGTGGACTTGCCGCGCACGATCAGGCGCAGGATTTCCAATTGGCGTGCGGTCAGGTTGTGGCGCTGCACCGGCTGCGTGGTTTGCGACTGGCTGTGGATCAAGGCCTGGTTGATCACCGTGTGCGCGATGGCCGGGCTCAGGTAGCGCTCGTTATTGCGCAGGGCCAGCAACGCATGCTCCAGCTCGTTGGCGGTGGTGTCCTTGAGCAGGTAGCCGTGGGCGCCTGACTCCAGGGCACGCATGATCAACTGCGGGTCGGTGTGCATCGAGAGGATCAGCACTTTGCTCTTGGGGTAGGCGTGCTTGAGTTGCTGCAACGCATCCAGGCCGCTGGTGTGTTTCATCGACAGGTCCAGCAGGACGATATCGGGCTGCAAGGCAGTAAATTGTGCCAGCACCTGCGCGCCATCATTGGCTTCGCCGATCACGGCGTAGCCGGGGATATCGAGGATCAGCGCACGCACGCCGGCCCGGATCAGTGCGTGGTCATCCACCAGGAGTAAATTGCAGGTCACTCTAAAACCTTAGGCGTACTGGCCCGTTCGAGGGCGCGGGGCGCCCAGGGGAAAAGCGCCTCGATCCGCGTCCCGGAACCGGGCTGGCTCCTGACGGACAGCGTGCCTCCCAGTTGATCAATGCGCTCGGACATGCCCGCCATGCCTCGTTGCCCCTCCAGGCCGGGGTCGGTAGCGGGCGAGAATCCCTGGCCGTCATCACTGATAAACAGTGACAACCCCTGGGGCAGGCGTTGCAGGCGCACCAGCAGGTTGCGTGCCTGGGCATGGCGCAGCATGTTGGTCACGGCCTCCTGGGTGATACGAAAGGCCGCCACCGCCATCTCTTCCGGAATTCCGGCCAGGCGTTGCTGGCATTCCAGGCTCCAGTGCACAGGGGTGTTTTCCAGGGTCTTGAGCAGGTGCGCGCGCAGGCTTGCTTCCAGGCCCAGGCTGGCCAGCTGCCGGGGGTTGAGAATGGCCGAGACGTCGCGCACCTTGGCCAGGGTTTCGTTGAGGGTGTTACACAGCACATTGCACTGCCCCTGCAACTCTGCCGGCAGGCGACGCTGGAGCCAGTCACATTGCAGCTTGGCGGCAGTCAGCAGTTGACCGATATCGTCATGCAGTTCGCGGCTAAGGCGATGACGCTCGTTTTCCTGGACTTGCAACAAGCGGTCTGCCAATTCCTGGGGTTGAAACTTGATGGACTTGCGCGAGCGCCAACGCTGCAGGCCAACGGCGGCCAGGATGGCGAGGTTGAGCAGTAGCAGGAGTATCGGCAGCGGAGCCTGGTGGGCATATACCCACAGGCTGACAAGGGTCGCGCACAGGCACAGGCCAAGCGTGATCCAGCGGGTACTGCTTCGGGATCCGAATCTGGCGATGAGTGACTTGGGGCTGGTGTACATAGCAGATGGAGCCGATGGGTGTTCGCTGCGGGTAGACCGGTCACGACCGCTGACTGGGCTCTGTTTGAAAAGCATATTGAGTCTGATAAGAGTTCGAAGGCGTTCTCGGGGGTTTTACAGCATGCCGGTCAGCCACTTCGAGCGCGGCAATAGTACCATCAACAATTACCGCTGGTCGCCTGGAACGGTGCTTAGTTCAACGGTGGCTAGTTGTATTATTAATCTTGTCTTGCATCGTTATTACCAATGCTGGCTCATTGATAGTTGGCTGGCTAAATACCTGCTCGGGCACTAGTTGGGCACCCACTGGCATGCCCGGATTAACCGCGAGGCCTGTTCAGGAGGCGTGGGGCATGGATTGGCGACAGGAGCTGCCAATGTCCTTCTGTGGGATCTGCCGGGCGACGGTTTCAATCAGCGTGGTTTGTTCCGCTTCATCCAGGCTGAGCTTGCCGGTCTTGAAATCGATCAATTCCAATTGCCAGGCCAGTAATGTCAGACAGTCATGCAGGGCTGAGAGCGCCGCATCATGCAGTTGCACCGGGTTTTGGGCATTGCTGATCAGGGCCTGGATATGCCGCGAAAAATTGCCGATGACTTCCAGCGCCATGGCGTCGGCTTTCTCGGCCAGCCGGGTCAGGCTGTTTTTCATGCAGTCGATAGCATCGTTGTCGTTGCGGATCAAATGCAGGTGGCTCAAGCATTCCTCCGACTTGGCCAGCAGCATTTCGGCCTCCAGAAGGAACTCGGGAAGTGCATCTTGCCACTCTTTACCGTCGTTCATCATGAAAGTCTCCACAACATACGGTCAGATAGTGAGATGTAGTACTGGCGTAATAGCTGCAAACTAGCGCCGAAATATGACCGGAATCTGTAGTTCGTTTCTGATTTTTTAGTAGTACTTTTATTTGACTGATGAGCGTCGTGACTGCTGGCGCTGCTTGCAGTAGAAACATCCAGAGGCATTCGCATCACTTCGATTGCCCAGGTGTTAATGCCTGGAAGGCCCTTGGGCCGTGGGCTTGCGATAGCAAACAAAAGCCTGACTCCATTCATGCAATGAGAATGGCGTCACATTAATGGCTATTGGATATCGCGAATATCAGGTTGGACCCGATTGTGACTAGGGGAATCCCCTATGGCGTGGAACCTCGTGGTGTTTTGAGGGTCACGCGTGGCTGACGGGCTGGCAGTGAGATGACTTCAGTAAAGCATGATGTCAGTGTGACATCAATGCATTTGCGTGGCATTTTAGCGGGGGTCAAGGTCTGGCACTGTTTGCCGATAACCTCTTCCAGTAAGCAGCAAATCTTTCAGCGCACCCCAGGAGTCTTCAATGGCCGGCATTCTCGACACGGTAGATCAACGCACGCAATTGGTGGGTGAGAATCGCCTGGAGATCCTCATGTTTCGCCTGGCAGGGCGCCAGCTGTTCGCGATCAACGTGTTCAAGGTGCAGGAAGTCCTGCAATTGCCCAAGCTGACGCTGATGCCCCAGCGCCACCCGTTTGTCTGCGGCGTGGTCAACCTGCGCGGCCAGACCTTGCCGGTGATCGACCTGTCCCAGGCCATCGGCATGCGCCCACTGGTGCCGGGGCCTAACAGCACCATTATCGTTACCGAGTACAACCGTTCGGTACAGGCCTTCCTGGTGGGCGGCGTCGACCGTATCGTCAACATGACCTGGGAGTCGATCCTGCCGCCGCCGGCCAGCGCCGGGCGCCAGCACTACCTCACGGCGATCAGCAAGGTGGATGAGCAGTTGGTCGAGATCATCGACGTGGAAAAAGTCCTTGCCGAGATCGTGCCCTACAACGCCAAGGTCTCCCGGGAAAAGCTCGAAGACCCGGTGCTCGAACGGGCCCGTGGCCGCGAAGTGCTGTTGGTGGATGACTCCAATGTGGCCTTGTCGCAACTGCGCGACACCCTGGGGCAACTGGGGGTCAAGATGCATATCGCCAGTGACGGCCTCAAGGCCTTGAACATGCTCAAGGCGTGGGCGGACAGCGGTGTGGTGATGACCGACAAACTGTTGATGATCTTCACCGATGCCGAAATGCCCGAGATGGACGGCTACCGCCTGACTACCGAGATCCGCAACGACCCGCGCCTGCGCGGTCTCTATGTGGTGCTGCACACTTCGTTGTCTGGCAGTTTCAACGACTCGATGGTGAAGAAGGTCGGTTGCGACAACTTCCTCTCCAAGTTCCAGCCCGACAAACTGGTGGACGTGGTGCGCCAGCGCCTGATGCTGGATGAAATCCCGGCCTGATCCCCTGCCGGGGCCTACAGGTGATGGTGGCCTCGAATGCCAGCGGATATTTTGATTCTGCCAGCGGCCTCGTATAGGGTGACGTTTTTGCTCACAGGAACCCAGGCTCATGCTTCGTCTCAGTGCGTTGTATCGGTACCCCTTGAAGTCAGGCAAGGCAGAAACCTTGGCGCATATCGGCCTGGATAAACTCGGGCTGGACGGGGATCGACGCTGGATGTTGGTGGATGAGGCCAGCGGGCGTTTCCTGACCCAGCGGGCGGTGGCGCAGATGAGCCAGCTGTCGGCACTCTGGAATGCCAGCGGTGGCCTGACCTTGAGCGGTGCCGGCCGGCCCACCCTGGAGGTGGCGTTGCCCGGCGCTGACGCCGAGTTGCGTGGTGTCACCATTTGGCGCGACACCTTGCGGGTTCCCGATGCCGGCGATGAAGCGGCACGCTGGGTCAGCGACTTTATCGGCAAACCGACCCGGCTGGTACAGGTGCCCCTGGAGCGCGCGCGCACCACGGCGGCTGGTTATGGCAAGGATGATGACCAGGTTGCGTTCGCTGACGGTTTTCCGTTGTTGCTGATTGGCCAGGCGTCCCTCGACGATCTGTCGCAGCGTATCGGTCGGCCCATGGAAATGCTGCGCTTTCGCCCCAACCTGGTGATTGAAGGCAGCGAGGCCTTTGCCGAGGATGGCTGGAAGCGTATCCGCATTGGCGATGTGGAGTTGCGGGTGGTCAAGTCCTGTTCCCGTTGCATCCTCACCACCATCGACCCGGCAACCGGTGAGCGCAGTGCTGACCGTCAGCCGCTGGCAACCTTGGAAACCTACCGTAAAGAGCCCGATGGCGTGATGTTCGGCCAGAACCTGGTCAATGATGGGGTTGGCCGCCTGGAAGTCGGCATGCCGGTGACGATCCTGGAGTAAACCAGGCTTCACAGAAAATGCCCGTCTCACAGAGACGGGCATTTTTTTGCGCGGGGTAAAGGCTTAGCCGCGGTATTCGCACAGGTAGGCAGTGTCCACGGCCACTTTGAGCTGGAACTTGCTGTCGGCAGGCACATTGAACTGGCTGCCGGCGGCAAAGGTTTCCCAGGCATCGCTACCTGGCAACTTGACGCTCAACGCGCCTGAGACCACGTGCATGATTTCCCGCTGGGCCGTGCCGAATTCGTATTCACCCGGTGCCATGACGCCGATGGTCGCCGGGCCTTGCGGGGTACCGAAAGCGATCGACTTGACGGTGCCGTCGAAGTACTCATTGACTTTGAACATGGGTGAATCCTCGAAAAAAGGGGCAAGAAAGGCCGGCCAGTATGCCTTCTACACGGGCAAAATCAACGGCAGCAAGCGTGCCGTGTTACGCGCATCTTCCAGTGCCCGGTGTTGCTGGCCGTTGAACTGCATGCCCGCCAGTTGCAACGCACCATTGAGCCCCAGCGGCTTGTCCAGGCGCCGGGCCTTGGCGAAGCGTTGTTTGAGGTTCACATGGCGTGTCTGGCCAAGCACACTGGCCAAGCCATGGCGCTGCCACTCCAGTTCCAGTTGCTGGCGGTCGTAGTCGCCCCAACTGGCCCAGCCTTCCAGGCGCGGATGGTGCTGGCCCAGCCAGCGTTCGAACAGCGGCCAGACCTCGGTCAAAGGCGCCGCGCTGTCGATACTGGCCTGGCTGATGTGCGTCAACTGGCGGCAGAACGGCGTCAGCAACGGCCGGCGCAAAGGCCGCACGAAGCGCTGGAAGTGATCCAGTTCGCGGCCTTGACGGTTGACCAGGCTCACGCCGATTTCGATGATTTCCATCTCCGACACGGGCCAGCCGCCTTCATCCGTTGTGGCTTCAAGATCAATAATCAGCCAATGAGGCATCGCAGGTTCCCGTACTCATCCCTTTCTGATGGGGATAGAGCGTAGCCAAGCCTGGTAGTTCCGCCCAGGGCTACTCGATCTGCAGCAATACCTGGCGATTGCGCACCTGATCGCCTGCGGTGACGTGAATGGCCTTGACCACACCGTCGATGCCCGCCTTGAGCGGGTGCTCCATTTTCATGGCTTCGAGCACCAGCAGCAGTTGGCCTTTGCTCACCCTATCGCCTTCGCGCACCTGCGCCAGAATGATGGCCCCGTCCATTGGCGCCTTGACCGTACCGTTGCTGGCTGGCGTTTCACGACTGGCCACGGTTTGTGTCTGATTGCTCACGCACAGGCTGTTGCCGGCGTGCAACAGCCAGAGATGGGTGCCTTGCAAGTGATAGGCAACCCGTCGCCGAACGCCATTGATGTCCAGGCTGGCCCAACGCCCGTCGCTGTGGCGGATGTGTATATCGATGTTGGCGACTTGCACATGATCGTCCGCCAATAGCCGCACGCTGACCTCGTGACGGTGTTCATCGATGCCCAGGCGGTAGGTCCAGGGCACGTTGGCGTTGTTGCGCCAGCCCGCCAGGGCCGGGCGATGCACTGCCGAGCTGTGCCGATAGAACAGGGCGGCGGCCAGTGCCAGCGCTTCTTCGCTGATGGCGGGGCGGGCAATATCGCTGAAGTGTTCGGCGATAAACCCGGTGCTGAAATCTGCCGCGACAAACTGTGGATGCTGGAGCAGGTCCGCCAGTAACCGCTGATTGCTGGGAACCCCCAGCAACACGCAGTCCTGCACCGCGCGCAGCAGCTTGCGCCGCGCCTCTTCGCGAGTGGCGCCATGGGCGATGATCTTGCCCAGCATTGGGTCATAGAACGGGCTGATGCGCTGCGGGGCCTGCAAGCCATGGTCGACCCTGACGCCGGCCGCCGGCTCCCAGCGCAGTACCTCGCCGGTTTGTGGCAAGAAACCCTGGGCCGGGTCCTCGGCGTACAGTCGCACCTCCATGGCATGGCCGGTCAGCGTCACCTGCTCCTGGCGCAACGGCAGGGGTAGGCCGGCGGCGATTTGCAGTTGCCAATCCACCAGGTCCAGGCCGGTGATCAGTTCGGTGACCGGGTGTTCCACCTGCAGGCGGGTGTTCATTTCCAGGAAATAGAACTGCCCGTTCTGGTCCAGCAGGAATTCCACGGTGCCAGCACCGACATACTCCACCGCGCGCCCGGCCTTGAGCGCCGCCTCGCCCATGGCCTGGCGCAGCTCGGCGGTCATGACCGGGCAGGGCGCTTCTTCGATGACCTTCTGATGGCGGCGCTGCACCGAGCAATCACGCTCGCCCAGGTAGATCAGGTTGCCGTGGGCGTCGCCGAACAGCTGGATTTCCACATGGCGTGGCGCAATCAACGCCTGCTCCAGAATCAGCTCGTCGCTGCCAAACGCGTTCAGGGCTTCGGAGCGTGCGGTGTGCAACTGTTCTAGTAGTTGCGCAGGCGTATGCACCAAGCGCATGCCGCGTCCGCCGCCGCCGGCACTGGCCTTGATCATCAGCGGGTAGCCGATGCGTTCGGCCTCGTTTTGCAGGGTGGCGTCGTCTTGTGCGCTGCCCTGATAGCCGGCAATGCACGGCACACCCGCGGCGAGCATGGCGATTTTCGACAGGCGCTTGCTGCCCATCAGTTCGATGGCGTGGGCGCTGGGGCCGATGAATACCAGGCCGGCGGCGATGCAGGCCTTGGCGAACTCGGGGTTTTCCGACAGAAAACCATAACCGGGGTGGACCGCATCGGCGCCGGTGAGGCGCGCGGCGTCGAGGATCGCCGGGATGTTCAAGTAGGACTGCTGCACCGGGGCTGGGCCGATGTTGACGGCTTCGTCGGCCATGTGGACGTGCAGGGCGTTGGCGTCGGCCTCGCTATAGACTGCCACGGTGCGGTAGCCCAGGGCCTGGGCGGTGCGCTGGATGCGGCAGGCGATTTCGCCGCGGTTGGCGATCAGTATTTTATTGAAACTGGGCATGTTCGGTCCCTGTTTGATTGGTTGCGCAGGTGTTGGCTTATGTGGGAGCTGGCTTGCCTGCGATTGCATCACCTCGGTATCCCTGACAGACCGAGGTGCCCGCATCGCAGGCAAGCCAGCTCCCACAGGGGATGTGGCGTTTTCAAGATCAACTCACCCACCTGGCCTTGCGCTTCTCGACAAACGCCCGCGTTCCCTCAATGCCTTCTTCCCCGGTCACCGCCTCGGCAAACCAATCAGCCGCACGATCCAGCAACGGGCCCAACGGCTGATCCACACTCTCCAGCAGCAACGCCTTGGTCATCGCATTGGCACGCGGCGCACAACGCAACACCTGGCCCAACACCTCATCCAGGCGCTGCGCCAACCCCTGGGGATCATGCTCGACAAAATGCACCACCCCCAGGCGCTGCGCCTCGACCCCGTCAAACCGCGCCGCCGTCAACGCCAGGCGCCGGGCCTGGGTCAGGCCGATACGCTGCACCACAAAGGGTGCGATCTGTGCCGGCAGCACGCCGAGGCTGGTTTCCGGCAAGCCGAACTGCGCCTGGTGATCGGCAATCGCAATGTCGCTAACGCACGCCAGGCCAAAACCACCGCCCAACACCGCACCCTGCAACACCACGATCACCACCTGCGGCAATGCCTGGACCTCTTGCAGCAGCGCACCAAACACCCGGTTCAGATCTCGCAAGCCCTCGCGGCTGCTCGCACGGCTCATGTCCTTTACATCACCGCCGGCACAGAAATGCCCACCGGCGCCGCTGATCACCAATGCCCGCACCTGCTCGTCACGCGCGACATCCGCCAGCACCGTGCGCAGCTCGCTGACCATCTGCAAACTCATGGCATTGCGGCTCTGCGGGCGATTGAGGGTGATGTGCAGCACGCCGTTGTGCGGCTCCAGCATCAGCGTCTCGCAGGCATTCACGACTTTTTACCCGGCAGCGTGCCCATCAGTTTGCAGATGATCCCCAGCATGATCTCGTCGGCACCGCCGCCAATCGACACCAGGCGCACATCGCGATAGGCGCGGGCCACCGGGTTGTCCCACATAAAACCCATGCCGCCCCAGTATTGCAGGCAACTGTCGCTGACTTCACGGCCCAGGCGCCCGGCCTTGAGCTTGGCCATCGAGGCCAGCCGCGTCACGTCCTGGCCCTTGATGTATTGCTCGGTCGCCTGGTAGACCAGCGCACGCAGGCATTCGATTTCGGTGGACAGTTCGGCCAGGCGGAAGTGGATCACCTGGTTGTCGATCAAGGCCTTGCCGAAGGTCTGGCGCTCCTTGCAGTAGGCGATGGTGCTGTCGATACACGATTCCAGGCCCTTGATCATATTGGCTGCGCCAAACAGCCGTTCCTCCTGGAATTGCAGCATCTGCATCATGAACCCCGCGCCTTCATGGCCGATGCGGTTGCGCTGGGGGATGCGCACATCATCGAAAAACACCTGGGCAGTTTCCGAGCTGTGCATGCCGAGCTTTTCCAGGGGCGGGCTGACGCTGATACCGGGGGTGTTCATCGGCACCATGATCAGTGACTTGTTGATATGGGGCTTGCCGTCCGAGGTGTTGGCCAGCAGGCAGATAAAATCGGCACTGGGGGAGTTGGTGATCCACATTTTGCTGCCGTTGATCACGTAGTCGTCGCCATCCTTGCGTGCGTGGGTTTTCAAGCCCGCCACGTCGGAGCCGGCGCCGGTTTCCGAGACGCCGATGCAGCCGACTTGTTCGCCGCTGATGGCCGGGCGCAGGAATTCCTCGCGCAACTCATCGGAGCCAAAACGTGCGAGGGCCGGGGTGCACATATCGGTCTGCACGCCGATGGACATCGGGATACCGCCGCAGTGGATGGTGCCGAACTCTTCGGCGGCGACAATCGAGTAGCTGTAGTCCAGGCCCATGCCGCCGAACTTCTCGGGCTTGGAGATGCCCAGCAGGCCGAGGTCACCGGCCTTGCGGAAAATCTCGTGGATCGGGAAGCGCCCGGCTTTTTCCCATGCGTCGACATGGGGGTTGATCTCGCGGTCGACAAAAGCCCGTATGGTACGACGCAGCTCTTCGTGTTCCTGGGTGAAGATCATTTTTATTGTTCTCCTGATCGTTAAAAGCGCGCGACGCCGAAGCTGTTGGGTTGCAATTGGCGTACCTGGGCCTCTTGGCAGATATCCAGCAGGTAACCCAGCAAGGTGCGGGTGTCCCGTGGGTCAATCAGCCCGTCGTCCCACAGGTTGGCGCTGCCATACAGGGCCGTGGACTGGCTATCGAGTTTCTGTGCGGTGACCTGTTCGAGCATGTCGAGCATCTTGGGGTCGGGCACCAGGCCGTCTTTCAATTGCTTGGCCTCGGTGACAATGCGCAGCACTTTGCCGGCCTGGGCGCCGCCCATCACGGCGGTGCGGCTGTTGGGCCAGGCAAAGATAAAGCGCGGGTCCAGGCCGCGGCCGCACATCGCATAGTTGCCGGCGCCGTAGGAACCGCCGACCACCACAGTCAGCTTGGGCACGCGGGCATTGGCCACCGCCTGGATCATCTTCGCGCCGTGCTTGATCACCCCTTGTTGTTCGGATTCGGTGCCGACCATAAAACCGGTGGTGTTGTGGAAGAACAGCAGCGGGGTCTGGCTCTGGTCGCACAGCTGGATAAACTGCGCGGCCTTGCTCGCGCCCTTGGGGGTGATTGGGCCGTTGTTGCCGATAAACCCGCAGGCGCGGCCCTGGATCTGCAAGTGGCCGCAGACGGTGTGGGGATCGTACTCGCCCTTGAATTCGAGAAAGTTGGAGCCGTCGGCGATGCGCGCGATGATTTCCCGTGCGTCGTAGGGCTTTTTCGGGTCGTCGGGGATCAGCCCCAGCAACTCTTCAATCGGGTACAGCGGCTCGGCGTAGGCCCGCACCGGCAGGGGCGGCAGCCGGTCGTCCCACGGTAATAGGCTGACAATCTCGCGCACGATGCGCACGCCGTCGGCATCATTTTGCGCCAGGTATTCGGCGGTGCCGGCGGTTTGCGCATGCATCTGGGCGCCACCCAGTTCTTCATCCGTCGCCACTTCGCCAGTGGCCGCCTTGAGCAGCGGGGGGCCGGCCAGAAACAGCTTGGCCTTGCCGCGCACTACCACCACGTAATCCGAAAGTCCCGGTTGATAGGCACCGCCAGCGGTGGCCGAGCCGTGGACTACGGTGATCTGCGGCAGGCCCATGGCCGACATCCGTGCCTGGTTGGCAAAGCTGCGCGCACCTTCGACGAAAATCTCGGCGGCGTAGTTGAGGTTGGCGCCGCCGCTTTCGGCCAGCGTCACCACCGGCAGTTTGTTTTCCATGGCGATCTGTTGCAGGCGCAGGGATTTTTTCAGGCCCGATGGCGAGATCGTGCCGCCCTTGATCGCACTGTTATTGGCCACCACCAGCATGCGCACGCCGCTGACATAGCCGATACCGGCAATCAAGCCGCCACCGGCGGCGCTGCCGTCCTTGTCGTCGTGCAGCTTGTAGCCGGCCAGGCTCGCCAGTTCGAGGAAGGGCGCACCGGGGTCGAGCAACAGGTTCAGGCGTTCGCGGGGCAGCAGTTGGCCGCGTTTGTCGAACTTGCCCTTGGCTTCGGCGGCCTTGTCCAACAGGTTCTGTTCCAGTTGGCGCAGGTGGTTGATGGCCGTGAGCATGGCCTCGCGGTTCTGTGTGAACTGTGGGCTATGGGCGTCGAGTAGCGAGTCGATGACCGGCATGGTTTATTGGCCCTCCTTGAGCACATCCGGCAGGTAGGCACGGTGGAAACCATTGAAGGACGGGCTCGGCGGCTGGGCCTTGTGCAGCGGCCAGGCACGGCTGCCCAGGCTGGCGGCGCCGTCGATGCGCAGGGTGCTGCCGCTGACGAACGCGGCGGCGGGGCTGAGCAGGAACACAATCGCCGCGCTGACTTCCGACTCGGTGCCAATGCGCTTGAGCGGTACATGCTCGCGCAGGGTCGGGATCACCGCCTTGAACGCACCTTCGTAGGTGTCCATGCCGCTGGAGGCGATCCAGCCTGGCGCCACGGCATTGACCCGCACCCCGGCGTAGCCCCACTCGAACGCGGCGGTCTTGGTGAAGTTGTCCATCCCCGAGCGTGCCGCGCCGGAGTGGCCCATGCCAGGCATGCCGCCCCACATATCGGCCAGCATGTTGACGATGGCGCCGCCTTTTGTTCCCAAAGAAGGTTTGCTCATGGATTGGTTGAACACCTCACGCGCCATCAGGAAACCGCCCACCAGGTTGGTGCGCAGCACCGTTTCAAAGCCTTTTTGATTGATCGACGCCAGGGGCGAGGGGTATTGGCCACCTGCGTTGTTCACCAGGCCGTGGATTGGTCCATGCTGCTCGATAATCTGGCTGACCAGCGCCTTCACCGCCTCTTCATCGCGAATATCGCAGGCCTGCCAACTGGCGCGGCCACCGTCATCGCTGATTTCCTGGGCGACACCTTGCAGTTTTTCCGGCTTGCGCCCCACCAGCACCACATGGGCGCCGAGGGCTGCCAGTTCGTGGGCGGTGCAGCGGCCGATGCCACTGCCGCCACCGGTGACGATAATGGTCTGCCCCAGGAACAGGTCGGCTTTGAAGATCGAGTCGAAGGCCACGGCGAGAGTCCCTTAGTTGAGTTGATCGGCGAGGTGGCGGGGCACGGCAATCGGTATTTCCAGCAGTTGCTGGGCGAAGGCCTTGCCCTGTGGGTCGATGCGCAGGCTGGCGATACCGCCGCCGCCCAGGGCGTTTTCCAGGAGGAAATTGAGGCTGTGGCTGCCGGGCAGGTACCAGCGTTCCACGCGCCCATGCACTGGGTCGAGGACGTGGCTCATCCAGTCGACGATCACCTCGGGCGTCAACGCCTCTGCAATCCACGGCAAGTATTCGGGCCGGCGCGCGATCACGCCGATATTGCTGTGATTGCCCTTGTCACCGGAGCGCGCCACGGCCAGTTTGACCAGGGGCACGCTGGCGTCGGCGCGGCCTTCGGGCCGGGGTGGGTCGAGGGGGGCGTGGGGTGTGCCTAAGGCGGCCGTGGCCGGCAGCTCGCAGGTGTGGGACTGGCCCTGGAAGTCGACGCTCAAGGTGCAGGCGCGCTTATCGATCAGGAACGAAAACAGGCGGATCAGCGGATACACGGTGGGCCTGCCGCCAACGATGCCGGTCAGGCCCGGCGCCATGCCGGTGGCTGCCTGGGCAATTTCCCGGGCGAACAGCACCAGCGCTTGTTTGTTCGGGTGGCGCACCGCCAGTTTGAGCACCACCTCGCGGCAATCCTGGCGCCGGGCGTGGGCGCCGTAGGTGGCTTCGCTGCCGAGCAATTCAATATTGACCTCGGTATAGGGCGCCCAGCCGCGCTGGCTGAACAGTTGCGAAGTCTTGTTGATGATCGCCTGGCTGACCCGCTCGGCCTTGGCCACCGCATCCATGCCGGCCAGCAGGCAACTGGCGGTGCAGCGAAAACCGTCGGGGTAGGTGGCGCTGACTTTGTACTGATCGGTCGGCGCCAGGCCTTTGGCACCGCGCAGGCGTACGCGGTTTTCGCCTTGTTGCTCCAGCGTGACCTGGCTGAAGTCGCAGATCACATCCGGCAGCAGATAGGTGCGGGGGTCGCCGATTTCATACAGCAGTTGTTCGGCGACGCTCAGTTCGCTGATCAACCCGCCCGTGCCCGCAGCTTTGCTGACGGTGAACTGGCCGTCGGCGCTGACGTCGACAATCGGGAAGCCGATGTGCTCGTAGTCCGGCACCTCGCGCCAATCGGTGAAGTTGCCGCCGGTGCACTGCGCGCCGCATTCGATGATATGCCCGGCCAGCGCGGCCTGGGCCAGTCGGTCGTAGTCCTGCCACGACCAGTTGAATTCATGCACCAGGGCCGCGCTGACCACCGCGCTGTCCACTACGCGCCCGGTGATGACGATATCGGCGCCCAGTTGCAGGGCCTGGACGATGCCCGGCGCGCCGAGGTAGGCATTGGTCGACACGCACATCGCCGGCAACGGCGCGCCGCTGAACATATCGCTGATGCCCTGCAGTTGCTTGAACTGCGGTTGCAGGTCGTCGCCCAGCACCACGGCGATTTTCAGCGGCACCCGTGCCTGGTCGCAGGCGGCCTGCAATGCCGCGGCGCAGGCCTGGGGGTGGATGCCGCCGGCGTTACTGATCACGCGGATGCCCTGGCGCTGGATATCGGCGAGCAATGGCGCAAGCACTTCGACAAAGTCCGTCGCGTAGCCGGCCTGGGGATCCTTCATCCGCGCCCCGGCGAGGATCGACATGGTGACCTCCGCCAGGTAGTCGAACACCAGGTAATCCAGGGCGCCGCCGTGCACCAACTGCGCGGCGGCGGTGCAGGTGTCGCCCCAGAATGCACTGGCGCAGCCGATACGAACGGTCTTGTCCATGGGACGTCCTTCTCTGGAAAATCGCTGGGTCGAGACTACCAAGCAAGCGCTTGGTTTGTAAACTCTGCTCATAACTTTTGCCCAAGCGCTTGCTTGGGTGGCTGTCACGGCCTAAATTGCCGGCCATGACGCAATCAAAGTAGTTGAGGAGAGCAGCATGGATGAGCAAAAAGCCCTGGAGGTGATGCGCACCATGGTGGACGGCGGGCAACTGACCGACCCCGACAGCGCCCGGGGCAAGCTGCTGCAGACCGCGGCTCACCTGTTTCGCAACAAGGGCTTTGAACGCACTACCGTGCGTGACCTGGCCAGTGCTGTGGGGATCCAGTCCGGCAGCATCTTTCATCACTTCAAGAGCAAGGACGAAATCCTGCGGGCGGTGATGGAAGAAACCATCCATTACAACACCGCGCTGATGCACGCCTCCCTGGCCGAAGCGAGCAACGTGCGCGAGCGGGTGCTGGCGCTGATTCGCTGTGAGTTGCAGTCGATCATGGGCGGCAGCGGCGAAGCCATGGCCGTGCTGGTGTATGAATGGCGTTCGCTGTCGGCAGAAGGGCAGGCCCAGGTGCTGGCGTTGCGTGATGTCTACGAAGATATCTGGCTGCAGGTGCTGGGTGAGGCCAAGCAGGCGGGTTATATCAAGGGCGATGTGTTTATCACCCGGCGTTTTCTGACCGGGGCGTTGTCCTGGACCACGACCTGGTTCCGCGCCCAGGGCAGCATGACCCTCGAACAATTGGCCGATGAGGCGTTGCTGATGGTTCTCAAGGCTGATTAGGCCTGGAGCGCAAGCCATTTATTGTCGGGCCGAAAGTTGTCTCTCCAGACAAAAACGCCTAGCTTAGCGAGATTCAGATTTGAACGGTGCGTGCCTGATGTTTTCGCCATTGCGGCTGGCTGCGGGACTTACAGTATTGGCAATGGGCACCCTGTGGCAGGCGCAAGTTTCGGCGGCCCAGTTGGTGCGGATCGGTGCCGCGCATTTTCCGCCGTACACCGTGCGTCCGGAGCAGGGCGCCGACACCGGATTGCTGCCGCAACTGCTGGAGGCGCTGAATCGTACGCAGACCGATTACCAGTTCGTGCTGGTGCCGACGTCCATCCCCCGGCGTTTTCGTGATTTCGAACAAGGCCGGGTCGACATGGCCATCTTCGAGAACCCGCAGTGGGGGTGGCAGGATATTCCCCATACCAGCGTCGACATGGGCCTGGAGGACGCCGAGATTTTTGTCGCCCAGCGCCAGCCCGGTCGCGACCAGGGGTATTTCGCCGAGCTCAAGGGCAAGCGCCTGGCGGTGTTCAGCGGTTATCACTACGCCTTTGCCAACTTCAACCCCGACCCCAAGGCCATGGCCGCGCAGTTCAATGCCACGTTGACCTATTCCCATGACAGCAACTTGCTGATGGTGACCCGTGGCCGTGCGGATATCGCCCTGGTGACGCGCTCCTACCTCAGCGACTTCATGGTGCGCAATGCCGACACTGCCGGGCAGTTCCTGGTGTCCGAACGCATTGACCAGGTCTACCACCACTACGCATTGCTGCGGCCCAAGGCAGCGATCAGTGGCCCGGCGTTTGCCGAGTTGCTCAAGGGCCTGCGCGACAGTGGCGAGTTGCTGAAGATCTTCGAACCGTACCGCATCGATGTGCTGCCGGTAGCGGATGCGCCCTGATCCCGGTAACGGCGCTTAAATTTTTGCTGTTGGTTCACGTCACTTCGTCTAACTGTCGATGATTACCGTGAGCCCCTTCCATGCCTAATCCCAATGATTTGTCAGTCCTGCCACTTCCGGCAGGGCCCACCCTGAACGCAGACGAAAGCGATAGCCGCCTGACCCTGACCCTTGCAGGCCAGCCGTTGGTGCGCCTGCGCCTGGCGCGCGGCGATGCACTGGACGTGCATCTGCAAAACCCCGCTGAGGTTCCTTCGGTGCAAGCCTTGTGGGCAGCGTGTTACTGGCTGTTTGCCCGGGAACCCGAGCGCCAGCAACTGACCTGGCACCTGGAGCACACCCCTGACGATGCCCTGCGCAGCGGCCTGCTGCTGGCCACCGACGTGGCGGGGCAGTTGCGTTGCGAGCGCACCTTGTTCTGGCAATTGCCGCAGCCGTGGTTGGGCCAGCCGTTGAATGATGCCTATCCGCAGCAGATGATTATCAGCAACGGCAAGCGCCATCCGGTGCGTGCGCCCAAGCCGCGCGGTGAAGTCTATCGACGCTTCGATGCACGCCTGGGTGCGTGGATCTCACTGCGCACGCTGGAGATCGATGTCGACCTGGCGCGCTTCAATCGCTGGCAGAACAGCGCGCGTGTCGCCAACTTCTGGCAGGAAAGCGGCAGCCTGGAGCAGCATCGCGACTACCTGACGAAGCTGGACGCCGACCCGCATACCCTGACGCTGATCGGCTGTCTCGACGATGAACCCTTTGCCTATTTCGAGGCCTATTGGGCCAAGGAGGACCGCATCGCGCCGTTCTATGATGCGGACGATTACGACCGGGGTATCCATATGCTGGTGGGGGAGGAGCATCACCGTGGGCCGCACAAGGTTGCCAGTTGGCTGTCGGCGCTGGTGCACTACCTGTTCCTCGACGACCCGCGCACCCAACGCGTGGTGGCGGAACCGCGAGCCGACAATGCGAAGATGATCGGGCATATGCAGAACCAGTGTTTCCACTGCGAGAAGGAATTCGATTTCCCCCACAAGCGTGCGGCGCTGATGATCCTGGGGCGGGAGCGGTTTTTTGAGCGGTGTGGGTTGGTCTGAGCGCTACAGGGCAACGAATATCAAATGTGTGGGAGCGAGCAAGTCCGCTCCCACACAAGCTCACCCGTGATTGCAATTGCGGGGTGCTCAGACGCGTCGGGCAAAGGTATCGCTATGCGTCCCCGAAACCTTACGGCAGTGCACCAACGCATCGCGGATCATGAAGTTGACCAGGGTCGGCGACACGCCCAGTTCCTTGGCAATGTCCTTCTGCGGCACGCCATGCAGGCGGTACATCTCGAACGCGTAGCGCGTGCGCTGGGGCAACTCGGTCAGGGCGTCGGCGATGTTTTCCAGGGTGGAAAAATTGATATGCGAGGTTTCGGGTGAAGCGCCATGAATAACCACATTCAAGCCTTCCTCTTCCGTCCCGGAGTACTTCAGTTCCAGGGCCTGTTTACGGTAGTGGTCGATAGCCAGGTTGCGCACGATCTGGAACAGATAGCTCAGTTGCGCCTTGAACGACGAGGTGATCTGCGGTGCCGATTGCAGTCTGAAGTAGGCGTCCTGCACCACGTCTTCGGCGCGGGAACGGCAGCCGGTAATGCGCGCCGCGATCTTGACCAGGATCAGTCGATTATCGACAAACGCCTGGAGTAACGGTGAATCGCACCTGCTTGTGGATACTTGTTCCGTCATGGAAATCACCTTGCTGCAATAAGGTTTTAGTGGAGGGCATCCTTGCTGAGGCCTCCTACATATCGGGCAACAAATTATTCTTAATGATAATGATTGTCAAATGAGAAGTGGGATTAATCTTATTCCGAAATATAAATTGTGAGGCGCTTCTCTTTGTGTGTGGGCCTGGGCCTGCTGACTAATTATTTTGTCGGGCCATCCGTTCTCATTGGTGACAGGCCAGCCAGCACGCTGGCCAAGGATTTGCACCCGGAGGAGGACGACATGCGTTTGTATCGCGAGAACCCAGCGTTCCAGGCAAGGGTGGTCTGAGATGAGCACATCGACCCGCTGGCACCATGGTGCTGCGCGACGAGCGGCCCTGGCGACCGGCTGAACACGTCGCCACGCGCCCACGCCCTCTATCCCCGATTTCCCCGTAAGCCGATTTCAGGCAGGAACCCCTCATGATGGACGCCTTCGAACTTCCCCGCACTCTGGTCCAGTCCCTCCAGCGCCGTGCCGCGCAGACCCCGGATCAAGTGGCCCTGCGCTTTCTGGCCGAGTCTGCCGACGACACCGTAGTGCTCAGCTACCGTGACCTGGACCTGCGCGCCCGCACCATCGCCGCCGCCCTGCAGGCCTCGGCCGGGCTGGGCGAGCGTGCGGTGCTGCTGTTCCCCAGCGGGCCGGACTATGTCGCGGCGTTTTTTGGCTGCCTGTACGCCGGGGTCATCGCGGTACCGGCCTATCCGCCGGAGTCGACCCGTCGCCATCACCAGGAGCGGTTGCTGTCGATCATTGCCGATGCCGAGCCAAGGCTGTTGCTGACCAGCAGCGGTTTGCGCGACTCGCTGGGGCAGATCCAGGAAGCGCCGCCCTTGCTCTGCGTGGATGAGCTGCACAGTGACATTGCCGCAGGCTGGGCCACGCCAAACCTGCAGGATGACGATATCGCCTTCCTGCAATACACCTCCGGTTCCACCGCCTTGCCCAAGGGTGTGCAAGTCACTCACGGCAACCTGGTGGCCAACGAACTGCTGATCCGCCGTGGCTTTGGCATCGACCTCAACCCCGATGACGTGATTGTCAGCTGGCTGCCGCTGTACCACGACATGGGCCTGATTGGCGGCCTGCTGCAACCGATCTTCAGTGGCGTGCCGTGCGTGCTGATGTCGCCGGCGTACTTCCTCGGCCGGCCCTTGCGCTGGCTGGAAGCAATCAGCCAATACCGCGGGACCATCAGCGGTGGCCCGGACTTCGCCTACCGCCTGTGCAGCGAGCGGGTCAGCGACTCGGCCCTTGCGCGCCTCGACCTGAGTCATTGGCGCGTGGCTTATTCCGGCTCCGAGCCGATTCGCCTGGACACCCTGGAGCGTTTCGCCGAGAAATTCGCAGGCTGCGGCTTCACCCCGAACAACTTCTTTGCCTCCTATGGCCTGGCCGAGGCGACTCTGTTTGTCGCCGGCGGCACCCGTGGCCAGGGCATTCCGGCCTTGCGCCTGGACGAACAGGCGTTGGCCGCCAACCGGGCGAAGCCTGGGCAGGGCAGTGCGATCATGAGTTGCGGCACCAGCCAGCCCGAGCACGGGGTGCTGATCGTCGAGCCCCATACCCTGGCTGAACTGGACGACAACTACGTCGGCGAAATCTGGGCCACCGGCCCGAGCATTGCCCACGGCTACTGGCGCAACCCCGAAGCCACCGCCAAGACCTTCGTGCAGCATGCCGGTCGCACCTGGCTGCGCACCGGAGACCTGGGTTTTATGCGTGACGGTGAGGTGTATATCACCGGGCGCCTCAAGGACCTGTTGATCGTGCGTGGCCACAACCTGTACCCGCAAGACATCGAGCAAACCGTCGAGTGCGAAGTGGAAGTGGTGCGCAAGGGTCGTGTCGCGGCGTTTGCGGTGAATGACCAGGGCCTGGAAGGGATTGGCATTGCCGCAGAGATCAGCCGCAGCGTGCAGAAGATCCTGCCGCCCGAAGCCCTGATCAAGGCCATCCGCCAGGCGGTGGCCGAGGCCTATCAAGAGGCGCCGTGCGTGGTGGTGCTGCTTAACCCCGGCGCGCTGCCGAAAACCTCCAGTGGCAAGGTCCAGCGTTCGGCTTGCCGCACTCGCCTGGCCGATGGCAGCCTCGACAGCTACGCGCAGTTCCCCGACCAGCAGGTGCAGGCGGGTGATGAGGCCTTGGCGTCAGGGCTGCAACAGCAGATCGCCGCGATCTGGTGTGAGCAGTTGCAGGTGGAACAGGTGGCTGGCGATGATCACTTCTTCTTGCTCGGCGGCAACTCCATCAGTGCCACCCAGGTGGTCGCGCGCCTGCGCGAGAGCCTGGGCCTGGAGCTCAATCTGCGCCTGTTGTTCGAGGCGCCGGTGCTGGCCGACTTTGCCGCCAGCGTCGGGCAATTGCAGCAGGACGGTGGTGTGGCCCAGGGCGCAATCAGCGCCTTGTCACGCCAGCAGGATATGCCGCAATCCCTGGCGCAAAACCGCCTGTGGATCACCTGGCAGTTGGACCGGCAGAGCAGCGCCTACACCATTCCCGGTGCATTGCGCCTGCGTGGCGAGCTGGATGAAGACGCGCTGCACACAAGCTTCGCGCAACTGATCCAGCGCCACGAAGCGCTGCGTACGCGTTTTTATGAGCGCGACGGCCAGGGCATGCAGTGTGTCGATGCCCAGCGCGAGTTTGCCGTGCAGGTCATCGACCTGCGCGACCTGCCCGTGGCCGAGCGTGAGGCCCGCGCCGCACAGATCCGCGAGGACGAGGCACGCACCCAGTTCGACCTGGAGCAGGGCCCGCTGCTGTGGGTCACGCTGGTGCGCCTGGACGATGAGGATCACCAGTTGCTGGTGACGATGCACCACATCATCGCTGACGGCTGGTCGCTGAATGTATTGATCGATGAATTCTCGCGCCTCTACGCCGCCGCGTCCCAAGGCCAGACCCTAGAGTTGCCAGCCCTGGCCGTGCAGTACGCCGACTACGGCAGTTGGCAGCGCCAATGGCTGGCCGGAGGCGAAGGCCTGCGCCAATTGGCCTACTGGCAGCAGCAACTGGGTGACGAACATCCCACCCTGAGCCTGGCCACCGATCACCCGCGTTCGGCCCAGCAACGGCACAGCGCTTCGCGCTACAGCGTGCGTCTGGATGCGGACCTCGGCGCAGCCATCCGCCAGACTGCCCAGGCCCACCAGGCCACGCCATTCGTGCTGTTGCTGGCGGCATTCCAGAGCCTGTTGCACCGCTACAGCGGCCAGCGCGATATCCGCATCGGCGTGCCCAACGCCAACCGTGGGCGTCACGAAACCCAGGGCCTGATCGGCTTCTTTATCAACACCTTGGTGCTGCGCGCCGAGATGGATGCGCACCTGCCGTTCAGCGAGCTGCTGGCGGCGACACGCCTGGCGGCCACCGATGCCCAGGCCCATCAGGACTTGCCGTTCGAACAACTGCTGGAAGCTTTCCCGCAGGCTCGCGAACAGGGCCTGTTCCAGGTCATGTTCAACCACCAGCAGCGCGACCTCAGCGCCTTGCGCCGCCTGCCTGGCCTGCTCGCGCAAGAGTTGCCATGGCATAGCCGCGAAGCCAAGTTCGACCTGCAACTGCACAGCGAAGAAGACCGCAATGGGCGCCTGAGCCTGTCATTCGACTATGCCGACGAACTGTTCGACGCCAGTACTATCCAGCGTCTGGCCGCGCATTTGGTCAGCCTGTTGCAGGCTGTCTGCGCGCAACCACAGCAGGCTCTGGGCGATATCCCGCTGCTGAGCGCCAACGAGCATGCCCAGCAACGTATCTGGAGCGAGGCACCGTGCGCACCGGCGCAGCGTCTGGTGCCGGAGCAACTCAACCAGCATAACGACGAGCGCACCGCCCTGGTCTGGCAGGACGCCAGCCTGACCTTTGCCCAACTGCACACCCAGGCCAACCGCCTGGCCCATTACCTGCGTGATAAAGGCGTTGGCCCGGACGTGTGCGTGGCGATTGCCGCCGAGCGCTCGCCACAACTGCTGGTCGGCTTGCTGGCAATTCTCAAGGCCGGTGGCGCCTACGTGCCGCTGGACCCGGACTACCCGGCCGACCGCCTGGCCTACATGCTGGCCGACAGCGGTGTGCAATTGCTGCTGACCCAGACCTCTCTGCTGGCGCAGTTGCCAGCGCCTGAGGGCGTGTCGGTAATCGCCATGGACAGCCTCAAGCTCGACAGCTGGCCGACCCAGGCGCCGGGCCTGCACCTTGATCCCGACAACCTCGCCTATGTGATCTACACCTCCGGCTCCACTGGCCAGCCCAAGGGCGTGGGCAACACCCATGGCGCCCTGGCGGAGCGTTTGCAATGGATGCAGGCCACCTACTCGTTGGATGAAAGCGATGTGCTGATGCAAAAGGCACCGATCAGTTTCGACGTGTCGGTGTGGGAATGCTTCTGGCCGCTGATCACCGGTTGCCGCCTGGTACTGGCCGGCCCCGGCGAGCATCGTGACCCCCATCGCATTGCGCAGTTGGTGCAGGAACATGGGGTCACCACCCTGCATTTTGTGCCGCCACTGTTGCAGCTGTTTGTCGACGAGCCGCTGGCGGCCGAGTGCACCAGCCTGCGCCGGGTGTTCTCCGGTGGTGAAGCCTTGCCCGCCGAATTGCGCAATCGGGTCCTAGCGCAATGGCCAGCGGTGCAGTTGCACAACCGCTATGGGCCGACCGAAACCGCCATCAACGTCACCCATTGGCATTGCCAGGGTGCAGATGGTGAACGCTCGCCGATCGGCCGGCCACTGGGCAATGTGATTTGCCGGGTGCTGGACGCGCAATTCAACCTGCTGCCGGCGGGTGTGCCGGGCGAGCTGTGCATCGGCGGGATTGGTCTGGCGCGCGGTTATCTGGGGCGTGCGGGGCTGACGGCCGAGCGTTTTGTGGCCGACCCGCTGGGCGCGGCGGGCGCGCGCCTGTACCGCACCGGCGACCGCGTGCGCTGGGCTGCCGATGGCGTGCTGGAGTACCTCGGGCGCCTGGACCAGCAGGTCAAGCTGCGCGGCTTTCGCGTCGAACCGGAAGAAATCGAGGCGCGTCTGTTGGCCCAGGACGGCATTGCCCAGGCGGTGGTGCTGATCCGCGACACCGCTGGCGGTGCGCAGTTGATCGGTTACTACACCGCCAGCGGCGAGCAGGATGAGCAGGACGTGAAAGCCGCCCTGGCCGCCGAGTTGCCGGAGTACATGGTGCCGGCGCAACTGATACAACTCGATGTCATGCCGCTGAGCCCCAGTGGCAAGGTGGATCGTCGTGCCTTGCCGGAACCGGTGTGGCAGGTGCGTGAACATGTGGAGCCGCAAACCGCGCTGGAACAGCAAATCGCCGGGATCTGGCGCACGGTGTTGGGCCTGCCGCGCATCGGCCTGCGCGACGACTTCTTCGCCCTTGGCGGCCACTCGCTGCTGGCCACGCAAATCATCTCCCGCACGCGCCAGGCCTGTGATGTGGAGCTGCCGCTGCGCACCTTGTTCGAAGCCAGCGAGTTGGGTGATTTTGCCGAGCAGGTCCGCGTGATCCAGGCCAGCGGCCAGCGTAACCAGCAGACTGCGATTGGCAAGGTCGATCGCAGCCAGCCGGTGCCGCTGTCCTATTCCCAACAGCGCATGTGGTTCCTCTGGCAAATGGAGCCGGACAGCCCGGCCTATAACGTCGGCGGCATGGCGCGCTTGCGCGGGGTGCTGGATGTGGGGCGTTTCGAGGCGGCGTTGCAAGCCTTGATCATGCGTCATGAAACCCTGCGTACCACGTTCCCGAGTGTCGATGGCGTAGCCCGGCAGAAAGTCGCCGCGCAAAGCAGCGTGCGCATGAGCTGGCAGGATTTCTCGGCCCTGAACGAGGCCGAGCGCCAACTGCGCTTGCAGCAACTGGCCGACCAGGAAGCCCACAGCCCGTTCAACCTGGAGACCGGGCCGCTGCTGCGCGCCTGCCTGGTCAAGGCTGGCGATCAGGAGCACTACCTGGTGCTGACCCTGCACCATATCGTCACCGAAGGCTGGGCCATGGACATCTTTGCCCGTGAACTCAGCGCGCTATACGAAGCCTTTATCGATGAGCGCGAATCGCCGCTCGAACCCCTGCCAGTGCAGTACCTGGACTACAGCGTGTGGCAGCGCCAATGGCTGGAGGCCGGTGAGCGTCAGCGCCAGCTCGACTACTGGACCGCGCAACTGGGCAACGAACATCCCTTGCTGGAACTGCCCAGCGATCGGCCACGCCCGGCAGTGCAAAGTCACCAGGGCGAGTTGTACCGTTTTGACCTCAGCGCCGACCTGGCCGCCAGGGTTCGCGCCTTCAATGCCGAGCATGGCCTGACGCTGTTCATGACCATGACCGCAACCCTGGCCACGCTGCTCTACCGCTACAGCGGCCAGACCGACCTGCGCATCGGCGCGCCAGTGGCCAACCGGATCCGCCCGGAAAGCGAAGGGCTGATCGGTGCCTTCCTCAACACCCAGGTATTGCGTTGCCAGCTCGATGGGCAGATGCGTGTCGGCGAGCTGTTTGAGCACGTGCGCCACACCGTGATCGAGGGCCAGTCCCATCAGGACCTGCCGTTCGATCATCTGGTGGAAGCCCTGCAACCGCCGCGCAGTGCCGCGTATAACCCGTTGTTCCAGGTGATGTGCAACGTGCAGCGCTGGGAGTTCCAGCAAAGCCGGCAACTGGCCGCAATGACCGTCGAATACCTGGCCAATGACGCGCGTGCCACCAAGTTCGACCTCAACCTGGAAGTCACCGACCTCGACCATCGCCTGGGTTGCTGCCTGACCTACAGCACCGACCTGTTCGACGAGCCGCGCATTGCACGCATGGCGGCCCATTGGTGCAACCTGCTGGAGGCGATGATCGCCGATCCGCAGCAGCGTTTGAGCGAGCTGGCGCTGCTGCAGATCGATGAACAGCGTGCCCTGCAAGACAGCCTCGGGATCGAGGCCGGCGAGCACCGTCTCGACCAGTGCATCCATCATCTGTTCAGCCAGCAGGTCCAGGCCCGTGGCGAGGCCCCGGCGCTGACCTTTGCCGGGCAGACCCTGAGCTACCGTGAGCTGGACAGCCGCGCCAATCGCCTGGCCTGGATGCTGCGCGAGCGTGGGGTTGGCCCGCAGGTGCGGGTCGGCCTGGCGCTGCCGCGATCCCTGGAAATGGTCATCGGCCTGCTGGCGATTCTCAAGGCCGGTGGCGCCTATGTGCCGCTGGACCCGGAATACCCGCTGGACCGCCTGCACTACATGATCGAAGACAGCGGCATCGGCCTGTTGCTCAGCGATGCGGCGATGTTCGATGCCCTGGGCACGCTGCCTGCCAGCGTCAGTTGCTGGTGCCTGGAAGATGACCTGCCGGTGCTCGCCAATTACCCGGCCAGCGACCTGCCGGCGATCAGCCTGGCGCAACATCAGGCGTACCTGATCTACACCTCCGGTTCCACCGGCAAGCCCAAGGGCGTGGTGGTGTCCCACGGTGAGATCGCCATGCATTGCCAGGCGGTGATCGGGCGGTTTGGCATGCGCCCTGACGATTGCGAACTGCATTTCTACTCGATCAACTTTGATGCTGCCACCGAGCGCCTGCTGGTGCCGCTGCTCAGTGGCGCGCAGGTGGTGTTGCGGGCCCAGGGCCAATGGGATGCCGAAGAGATCTGTGGGCTGATCCGCGAGCATCGCATCAATATCCTCGGCTTTACCCCAAGCTATGGCAGCCAGTTGGCGCAATGGCTCGCCACGCAACACCAGACCTTGCCGGTGCGCATGTGCATCACCGGCGGCGAAGCCCTGACCGGCGAGCATTTGGCGCGTATCCGTGCGGCGTTCCAGCCGGCGCTGTTTTTCAACGCCTACGGGCCGACCGAAACGGTGGTCATGCCCCTGGCAAGCCTGGCCCCCGAAGTGCTAGAGGAGGGCGCTGGCAGCGTGCCGATCGGCAGCATCATCGGTGCGCGGGTCGCCTATATTCTGGACGCCGACTTGGCACTGGTGCCCCAAGGTGCCACTGGCGAGCTATTCGTCGGCGGTGCGGGCCTGGCCCAGGGTTATCACCAGCGTCCGGGCATGACCGCCGAACGTTTTGTGGCTGACCCGTATGCCGATGGCGGGCGGCTCTATCGCACCGGCGATCTGGTGCGCCAACGCGCCGATGGCCTGGTGGAGTACCTGGGGCGGATCGACCATCAGGTGAAAATCCGTGGTTTCCGTATCGAGTTGGGCGAGATCGAAACCTGCCTGCTTGAGCATGAGGCGGTCCGTGAGGCCGTGGTCCTGGCCCTGGATGCGCCGAGTGGCAAGCAACTGGCGGCGTATCTGGTCAGCGACGCCAGCGATCACACAGCCTTGCGCGAGGTGCTCAAGACGCACCTCAAGGCGCAATTGCCCGACTACATGGTGCCCACGCACCTGATGGTGCTGGACAGCATGCCGCTGACCGCCAACGGCAAGCTTGACCGCCGTGCCCTGCCGCAACCGGACCCTGAAGCCAACCGCCAGCAGTACGTGGCGCCGAGCAATGAGCTGGAACTGAGCCTCGCCGCGATCTGGTGTGCGGTGCTCAACGTGCAGCAGGTCGGGTTGCACGATAATTTCTTCGAGCTGGGCGGCGATTCGATCCTGTCGATCCAGGTGGTCAGCCGGGCGCGGCAGGCGGGGATTCACTTCAGCCCGCGCGACCTGTTCCAGCACCAGACCGTGCAGGCCCTGGCAGCGGTGGCCACGCGCAGTGAGCTGATCACTGCCGAGCAGGGTGTATTGACGGGTCCCACGGGGATGACGCCGATCCAGCACTGGTTCTTCGACAGCGACATCCCGGCGCGCCAGCACTGGAACCAGGCCTTGTTGCTGGCACCGGTGCAGGCTCTGGACCCGCATCGCCTTGAACAGGCGCTGTTGGCCGTGCTGGAGCACCACGACGCCTTGCGCCTGAGCTTCACCCAGCGCGACGCGCAATGGAATGCCGAGCATCTGGCGGTGCCGGAAGGCGGGGTGTTGTGGCTGGCCCAGGTGACGGATATGCAGCAGTGCGAGGCGCTGTTCGTCGATGCCCAGCGCAGCCTTGACCTGGAACACGGCCCGCTGCTGCGCGCCTTGCTGGTGGACGGGCCGATTGGCCAGCAACGCTTGCTGATCGCGATCCATCACCTGGTGGTGGATGGCGTGTCCTGGCGTGTATTGCTTGAAGACCTGCAAAACGTCTATCGCCAATTGAGCGACGGCCAGGCCGTCAGCCTGCCGGCCAAGACCAGTGCGTTACGCGACTGGGCCGCGCGTTTGCAGGCCTATGCCAGCAGCGAATCCCTGCGTGAAGAACTGAGCCTATGGCAGCAACAGTTGGCCGGCCCGCCGGTTGAACTGCCGGTGGACCGCGCGCACGGCAGCCTGCGCAATCGTGACGCGCAGACCGTCAGCGTGCGCCTGGATGCCGAGCGCACCCGCCAATTGCTGCAACAGGCGCCGAGCGCCTATCGCACCCAGGTCAACGACCTGCTGCTGACCGCACTGGCCCGCGTGCTGTGCCGCTGGAGCGGGCACGAGTCGACGCTGATCCAATTGGAAGGCCACGGCCGCGAAACCCTGTTCGATGAAATCGACCTGACCCGCAGTGTCGGTTGGTTCACCAGCGCGTACCCGCTGCGCCTGACCCCGCTGGATATCGAGGAGGCCAGCGGGCAGGGCGCATCGATCAAGGCGATCAAGGAGCAACTGCGGGCGGTGCCCCACAAGGGCCTGGGTTATGGCGTGCTGCGCTACCTGGCCGACAGTACTTGTCGCCAGGCCATGGCCGCGTTGCCGAGCGCTTCGATCACCTTCAACTACCTGGGGCAGTTCGACCAGAGCTTTGATAGCCAGGCGCTGTTCCATCCATTGGAAGCGTCTGCCGGGCCGGCCCATGATCTGGATGCGCCGCTGCCCAATGCCTTGAGTGTGGACAGCCAGGTGTACGGCGGCGAGTTGGTACTGCGCTGGACCTTCAGCTGTGAGCGCCATGACCACCAGACCATCAGCGAACTGGCCGAGGCCTACCTGGGCGAGTTGCAGAGCCTGATCGCCCACTGCCTGAGCGATGAGGCCGGCGGCCTGACGCCGTCCGATTTCCCGCTGGCGCACCTGACCCAGCCACAACTGGACGCGTTGCCAGTGCCGGCCAGCGCCATCGAAGACGTGTACCCGCTGACGCCGATGCAGGAGGGTTTGCTGTTGCATACCCTGCTGGAGCCGGGCACCGGTTTGTACTACATGCAGGACCGCTACCGCATCAACAGCGAGCTCAACCCCGAGCGCTTTGCCCTGGCCTGGAAAGCCGTGATCGCCCGGCATGAAGCCTTGCGGGCGTCGTTCTGCTGGAACGTGGGCGAAGACATGTTGCAGGTGATCCACAAGCCCGGCAGCACGCCCATCGAGTATCTGGACTGGAGTACTGTCCCTGAAACCGAGCAAGAGCCACGCCTGCAAGCGTTGCTGAAAAATGAGCGCGAAGACGGTTTTGATCTGCTCAACCAGGCGCCGTTCCACCTGCGCCTGATTCGCGTCGGCGAAGCCCGCTACTGGTTCATGATGAGCAACCATCACATCCTGATCGATGCCTGGTGCCGCTCGTTGTTGATGAATGACTTCTTCGATATCTACATGGCATTGGGTGAAGGCCGCGAGGCGCAGTTGGCAGCGCCGCCACGTTATCGCGACTACATTGCCTGGCTGCAACGCCAGAACCTGGCCGAGGCGCGGCAGTGGTGGCAACAGAACCTGCAAGGCTTTGAGCGCACCACGCCCATTCCGAGCGACCGACCATTCATGCGCGAACACGCCGGCCATAGCGGCGGCATGGTGGTGGGTGATTGCTACACCCGTCTGGATGTACGCGACGGTGCGCAATTGCGCGAGCTGGCCCAGGCGCACCAGTTGACTGTGAATACCTTCGCCCAGGCGGCGTGGGCCTTGGTGTTGCGGCGCTTGAGCGGTGAGCGTGACGTGCTGTTCGGCGTCACTGTGGCAGGGCGCCCGGTGGACATGCCGCACATGCAGCGCACGGTCGGCCTGTTCATCAACAGCATCGCCCTGCGGGTCAAGTTGCCTGAGGACGATCAGCCGTGCAGTGTGCGCCAGTGGTTGAGCACCTTGCTCGACAGCAATATGCAACTGCGCGAATACGAGTACCTGCCGCTGGTGACGATCCAGGAGCACAGCGAACTGCCCAAGGGCCAGCCGCTGTTCGACAGCCTGTTTGTATTTGAAAACGCCCCGGTGGAAGTCTCGGTGCTGGACCGTGCGCAAAGCTTGAACGCCACCTCGGACTCGGGCCGCACCCACACCAACTTCCCGCTGACAGCCGTGTGCTACCCGGGCGATGACCTGGGGTTGCACCTGTCCTACGACCAGCGTTATTTCGATGAAACCACCGTGCAAGGCATGCTCGCTGAGTTCAAGCGCCTGCTGCTGGCGCTGGTGCAGGGCTTCCATGGCGATATGGCCGACCTGCCGCTGATTGGCGAGCAGGAGCGTGAATTCCTGGTGGACGGTTGCAACCAGAGCGCCCATGACTACCCGCTGGAACGCAGCTACGTCGAACTGTTCGAGGAGCAAGTGGCGCAGCATCCGCAGCGCATTGCCGCCAGTTGCCTGGACCAGCAATGGACTTATGCCGATCTGAATCAGCACAGCAACCGCCTGGGCCATGCGCTGGTCGCGGCGGGTGTCGGCCCGGATCAGCCGGTGGCGCTGCTGGCCGAGCGTGGCCTGGATCTGCTGGGCATGATCATCGGCAGCTTCAAGGCCGGTGCGGGTTACCTGCCACTCGACCCGGGTCTGCCGACCCAGCGCCTGAGCCGTATCATCGACTTGAGTCGCACACCGTTGCTGGTGTGTACCGAGGCCTGCCGTGAACAGGCGCAGGCATTGCTCGAAGATTTTGCCTGCGGCGCACGGCCGAAGTTGCTGGTGTGGGAAGAACTGGCAGGTGAGCACACCAACCCGGAGATCTACAGTGCCCCGGACAACCTCGCCTATGTGATCTACACCTCCGGCTCCACAGGGCTGCCCAAGGGCGTGATGGTCGAACAGCGCGGCATGCTCAACAACCAACTGAGCAAGGTGCCGTACCTGCAACTGAGCGAGCAGGATGTGATCGCGCAGACGGCCTCGCAGAGTTTTGATATTTCCGTGTGGCAGTTCCTTGCCGCGCCGCTGTTCGGCGCGCGGGTGGACATCGTGCCCAACACCATTGCCCATGACCCGCAGGGTTTGCTGGCCCATGTCCAGGTCCAGGGCATCACGGTGCTGGAGAGCGTGCCGTCGCTGATCCAGGGCATGCTCGCCCAGGACCACATCAGCCTGGATGGCCTGCGCTGGATGTTGCCGACCGGTGAAGCGATGTTGCCTGCACTGGCACACCAATGGCTGTTGCGCTACCCGGATATCGGCCTGGTCAATGCCTACGGCCCGGCGGAATGCTCGGATGACGTGGCGTTCTTCCGTGTCGACCTGGCCTCGACCCGCGGCACCTACCTGCCGATTGGTACCCCGACGGATAACAACCGCTTGTACCTGCTCGATGGTGCGCTGGAGCTGGTGCCACAAGGTGCGGTCGGTGAGCTGTGCGTGGCCGGCACCGGAGTGGGGCGTGGTTATGTCAGTGATCCGCTGCGTACCGCCCAGGTGTTTGTGCCGGATCCGTTTGGTGCTCCGGGGGAGCGCTTGTATCGCACCGGCGACCTGGCGCGTCGGCGCAGTGACGGCGTGCTGGAGTACGTCGGGCGTATCGATCATCAGGTGAAGATCCGCGGTTACCGCATCGAACTGGGTGAAATCGAGGCCCGCCTGCATGAGCAGCCCGAGGTGCGTGATGCTGCGGTCGGCGTGCAGGAAGGTGTCAACGGCAAGCACTTGGTCGGCTATCTGGTTGCCAGCGATGCCAGCCTCAACCCCGGCGAACGCCTGGACCGTATCAAGCAACGCCTGCGTGCCGAACTGCCGGAATATATGGTGCCACTGCACTGGCTGTGGCTCGACCGCCTGCCGTTGAACGCCAACGGCAAACTCGACCGCAAGGCCCTGCCGGCCTTGGAAATCGGCCAGTTGCACAGCCAGGACTACCTGGCACCGCGTAGCGAACTGGAGCAGACCCTGGCCACGATCTGGGCCGAGGTGCTGAAGGTCGACAAGGTTGGGGTGCAGGACAACTTCTTCGAACTGGGTGGGCATTCGTTGCTGGCCACGCAAATTGCTTCGCGGGTGCAGAAAGCCCTGCAGCGTGATGTACCGCTGCGGGCGATGTTCGAATGCAGCACGGTAGAGGAATTGGCGGCGTACATCGACGGGTTGGCGGCCAATGAAATCAGCGCTGGGACGGTGGATCGGCTGAGTGATCTGATGGCGGAACTGGAGGGGTTGTGAGCCGCCCGCTGGTCGGGAAAGCTGGGGTTTTTCAAGCGAACTGTCAAGTCTGACAGTAGGCAGGACTCCTGATCCAAGGGTTAGATAAATGGAGTTTCTGGTCGACGCGGCCAGGCCCGACAGTTATCTAACATTGGACAGGAGTCTATCGTGGCTAAAAAACCGATCCCCACCCAAACCCCGGTTTCCAAAGCGCCCAGTGGAGTATCCGACCCACTGCAAAAGCCTGAAGCAGAATTGCCCTATGCGATCATTCAGTACGCCGCGAACAACAGCGTGCTTTACCCCATGGATGCGATTGATGGCACGACCGCGAAGCTGACCCTGTCAACGGGGGCCACCAACGTCATTTTTTACATGGCCATAAAGGGGCAGGACGAGCCGGTATTCGAGCCCGTTCCTGTGGCACCTGGGATTGATGTAGTTGATATTCGCGCACAATTGATCAGTTACTGCATTGGCCATACGGTGTTGATCAAGTACACGGCCGTAGAGGGAGGCGTCTTTAAGGAATCTCTGGTGCTGGAGCTGGAAGTTCAACAGATCCGGGAGGAGCACCTCGTTGTATCGAGGCCGGTGTTTAAACACGCCAAACCGGTATGGGGCACTTTGACGTTGAACATGTCTGACCTGGTTGACGGGCCTGGCAATAAGATCAATGAAACCGTTGAAGTGGAGGCCTGGCCGCTGATATATGAGGGGCAACGCCTGTTTATTATTGTCGCGGGTAACCAGCACATACCGCCGTACCGTTTTATCTGGGTTGCGTTTGACCATGTGGTGCAAGCCAGCGAGGCTCATGCCGGCCATGTGTTCAGGTTCTCTCTGTCACGCGCCTGGCTGTCCAGGTTGGCGGATTACTCGGCGATAACCGTCCACCATGGTGTGATTTGGGATAAGACTGCGCCTGTGCTTCCTGAGCCGGGTGACCCTCTTATTGAAAATCCGCTCCCGGTTAACGCCCAGGACTTCCACCTGCGCACTACCTCGTTGTTACGGGTGGACTCGGCGCAGGATCTGCCGCCACCGCACTTATTGGAGTCGGTAGAGTTGCCCCCCGGTCACTGGCAGGTCAACCCCACCAATACCGTCAACGGCGGGCATGTCATTGTTGCCTACGAGGGTATGACTGAGGGCGATCATGTCTGTGTTTATGCCAGCGACCCGGACCTTGGGTCTGTGCCGCTTGGGTGCAAGGACGTGCAAGCCGGCGAGACAAGTCTGTCATTTGAGGTTGCGCCCGAGATCATTGCGGCCCTATTCAACAAAACGATGACGCTGAAGTACAGCCTGCAATTTGACAGTTACCAACCCCAGTACTCTCCTGACCGCGTGATCAAGGTACTTGGGCCTCAACTCAGCACGCCGGGTATCGAACAGGCAACAGGGCCGGTCGTAGACCTCAATACGTTCTCCGGTAACGCAACAGGATTGGTGCCTGTCTGGAACTATGCGGCTGAGGGGCAATGCTGCTGGATGTGGCTGACCGGTATGCTTGCAGATGGCAGCCCTTACCGGTTCGACGTCTTGATGGGGGAGCCGCTTACAGCACACTGGCTAGCCAATGGTGTCGACACGGCTATCTTGCGCAATGAGTTGAAAAAACTGGCGGATTGCAGTGACGTTGACCTGCACTTTGCTGCGAGTTTTGATGGCAAGTGCGATCGGGCGAGCGCCATCGAATTCCCGTCGAAGTCCTTCAGCATTGCCCTGGAACACTGGATATTGCGCGCCCCCCAAGTCACCGAAGCGGTAGGTAACGACTTGACCGTCTGGAATGGGCGCGACGGTGTGCATGTCGAGGTGGAATATGAAGGTAGCAATCCTGATCACACCCTCAGTGTTTGTTGGAATAGACCCAATGGCAGTTGCTGGCCACTGGGTTCTCAGCCTGGCAGTGCGTCTGGAGCGGTACGCTTCTTTCTGCCACGTGAGGCCGTGATCGAGAGTATTGGTAAAACGGTAAAGATTGAATACACCGTGAGCAATGCTTGCAAGGTGCAGACTTCTGATGACTTGAACTTGACGATCAGTGTTCCTGTGCGCTTGCCAACGCCGGTCGTAGAACAGGCCACACCACGTGCTACTCAAAATGGCATTTTGGATCTGCGTACCTTTGCCGGCGATGCCGACATCACGGTGGAGAAATGGTGGTTTATTCTGTTGGGGCAGGTTGGCTGGTTGGAATGTACGGGCATCGCAGAGAATGGCTCCGCTCACACCATTAAAGTGTCCATTGCCGAGCCGGTAACCCAAAGTGAAGTGTCCGGTGGACTGAAGAAACTGCTCAAGCGTGCGGAGCTGGAGAAGCTGCGTGATAGAACCAGCCTGGTAGTTGCATTCAAGGCGACGCCTGATGTGGGTGGTGTGCTGGGCAATGCGATTGCATTTGCGACGTTGCATCTGCAGTTTCGCAAGGCGCTTTACGACCATACAGACTTCAATCTTGAGGACAAAGGCTGGAATGGCTGGAATAAAGGTCCGGGCGCCACGAGTCCTGCAGATTTGGTGATTAAGCCAGGCGCTGTGCCTGGATCGCCTAACGGGCATTACTTGCAGGACTGGGGCTATACCAATACGAGCGACCCTGCCACGCAGCGCGTGAAGCTGTACAAGGACTTCACCGAGCTGGAAGTGGGGCGTACCTATAGGTTCAGTGCCTGGGTCCGGGATATTCCAGAATTGGCTAATAGGCCTCGTTTGGTCATCGTGGCCCAAGGGCAGGAAATATCCCCGGTAACGCTGCCGACTACGTCCTGGCATTTGCTCCAGGGTACGTTCAAGGCCAACTCAAGCACGGCGCGGCTCAGTCTTGATAATCTCCAGATGGGGATAGGTCCTGGCAATGACTACGACGTAACGGGACTTACCGTGGCAGAGGTGTGACCTGCGGGCGGTACAGGTAGTGGGCCGTGAGTCGATTATGTGCTTTTCGTTTGTCTGAACTGTCAATTCTGACAGTAGGCAAACGTCCCGTTTCAGGGGCTAGATACCAGCAGATTCAGGGCCTGTCACTCAGGCTCGCTGGTTATCTTTCCCAGGACAGGAGGTCTTCCCATGGTTAAAAAAACCACCCTCAAGAGTTCGCAATCGGCTGCTACCCAGCCACTCGCCGAAATCACCGTCGAATTACCCTATCCGCAGATCCAATTCGCCACCAATAACAGCATTCTGTACCCCATAGATGCAATTGATGGCACTGCCGCGACCATCAAGTTCACCGGCATGGGCACCACACCCATCACACTGCATTTGGCCATCAAGGACCAGGATGAGCCGGCGTTCGCGCCCATTGTGCAAGCGGGCAGCTCTAGCGGCAGTGTCGACATTCCTATCCCATGGCAAACGATCAGTACCTGCATCGGGCATACCATTTTGATCTGGTATACCGCGATGGTGGGGGGGCAGCTCAAGCAGTCGTTGGTACTGGAGTTGGAAGTGCAACAGATCCGCGAGCAGGATCTCAAGGCATCGCTACCGATATTTGCCCATGCGCAGTACGTTCATAGCACCTGGCAACTGGACATGAAACTCTTCAGCGGCGACGAGACTATCAAGGTCAAGGCGTGGCCGATGATCCAGGCCGGGCAGCGCTTGTTCATCAATGTGGCCGGTGACCAGCACAAACCTCCGTTCGCGTTTATCTGGGTGGCCCGGGACCATGTGGTGACGGCGGCGCAAGCCCATGCCGGCTATGTCTTTGAGTTCAAGCTTTCACGCAGTTGGATGGCACGTCGCGGGGACTATTCGGCCCTGACCATTCACATTGCAGTGATCTTCGATGGCACCGATCCGAAGCCTGCGGTCCCGGTGGATCCGATCTACGAAACACAGCTTCCCGAAAACGCCCACGAGTTTCATCCGCGTACGACTGCGCTGTTGTTTGTCGATACATCATTGCATTTGCCGGTTCCGACATTGGTTGAGGCTGAAGGCCTGGGGCAGGTTGATCCCCTCAAGTTGTTGGAGGGTGCTACGGTCCGTGTCTGTTATGAGGATATGCGGAGCACGGACAGTATTGCCTTGTGTTGGGTGTCCACCTTTGGTGATTACGCTCCCATCGCATCGCAGTATGGGGTGGAGGAGGGGTGCATCGATTTCCATGTGCCACGGTTGTACGTGGGTATGCGCCTGGATAATTTTGCGCAATTTTTATACATCGTAACCCGGGAGGGTGAGCAGCACCTGTCGCCTAAAGGCCAGGTAAGAATCCCGCTGCCAGCCAACTTGCCCCGTCCACAGATCCTGGAGGCTCCGTTCAATACGTTGGACCTTGGGCAGATGTGCTGTGATGATCCGGTGACTATTCATGTTGCCCCTTGGCCATTTATCGGCATCACTCAAGTTGCTCAGCTGTATATCGGTGGGGTCTACTCTGATGGTTCGAAAGCCAGGCTGTACCCTTTTGATGATGAGCCGATTACCGAAGAAGACATTCGAAACGGTTGGAACCGGACCTTGTCTCGGGCCGAACTGGCGGCGCTCAAGCATGACAGTGAGTTGTATATCCTGTTCAGCATCGAGTTCCTGCCGCGCAAAGAATCGAGGCCGATTTATCGGTCATTCCCATCGTTGCTGGTGAATTTGCTCACAGAGCCCCATTTGGAACTGTCTGCGCCGCATCTCGTCGAGTCCGTGGACTGCGGAACCGATGGCTGGGTAATCAACCCGGTGAACACGGTGGAGGGTGCGCATATCCAGGTGGCTTACGAAAGGATGTGCCTTGGGGATCGGGTCTGTCCGAGTTTTACCGGTACGCCTGGGCCAGGCTCGCCAGCGCTGGAGTGTCATGTCGTCGCGGAGGGTGAGCAGAGCCTTGTATTCCAGGTGCCGCCTTCGGCGATCAGTGCCAACCTGCGGCAGAGAATTTCTACGTCTTACACCGTGTCGCGTTCGTGTGGTGGTTTCTGGGAGTCGCCGGCACAAGAGGTGCAAATCCTTGATATCAGTGGCCTGCCCACGCCTGCGGTGGAACAGGCCACGGGCAGCACGCTGGACCTCAATACCTTTGCCGCAGATGCTACTGCGACTGTACGTGCATGGCCTTATATAGCGTTGGGTCAACCTTGCTGGCTGTGGGGGACGGGAGTCTTGGAGGATGGCAGCGCCTATAGCTTTGAAGTGCTGGTAGGCGAGCCAGTAACCGTGGCATGGCTGGCCAATGGCGTCGACACGTCACTACCGCGTGAAGAGTTGCAGAAACTGGCGGATTGCCGTGACTTTAAAGTGCATTTTGCGGTGAATTTCAACGGTCAGTCCGATAAAGCCAGTGCCAAGGAGTTTGCGCCGTTGGTACTGCATATCGTGCAGGAAGATCTGGATCTTGATGCCCCGACAGTGCGTGAAGCAGTGGGCTCGGACCTGACTGTCTGGAATGGCCGCGATGGCGTGACAGTGCGAGTGGCCTACGAACTGATCAATCCCAACCATGCAATCAGCGTGTGCTGGAAACGTGCGGATGGCAGTTGTTTGCCGCTGATATCGAAGCCCGGAAGCAGTGATCCGAAATACGTGGATTGCCTTATCCCGCGAGAGGCGGTAATCCATGGCATCGGCAAGACGGTGACGATCAACTACACCGTCACGAGCCTGTGCAAAGTTGTCACTTCCCCGGACCTTGATCTGCAAATCAGTGTTCCAGTGCGGCTACCGACACCGGTGGTAAGACAGGCTACCAACACTATTCTTGATTTGGGAACTTTCGCTGGGAACGCCAATATTACCGTTGAAAAATGGTGGTTTATCTTGCCGGGACAAAGAGTCTGGTTGCGCGGGGTTGGAACCAGAGTCGACGGTACTGTCTACACCATTAATGTTTCTTTGGGGAAGCAGGTGACGGCGGCAGAAGTGAGCGCGGGATTAAATGAAGTATTAATTAGAACTGAGCTTGAGATGTTGAAGCATAACACTCCTCTTGTGTTTACTTGCAAGGTTACCGCAGACGGAAGTGTAAACGAAAGCGAGGCCACGGAGTTTCCCCCGCTGGAACTGACGTTGATAAGACCTCTTGCCATAATCGAGGAGAAATTTGAGAACCTGTCCATACAAGAGTACACAGTGGGTGGCGTCATTGATACGCCAACTATGAAGGTGACATTTGTTTCTGGGCCCTTTACGGCGGGAATAATGCTTTATGGTTATGAGCCATATTCTTCAGGTAAAGCCTATGCGATGTATCGGAATCAAGACGATGTGCTTCGGCCGCAAAAGCATCGGTTTGATTTTAAGCGTAAGTTGGAGTATGTGAAGTTTGCATGGGTGTGGAAGCAACTTGCAGGGCGTGTGATATTTTACGATAAAGATAACCGTGTGCTTGCTGTGCAGGACTATCCTGATGAAAACAGGGGTGGTTTTTGGGTTGAGTATTTGGCTTCCAGCGGTCGTGAGATTTCAAGCCTGGAAGTGATTGTGGTGGACTATTCGTTTATTGATAACTTTACGATGTGGTATCGACGTTAAGCAGTAGTGGTTCTTGCAAGTATTGATACCAACGAATGCCCGCACTGTGCGGGCATTTTTAATTAGGAATTGCCAGTCTGAATCATTTGGCCCCTAGAATTTTCCCTAGTTTATCCGGCGACGGCGCCCCTTGCTGTTGCTGCAATTGCCCCTTGTCATCCAGATAGAAAATCGCCGGCGTGGCCGACAACTCCAGCTCTTCCATCAACTTCATATTGGCATCGAGCTTGGCCTGGATCTCGGCAGGGATCTTGGCCAGCGCCTTGAGCTTGCTGGCTTTACCTGCGGATTCATGTTCTTCCAGGGCCTTGGCTGTGTCTTGGCTCGCCAGCAGCGCCGCCGATTTGCCCGGGCTGTCCTCGCGAATGATCCCGACCATGATGTGGCGCAACTGCACCTTGCCCGCTTTTACCCAAGGCCGCGCCTGTTCCCAGAACATGTTGCAGTACGGGCAATTGGGGTCGCTGAACAGGTACACAGTGCGTGGGGCATTTTTATCGCCGTCCTGGATCCAACTGCTCTGCTCCATCTTGGCCCAGATTTCCTTGGCCATCGGCGCGTAGACCAGTTTCTCCAGGGGCGCGGTGCTCAGGTCGTTGCCTTTGGCGTCGTACAGATTGCCGGCAAGCACGTGCTGGCCGTCGGCGGTCAGGTACAGGGCCATGCCACGGTTCTGGTACTGCGCGGCATAGCCTTTGAGCCCACCCGGTGCGTCGAAGCTGCCGATGATCTTGGCGCCCTTGGCTTCGATCTGTTTGATCGGCGCCGGCCATTCTTCGGCATGGGCGAGGGTGGCTGCCAGGGTCAGGGGCAGTAGGGTCAGCAGGTGGCGGAGGCGGGGCATAGGGGTTTCCTTGTTGTGGCCGGCTGGGCGGCGGTCGAGTCCGTGGGGTCGAAAGATTCCATGGCGCGGGCCAGGCTGGCCTGGGACAGTTCGCCGAGGTGGCTGTTGATCAGGCGACCGTCGGCTTGGTAGAACAGCGTGGTGGGCAGTGCCATGGAGCCCACGGCCTGGCCGAGGCGGCCGCTGGCGTCGAACAGTACGTTGTCCAGGTTCAGGCCCTGGGTCGCCAGGTAGGTGCTGACGCTTTGCATGCTTTCGGCCTGGTTGACGAACAGGAAGGTCACATCAGGCCGTTGTTTCTGGGCGTTTTCCAGTACCGGCATTTCCCGTCGGCACGGCGGGCACCAGGTGGCCCACAGGTTGATCACCAACGGGCCGCCCTGATAGTCGGCCAGTTGCACGGTTTCGCCATCGGCATTGCGCAAGGCAATGTCTGGCAGGCGCGTGCCTCGCTCGAAGATGTTCAGGGACAAACTGGCCAGTGCCCAGAAAGCCAGGCCGGTGATCACGCCTGCACTCAACGGCTTGCGCAGGGCCGGGCGACGCCAGCCCCACAGGATGGCGCCAAGCAGCAGGGCAATGACGCCAGGCCAGGCGAGAAAACCACCGTCGCGCAGGTCGACGATTTGCAGTGGATCGTCACGGTAATACGCCCAATACATCAGTACAAAGCTGATCCGTGCACTGAGCATGCCCAGCAGGAACAGGCTGAACAGCACTGACTCCGGGTTCTCGCCGCCGCGCTTGGCCACGCGCCAACCCACCAGTGTGGCGAGGATCAGCGCACTGATCAGCAGCAGGTGGTTCAAGGCGATGGCGAAGGTGCCGATGGTCAAGGTCAGCATCAGAGTGCATCCCGGGTCTGGGTCCAGCGTTGCAGGAAGGCTTGCGCATTCACTTCGCCGGTGATGCGTTGGGCGCGGCGCTCTTCACCGTCGGGGCCAATCCACACGAAGCTCGGTGGGCCGGGGACTTTATAGCGGCCCAGCAGTTCACGGCTGGCAGCGTTGTCGGCAGTGACGTCCAGGCGCAACAGGCGCACGTTCTTCAGCGCATCCATCACTTCGGGTTTGCCGAATACCTGTTTTTCCATGATCTTGCACGACACACACCAGTCGGCGTAGTAGTCCAGCAGCACCCATTGGCCCTGGGCCTTGGCGCTGTCGAGCTGGGCTTGCAGGGCCACCGGGTCGTTGATCGTGGTGAAGGCGTCATGGGCCGTCGGTGCGCTGGCGACCTGCGAACCGCCGAAGACCTTGAGCGGCTGCCACAGATCATCGCTGCCACCGGCGGCACCGATGACCAGAATGGCGCCCCACAGCCCCAGGACCAGGGAACCTGCGCCCAGTACCTTGGCGACCAGCCCGTATTCGCGGGCCAGGCTCCAGCCGCAGTAAGCCATGACCAGGGCCAGCACGCCCCACAGGCCTAGCCACAGGCTTTCGTCGATCACCGGGCGAATCATCAACACGGCGGTCGCAAGGAACAGGAAGCCGAAGACGCCCTTGAGCACATTCATCCAGTTGCCAGGCTTGGGCAGGAAGCGATTGCCCACGGTCACCAACAGCAGCAATGGCACCCCGATACCGATGCCCATGGCAAACAGGATCAGGCCGCCGTGCAGGGCATTGCCGCTTTGCGCGATGTACAGCAGGGCGCCGGCCAGGGGCGCGGTCATGCACGGGCCCACTAACAGGCCGGACAAGGCCCCGAGCACACCGGCGCCGACCAGGCTGCCACCGCTTTGCTGGCGAGTGGCGTTGTCCAGGCGGTCGCGCAGGAAGGCCGGCAATTGCAGTTCGAAGAAACCGAACATCGGCAGGGCCAGGATCACAAACAGCGCGGCGAAGCTGCCGAGGATCCACGGCGTTTGCAGCAGTGCGGCCAGGTTGCTGCCCGCCAGCGCGGCCAGCACGCCGAGCGCGGCATACACCAGCGCCATGCACACCACATAGCTGGAGGCCATGGCAAAACCACGGCGTGGGCTGGCGCCGCTGCCCACCACCAGGCCGGCGAGGATCGGCAGCATCGGCAGCGAACAAGGGGCAAATGCCAGCAACAGGCCGAGGCCGAAGAACACCAGCAGGCTCCAGCCCAGGCTGCGTTGTTGCAGGCCGCTGGCCAGGCTCTCATCCTGGGCCTCGGCGGTGGCGGCAACCGCCGGGTTGCCGCCCAGGTCAACGGTGAGCGATTGCGGCGGATAGCACAGGCCAGCATCGGCACAACCCTGCCAGCCCAGCTTGACCTGGCCGGTGGCGCCGGCCGGCAGCTTCACTTCCAGGCCCTGGCGGTACACTTGTTGCTCGCCAAAGAACTCGTCGCTATGGGCTTCGCCCTGCGGCAGCACCGGCTGCTGGGCCAGGCCGTCGAACTTCATGCGTTGCTGGTACAGGTAATAACCGTCGGCAATCTGCCAATACAGTTGGGTTTCACCCGAAGCCAGGCGCTCTGAGGTAAAGGTGAAGGCTTTGCCCACCGGAAGGAATTCGGCTTTGGTTTCGAAAGGATTGCTGCCAGGCGCGGCCTGGGCCAATCCGGTGAACACTATCAGCAGGAAGATAAACAGATGCCGCATGGTCAAGCCTTAGTTCGATGCAAGTGGGGCACACAATGTGTGGCGCTGATTAACCGATGATTAACCGGGCTATTCTAGAGTGTAGGGATTATCGGGGCGCGCATCTTTTCACGGCATAATGCGTACTTAATCCGTCCTCCTTTAAATCAACCTTTTTGCACAGGGTTCACCATGCACGTACTGGTCTGTGAAGACGATGACCTGATTGCCAGTGGCATTGTTGCCGGCCTCGGCGCCCAGGGCTTTACGGTCGAGCGCGTGGGCACGGCCGCAGCCGCCCGGGCGATGCTCAAGGCGGCGCAGTTCGACATCATGGTGCTGGACCTCGGCCTGCCGGATGAAGACGGCCTCAAACTGCTGCAACAACAGCGCAGTGCGGGCCTGGAGATCCCGGTGTTGATCCTCACCGCACGGGATTCGGTGACCAACCGGGTCGACGGCCTGCAAGCCGGCGCCGACGATTACTTGCTCAAACCCTTTGACCTGCGCGAGCTGGCCGCCCGCCTGCAGACCCTGTTGCGCCGGGTTGCCGGACGCAGCGTCGACCTGATCGAGCATGGCCGCTTGACCTACAGCCCCAGCAGCCGCGAAACCCTGTTGGGCGGCAAACCGGTTGACCTGTCCCGTCGCGAGCAAGCCCTGTTGCAGGCACTGCTGCACAACCGTGGCCGGGTGCTGTCCAGCGAGCAACTCAAGGACAGCGTCTATGGTTTCAACGATGAGCTGGAAAGTAACGCCCTGAACGTGCACATCCACCACCTGCGTCGCAAGTTGGGCAATGGCATCGTCGAAACGGTGCGCGGCCTGGGCTACCGCCTGGGCCCGGCAGACGCCGGAGAGGACGCCTCGTGACGAGCCTGCGCCTGCGCCTGACCTTCAAACTGGGCGCCGCTTTTGTGCTGATCTGGGTGCTGGCGGCGGCCTGGATGCTCAACGACCTGCGTAACCAGATGATGTTTTCCCTGGACCAGCGTCTGGTGGCGTCGGCGCGCATGGTGGCCGGGCTGATGGAGCAGATGCCGGGCCTGGCGAGCGTGGGCGAGGGCAAGCGCTTTGGCGCCGAACAACTGAATGTACCGGGCGGCATGGCGTGCCAGGTCAGTTCGTTGCGCGGCGAAATCCTCGCCCGCAGTCACACCACCCCGGACCAGGGGCTGGAGTCCCGGCAAAGCGGCTTTCGCGACCAGATCATCGACGGTGCTGCCTGGCGCAGCTTTACCCTGGCGCGGGGCGATTTGTTGATCACCACGGCAGACCGCCAGGTGGAGCGCGAGGCGCTGAACATGTCGATCCTGCTCGCGGCTTCGGTGCCGGTGGGCGTGGCCCTGCTGGGCTGCCTGTGCCTGTTGTGGCTGGGGATCGGCCAGAGCCTGGTGCCGCTCAACCGCATGCGCGATGCCTTGATGCGCCGCAGTGCTGATTCCCTTGAACCTTTGCAGATTCATCCGTTGCCCAGCGAACTCAAGCCGCTGCTCGATACCCAGAACCAACTGCTGCAACGCATCGCCAAGACCATCGAGCGTGAGCGTCGCCTGACCGGTGATGCCGCCCACGAGTTGCGCAGCCCGCTCACGGCGATCAAGACCCATCTGCAAGTGGCGCGCATGACCGACGGTGCTGCCCGCGACCAATCCCTGGCCCATGCCGAGGAGGGTGCCGACCGCCTGCATCGCACCCTTGAGCAACTGCTGCTGCTGGCGCGGGTCGAGGGCAGCCTGTCGTTTGATGACGGCTTGCAGTCCAGTGCCGAACAAGTGGCACGCCTGGCGATCCAGGACGCAAATGCTGGGGATAATCGGCGGATCGACCTGATCCTGCCGGACAACCTGCCCCAGGACCCGGTGGAAATGCCCGTGGGCCTGGCGGTTGCCGCCTTGCGCAATCTGCTGGATAACGCCCTGCGCCACACCCCGCACGATACGCGGGTGGAATTGAGCGTGTTCACCCAGGGCAATCAAGTGGTGTTCCGCGTGCGTGACCACGGTGCGCCGATCTCCAGTGAAGACCTGCAACACCTGACCCAGCGTTTCTGGCGCAATGGCAACAGCGGCGGGTGTGGCCTGGGCCTGGCCATCGTGCAGGCGATTGTCCAGCGTTGCTCCTGCTCACTGGTTTTCGACAGCCAGGCTGATGGCCTGCGGGTCGACCTGGGCATGCCGTTACGGCGCTGATCCTTCCTTGCATACACATAACTACCGCCATCCTCAGGCCCGACGCTTCAGGATGGCGTTAATTTTTGTGTTTGCAGGTTTGCCGGCTGAATGACTCAGCCTGTATTGAAAAGGACAGCACCTATGTTGGTCATCGACTCCACTTATCCCGCCAAGGATTTTAATCAGCGCAATGGCGAAGCCGTGCGTCAGTTGGTGGTGCATTACACCGCCGCGCCCTTTGCCTCCTCCCTGCGCACCCTGACCCAGCAGGGAGTCAGTGCCCATTACCTGTTGCCCGACCCCCGTGAGGCGAGTTATCGAGACGCCGGTTACGACGAGTTGAGGGTGTTCCAGTTGGTGGATGAACGCCAGCGGGCCTGGCATGCGGGAGCCAGTCATTGGGCGGGGCGCGATAACGTCAACAGCCGTTCCATCGGCATCGAGATCGTCAACCTGGCCCGTGACGATGCTGGTGTCTTTACCTTCCCGCCCTATGACCCGGAGCAAGTCGAGGTGTTGATCGCACTGCTTCACGACATTTGCGCCCGTCATCCGCAGATCGGCGCTACTGATATCGTCGGCCATTCGGATGTTGCGTTCTGGCGCAAAAGTGACCCTGGGCCACAGTTGCCCTGGCCCGCCTTGTTCGCGGCGGGCCTCGGCGCCTGGTTCGATGAGGCCGCCAAGAATGCCTTTGTGCGGCGTTTTCGCATGGGCTTGCCGCAGGAGGTGGAGGTCGAGCGGGCCTTCCAGCGCTACGGTTACGCCCCGGCGAAAAACCGTCAGGCGTTCCAGCAGCGGGTGCGTGCATTCCAGATGCACTTTCGGCCCACCGATTACCGTGGGCAACTGGATATCGAAACCTGCGCGATTCTTTATGCGCTGAATGAAAAGTACACCAGTGCCGGCGAGTGACCGGTCATTTGCCGGTTTTTCATCGAGCCGGGTGTAAATCCTCGCGCCGCTGAAGCGTTTCCAGAACAGGAAATCCGTGCGCACGCCCTTTGGGGGCCAGACGTCAACGGGTTGGCAGTTTGGTCACCATCATCAGCGTATTGAGGGATCTAGAGATGTCAGTCGCTACCAGTCGCATTGAGGATTCGCTGGCGTCGGCCAGCCCGACTCCAGCAGAAACGCTTTACCAGTTCGATGAATCACCGCTGCTGGCCCGCCAGCGCCAGCAGGAATCCAATGCGCGCAGCTACCCCCGGCGCATCCCCCTGGCGCTCAAGCGGGCCAAGGGTATTTATGTCGAGGACGTTGAGGGTCGCAGCTTCATCGACTGCCTGGCCGGGGCCGGTACATTGGCGCTGGGGCATAACCATCCGGTGGTGATCGAGGCGATCCAGCAGGTGCTGCTGGACGAGTTGCCCTTGCATACCCTGGACTTGACCACGCCGGTCAAGGATCAGTTTGTGCAAGACCTGTTCGGCCTGCTACCCGCTGAACTGGCGCGTGAGGCGAAGATCCAGTTTTGCGGCCCCACCGGCACCGATGCGGTGGAAGCCGCGCTGAAACTGGTGCGTACCGCCACGGGACGCAGCACGGTGTTGTCGTTCCAGGGCGGCTATCACGGCATGAGCCAGGGCGCGTTGAGCCTGATGGGCAGCCTGGGACCGAAAAAACCGTTGGGTGCCTTGCTGGCCAATGGCGTGCAATTTTTACCATTCCCCTATGACTACCGCTGCCCGTTCGGCCTGGGGGGTGCAGAAGGGGTCAAGGTCAACCTGCATTACCTGGAAAACCTGCTCAATGACCCGGAGGCGGGCGTGTTGCTGCCGGCGGCGGTGATCGTCGAAGTGGTGCAGGGCGAGGGCGGCGTGATTCCGGCCGACCTCGACTGGCTGCGCGGCCTGCGGCGGATTACCGAGCAGGCCGGTGTGGCGCTGATTGTCGATGAAATCCAGAGCGGTTTCGGCCGCACCGGCAAGATGTTTGCCTTTGAGCATGCCGGCATCGTTCCGGATGTGGTGGTGCTGTCCAAAGCCATTGGCGGCAGTTTGCCGCTGGCGGTGGTGGTGTATCGCGAGTGGCTCGACACCTGGTTGCCGGGCGCCCATGCCGGCACCTTCCGTGGCAATCAGATGGCCATGGCGGCGGGTTCGGCAGTGATGCGCTATCTCAAGGAACACAAGGTTGCCGATCACGCGGCGGCCATGGGGGAGCGCCTGGCCGAACACCTGCGCATCCTGCAACGGGACTTCCCGCATCTGGGGGATATCCGTGGACGCGGCCTGATGCTGGGCGTGGAGTTGGTTAACCCCAGCGGCACGCCTGACGTCCAGGGCCACCCGCCGGTCCATCGGCAATTGGCGCCGCTGGTACAGCGCGAATGCCTCAAACGCGGGTTGATCCTGGAATTGGGCGGGCGTCATGGCAGTGTGGTGCGTTTCCTGCCGCCTTTGGTCATCACCGCCGCAGAAATCGACCGGGTGGCAGAGATCTTCGGGCGGGCGTTGGCGGCGGCAGTGGCCAGCCTCTAATTTTCCTGCACCGCTATACGTTCCTACATACATCAGCCACGCGCGGTGCGTGGCAACCTTTAAGTGACGGAGAACCGCAATGACCTCAGTATTTGACCGCGAAGACATCCTGTTCCAGGTAGTGGTCAACCATGAAGAACAGTATTCCATCTGGCCCGACTACAAGGCCGTACCCGAAGGCTGGCGCACCGTGGGTAAGAGCGGGATGAAGAAAGAGTGCCTGGCCTACATCGAAGAAGTGTGGACTGATATGCGCCCGCTGAGCCTGCGCCAGAAGATGGATGCCCAGGCAATCGCTGGCTGAACGCAAAAAAATGTGGGAGCGAGCAAGCCCGCTCCCACATAGGTATTGCATCGCTTTCAGGGTGCCAATGCCTTGATCACCTGATCCACATTCCCTTCCAACTCTGCCACCGGGTCTGCGCCGTCGGTGCTCAGCACCAGCAGCTTCGATCCCCCCGCGCTGATGGCGGCTTTCACCGCCTCAGCCGGTTGACGATGGTGCAGCACCAATGCCACGTCGTTGTCCTTCAGGCTGGCGGTCAGTGTTTGCAACGCCTCGGCGGACCATTCGGTATCCGGCCGTGGGTCGGTGCTGAGCAACTCCAGGTTCAAGCCACTCACCAGATAAGCAAAGTGATCGCTCAGGCTGACCACGCTCAAATTGTCGGCCTGGGCCAGGCGTGCCTCGCTGTCGGCAGTGAGCTTGAGCAGGCGTTGCTTGAGGCTGGCCAGGTTGCTGTCGATGGTGGCCTTGGCACCTGGTGCCAGGCGGCTCAGGTCGGCAGCCATGACATCGGCCATGCGCCCCAGGTTGTTGCTCGATTGCCACGGCTGGCTGTTGAGACCATCGACGGTGCCCGGTTGCAGGGCCACGCCCGGCAAGCCACCGTCTACCGGGCGCGCGGCGTCCACTTCGACAATACGGATATTGCTGCGCCGGGCCACGGGGTACAGCGGGTCATCCGGCCACAGCGAACGCAGGCCGATCGCGGCGTCGGCGTCCAGCGCCAGGGTGTGCAGGGCCGGTGCGCCACGCCCAGTAAAATACGAAGTCTGGCGCGAACCCGGCAGGTTGGCCGGTGCCGCGCGTTCAAGCGTGACCTGGGTACCTTTGAGCAGGGTTTCGGCCAGGCCGTAGGTGACGGGCAAGGCCGCCAGGACCTTGACCGGTTTGGCCGATTGGGCGGCGGCCGGCAGTGGTTTGGCAGGGGCGGCTGCCAGCAGCGCAGGGCTGATCAGGCAAGCGATGGCCAGGGCCAGGGGGCGTAGAACAGGGCGCATTATCCGAGATTCCCTTTCAGGCTGGGGACCGTGCCGCGCGCAATGGCGGCCAGGGCGAAGGCGATGCCGGCGACGAGGATGATCGCGGCACCGGACGGGATGGGCAGGTCGAAGATGATCGGCAGCAGAATCCCGCACAGGGTGCTGACCGTGGCAATCACCACCGAGATCCAGAAGAAACCCTTGAGCGACTGGCTCAACAGGCGCGCCGCAGCGGCGGGAATCACCAGCAGGGCACCCACCAGGATCGCCCCGATGACTTTGACTGCCGCCACGGTGATCAGGGTCACGAGGATCACGAACAGGTAGTCCAGGGTCTTCACGGCCACACCACGCACGGCGGCCAGCTGTGGGTTGAAGCTGGCGAGCATGATGCGGTTGTACAGCGGCAGCGCCAGGGCCATCACCAGTGAGCCGACAATCGCCAGCACCAGCAGGTCATTGCCGTTGACGGTCAACACCGAACCAAACAGCACGTTTTCCAGGATGTGCACGTTGATCTTGCCCGCGAGGATCAGCAGCAGGCTCGCGCCCAGCGCCAGGGACACCGAGAGGAACACGCCGATCAGCGTATCGGGGGCCAGGCCGGTGCGGTTGCGCAGGTAGTTGAGCAGGATGCCGAACAACAGGCAGTAACCGAACAGGCTGCCATAAGGCCCGGTGTAGGGTTCCCCCAGCAGAATGCCCACGGCCACGCCGGTGAGCGCGGCGTGGCCGACGGCTTCGGAGAAGAACGCAAAGCGCTTGACCACCACCAGCGTGCCCAGGCCACCCAGCACCGGGCCGATCAGCAGTCCGGCGAGCAGGGCGTTGACCACAAACCCATAGGCCAGGGCTTCCGGCAGATAGCCGGAGGAGGCCCAGCCCTGGACCATCAAGCGAAAGGCTTCGTAGCTCATTGGGCTGCGCTCCGTGGGTGAGTGGAAAACAGCGTCAGCAGGCGCTCCGGGGTCAGTGCCTCTTTGGGCGTGGCGTCGAACAGCAAGCGGCGGTTCAGGCCGGTGACACGGTCCGCCAGGCGACCGACGGCCTCCAGGTCGTGTTCGATCCACAGCACGGTGATCCCGGCCTGGCGCCAGTCGCCCAGCAGGCGTTCGAATACCTGGATCCCGGCTTCGTCGAGGGCCGACATCGGTTCATCGAGGACCAGCAGTTGCGGCGCCGGGATCAAGCCCTGGGCCAGCAATACACGCTGGCGCTCGCCGCCGGACAGCGCTCCCATGCGGCGTTTGCGCTTGTCTTGCATGCCCACGCGCTCCAGTGCCTCGCCAATCGCGCCGGCGTAATGCCGGGACAACCCAAGAAACGCCGGGCGACGCTGGCACATGGCGGCCATGAAGTCATCGACGGTCATCGGCAAGCCGCGGTCGAATTCCAGGGCCTGGGGCACGTAGCCGATGGTGCCGGGAGTGCCCGGCCAGTGCAGGCTCAGTTGGCCCTGGTGCGGGGTCTGCCCCAGCAGGGTCTTGATCAACGAACTCTTACCGCCACCATTGGGGCCGACCAGGGCGTGGATACTGCCCGGTTGCACCTGGAAACTCACGTTGTCGAGGATCGCGGTACGGCCCAGGGTCAGCGAGACGTTGTCGAATTCGATCGTCGGGCCGATGCTGGCCACATTCAGGTGTTCAGCCGCCGTCATGCCCCCGACTCCTGGATGGCCCGGACCACGGTATTAAGGTTGCCGGTCATTTCCACTTCGTACTTCTCGGCGCTGTATTCACCGTAGGAAATATGCGATAGCGGGTACAGCTTGACCCCCGACTCACGCTGGATGGTGTCAACGTAAGAGGACGGGAAGTCCATCTCGGAGAAGATCACCTTCACGTCCAGTTCGCGCAGTTGGTCGATGGTCTTCTTCAGTTGGCTCGGGCTTGGCTCGATGCCATGGGCCGGTTCCACCACGGCGGTCACTTCCAGGCCGAACTCGCGCAACAGGTAGTCGTAGGCGGCGTGCACCGTGGCCACGCGCAGGTCGGCGTTGGGCGCGCTGGTGAGCTTGGCCAGGGCATCGGCGCGCATCTGGCGCAGGCGCTTGCCATAGGCACGGGCGTTCTGGGTGTAGGTCTTGGCGTTGTCCGGGTCGAGCTTGCCCAGCTCCCGGGCGATGTTGTTGACCTGGGCAATGGAGGCGCTGATGGACAGGAAGGTGTGCGGGTTGACCACCTTGCCGGCGCCACGGGCCGCGTTGCCGGTGGCCGCCAGCAACGGCACATTGGCGTTGGCCTCGATCACCGGGATGTCCGGGCGCTCGCTGGTGGCGATCATGCGGTCGGCGAAGTCATCATGGCCGACGCCATTGAGCACAATCACGTCCAGGCTGCCGATGCGCTTGATATCTTCGGCGCGTGGCTCGTAGGCATGGGGGTTGAAGCCGGCCGGAATCAGCGGCACCACCTCGGCCTTGTCGCCGACGATATTGGCTACATAGCTGTAGTAGGGGTGCAGGGTGATACCGATACGCAGGCGCTTGGCCGCCTCGGCATTGGCCAGGGGTGTCAGCAAGACGCTGAACAGGCCCACCAGCAGCAGGCGGAGCAAGGGAGATGACATAGACATGGGCAATCGATCTTCTCTCGGAAACAGCGTGAATTCAGTGGCGATGCTGGCGGGTGACACCAGCGTCGAATTGCGCAACGACCTGCTGCCAGCCAGCGGCGATCAGCCCCTGGTCGCTAAGGTCGGTCGGGGCGGCCAGGTTGGCGCTGCGGTTGAGCCAGATATCCGGCTCGGCACCGCTCACGCGCATCAGCAGCGAACCGCTGGTGTCGTTGGCCTGGCTCAAGCCCAGGTACGCCGAAGGCGCCAGCAACTGCCAGCGGTGGTCGCCACGGCTGACCGAACTGGCGTCCTGGGCGAACGGCGCGAAGCCTTCTTCGGCCAGTTGCGCAGGCGTTGGCAGGGCGCTCTGTTCCTGCTGGAGCAACTGGATTTCATCCAGGGTCACCCGCAGGTCGGCATAGATGCCTTGCTCGGCGGCGCTCAAGTCGCGACGGGCGTCCAACTGGTGGCTGGACACAGCCTCGACTGTCTGGGTTTCACCGTGCAGGGACACCACCGTGCCGGCGACGGCCAGGATGATCAGGCACAGCAGCAGGACATAGAGGGTTTCGTGGCCGGCGCCGGCAGGCCGGACGACCTGGGTGGTGCCTGGGGTTACGCTGCTCATTGGGCCTGGATATCCGCTTGGTCGATCTCGACAACGTGGCCGGGACCTGCGTCAAACAGCACATAGAACTCGGCGGAAGGTTTCTTGAAGGTCAACGTAGAGTCTGCGCCCAGCTTACCGGGGACCAGGATGGTCTCGTCGTAGCCGATTACATCCAGGGTCACGCCGGGTGCGCCGCTGCCGTCGGAGAAACCGCCGGTGCACTGGATCTGCTCGCCGGGGATTTCCTTGCATTCGCACATCGGGTTGTGGGCCAGGGCTTGGGTGCTTGCGCCGGCGCAGAGGATCAGCACGGCGCAGGCGCGTGTCAGGCGAATCAAAGTCATGGTTTAACTCCTTGCTTGGTCAACCAGGCGACGGTGGCAGGCGAAGCCTGGCTCAAGGGAATGGAGGCCTGTTGCATGCTGCCGTCCCAGCCTTCCATGGTGATCCACAGTTCGGCGTCGGGCGATGTGCGTTCAGGAACCGGCAGGGCGGCGCCCATGCGGTATGGGGTGCCGAAGAAAATCACCCCGGCGGCGCGCAGGCTACGGGGTTTGCCGATACGCAGGTAAGTGGCCTTGACCTGCTTGACGCACGCTTTGCACAGCGCGGCATTGAAGGATTTCATCGGGCCTGCCGGGTCCGGGCGCGGGGCTTCGTTGCGCAGTTCGGCCAGTGTCAGGCTCCACGGGCCGACCTGCACCTCGCCCACTTCACGTTCGCCCAGGCCGCTGTCGCCGCGAAACAGTGCGGCGTCGGCAAAGTACTTGGGCATGAAGCCCAGAGGCACCAGCAACAGCAGGACATTGATATGAAAACGCCATTTCAGCCAAAAGGCTCGTAGTGGCGAGGGTGGTTGCACGGTAGTGGCCTTGTTCATCGCATGCCCTCCGGGGTTTCAGTCTGCAGGGCTGGCGTGGCTTGAGAGTGCTCGGCCTGGCGTTGTGCCTTGTTGTTGCGCTTGAAAGCATGCAGCGTCGCCAGCGCGGTGCGTTTGCTCCAGATCAACAGCCCGCTGAGGACCATCATGCTCAGCAACAGGCCGAAAAACGCCCAGATCAGCTTGATCCACAGGCCGCCAAAGTCGCCGGTGTGCAGTGGGCGCATGGACTCGGTGACGAACTCCAGGGCCGAGCGGTCGGACAGCAGGTGCGAGGAGGCGATTTCACCGTTGTAGGGGTTGATCTCGGCGGTCTGGAACATCAGCGGGTACCAGCCACGTCCACCAATGCTCAGGTGGCTGTAGGCGGTACTTGGCAGGGTGATGAAGGTGGTTTCCAGCCCGGGAATACGCTCGGTGGCAATACGAATCGCTTCGTCGATGGGCATCATGGGGGCCGGTACGCCAGGGTCGGACATCGGCACCTTGTCCCGGCTGATCACCGGCACAATTGGCGCTGTGGAAATAGTGATCTGGTTATCCGACAGTGTCGCTTCGATCAGGAACCAGGTGCCGGTGATGGAGATCACGGCGATAAACCAGATCGACCAGATCCCGCTCAGTCGATGAAAGTCGCCCCAGAAGATCCGCGCACCATGCTTGACACGCAGGGTGGGTTTGAAAAAGCCCTTCCAGAAACGTTTGTAGACCACCAGGCCTGTGACCAGCGACGCCAGCATCGGCAAGCCGAGAAACGACACCAGATACCAGCCCCAGCTGTAGCCATTGGTGAAGGGCACCAGCCACCACCCATGCAAGGCGCGGGTGAACTGCTCGAAGTTGAACGATGGGCTGATGCCCTGGATCACTCCGGTGTAGGGGTTGACGTAGACCGTCACGGCACGCCCGTCGGGGTAGGTGACCCGGGCCATCAGTGCAAAGTGGGACTCGTCGTGACGGATCAGGTCGGTGACGATAAGGTCAGGTTCGGCGCGGTTCATCGCCTTGATGATCTGGTCATAGCTCAATAGCTCGGTGTCATCAGCGGGCTTGTCGGCACGGATATCCGGGTTGGCCAGCCAGACGATTTCCTGGCTCACCACCGCCAGGGTCCCGGTGACGCAGACGATCAGCACAAAGAACCAGATGGGCAATGCCAGCCAGCTGTGGACGAGAAACCAGAGTTTGGAGCGTGACTTCTTCGACATGTCTATGGGGGTCTTGATCGGGAGGGGCAGAGAAGGCCCGGGAAAGGCCCAGTCGTAGCTTTTGCTTACGCGACGGGCTGTATCTAAGTTAAGACGGATGAGAATCGCAAAACCCTAAGGCGAAAATGAAAGTAAATGTTTCAGATGTACATTTGCCGGTAGTTCTGCCTGACGTGCACCAAACTGTAGGCGCTGGCTTGCCAGCGATAATCGTCAACGATAACGGGGGCATGCCTGATGCCCCGCGTTGTTATCGGGTTTTTCGCCGGCAAGCCGGCTCCTGCATGTGATCGGGTTCTCATGTTGCAATGTATAGCGGCTATGGGAACAGATCCTTGGCGCGCTGGCGAATCTGTTCCTCGGTCAACTCCTCTATATGGGTGGCGAGGAACCACACATGCCCGAACGGATCCTTCAAGGTCCCGGAGCGGTCGCCGTAGAACTGATCCTTGGGTTCGGAAATCACCGTGGCACCGGCTGCGATGGCTTGTTTGTACTGCGCGTCCACGTCGGTCACATAAAGGTGCAGGCCAACGCTGGTGGGATGGCTGCCAGGGCTGCCGAAGGCCATTTCGTCGCAGGGCGAGGCCAGCATGATCGGCGAATCGCCAATGCGCAGCTCGGCATGGCCAACCTTACCGTCCGGCATGTCCAGGCGCATGATTTGAATGGCACCGAAGGCTTTTTTATAAAACTCGATCGCTTCAGCCGCCTTATCGATACCCAGGTAGGGCGTGATGCTGTGATAGCCCTCGGGGATGGGTTTGACGCTCATTTCGTTCTCCTTGACGGTTGTACAGGGGGCCGGCTTTTCCGGTCTGTTCACTATAGGCCAGGTCTTTCGTGGCCTCTGGGCAGCCGACGACTGTCATGTTTGGCTTGGCGTGAGCGCTGCCCCCTGAATATTTGCGCAACAGAGGCTTGACCTTGACTTAACTAGAGGTTTTACCCTGCGTGGCATCGGATCGCACGATTGCACCTACACAGAAAGGGGATTGGTCATGCAGGTATCAGCGAAAAGTCATGGTTTTACCCAAATGATCGAGTTTCAGATCGAGCCCCGGCAGCAGTCCGCGCTGGTGTTGGCGCTGTCTGAGCAGACCGAGCGCCTGGCCCAAGGCCATGAGGGGTTTCTGAGCGCCAGTGTGCAGGTCAGCGAAGATGGGCGGCGGGTGCTCAACTACCTGCAGTGGCAGACCCGCGAAGATGGCGATACGGCGTTCAAGTGCCTGGAGCGTGAGGGCGAGGTTTTTTGGACATTGATTCGTGCCCATCAGGCCACGGCCGTGACCTTTGGCTCATTCCAGGTGCTGCGCAGTATCGAGCGCAGCCCGGACAACGCCTTGGCGTGCAACCTATATAGATAGATGCAGCATGCGCTCACCTTGCAGGTTTCCCCCTGGGCGGCGCTTGTTCACCGCCAGTTCACCGATCTTGATCAGGCGCGTGCGTGTGACATTGCGGCTCAGGCCCAGCAGGTTGGCGGTGTGTACCTGGTTGTAGTGGCTGAAGCGGTAGGCGGCGCGTAGCAACGCGTCCTCGACTTTTTCATGCAAGGCGCCGGCCTGTTCATCGAACAGCTTCTGGAAGGCGCGCTCCAGCAAGGCTTCTGCGCTGTTGTCGACATCGTGCGGGCTGTCGTCCTGGCGCTCGATGCGCATGTTCGACAGGCGCAGGTCATCGCGCTCGATCACGCCATTGCGGCAAATCAGCAGGGTGTGATGAATGACGTTTTCCAGTTCACGAATATTGCCCGGCCAGCTGTAACCCTTGAGCTTTTGCTCGGCCTCGGGGCTGATGGTGATGGGGCCGTAGCCCAGGCGCTGGCTGTAGGCATCGATAAAATGCCGGGTCAGGGGCAGGATATCGCCGGGGCGTTCGCGCAAAGGGCTCAGTTCCAGGCTGACCACGTCCAGGCGGTAATACAGGTCTTCACGGAAATGCCCGGCGTTGATGGCTTTTTCCAGTTGTACATTGGTCGCCGCCAGCACCCGCACGTCAATGGGAATGCTCTTGCGTGACCCCAGGCGCACCACTTCGCGCTCTTGCAGGACGCGCAGCAGCTTGACCTGGATGGCCATGGGCAGGTCACCGATCTCATCGAGGAACAAGGTGCCGCCGTCGGCCTCTTCGAACCAGCCGGCCTTGGCGCTGAGGGCGCCGGTGAACGCGCCTTTTTCATGGCCGAACAACTCTGCCTCCACCAGTGATTCGGAAAACGCCCCGCAGTTCACCGCCACGAAGGGCCGGTTGCGTCGGGCGCTGAGGTTGTGGATATGGCGGGCCACCAGCTCTTTACCGGTGCCGGTTTCGCCGATGATCAGCACGCTGGCTTCGCTGGGCGCCACTTGCTGGATATGCGCGAGCAGGGCCTGGGATTTCGGGTCCTCGAAGACTTGCGCGGTGGCGCGAATCGACGTGGCGAGAGCGGGCGAGGGCGGTAGGGTCAAAAGCTGCATGGGCACCTCTTAGGAATAGAACGTTGGCGTCGGCAGGGACTGGTTCAAGGCCCAGTCGCCCAGTTCGTGGAGTTTGTAGTCCACCGGGTCGTGCAGGCTTTGGGTGCGCAGGTTGCGCCAGTGGCGGTCCAGGCGCAGCGAGGCGTGGGTGGAGCGGGCGCCGGTGACTTCAAACAGGCGGCTGCACAACTCCAGGCCGTTGCGGGTGGCGGCGACCTTGGCCGTGGCGATGGCAATCGCCAGTTGCCCGCGCTCGTCTTCACTCAAGGCAGGGCCCTTGGCCCAGGCCTGGTCCAGCAACTCGGCGGCCCGTTGTACCAGCAGGCGCACGCCTTCCAGCGCGACCCAGAATTCGCCGTAGTGGTTGAGCACATAAGGGTCCTGACGCACATCCTGGACGCTGGATTTATGCCAGGGCCGGGTTTCGGCGAGGGTGTAGTTGCGCGCCTCCTCAAACGCGCCTTCGGCAATGCCGAGGAACATATGGGTGAATGTCAGTTGGGCAATCAATGGACGCAGGCAGGCGAACGGCGTACTAAGGGGCCCGGGATCGAGCAACAACTCCGACTCTTCAACCCGGACGCGTTCGAAGCTGGCGCTGCCGCTGTCGGTCTGGCGCTGGCCGATACTGTTCCAATCGTTATGCACGGTAATGCCACTGCGCCCGCTGGGAATGGCGGCGATCAGCAGCTTGCCGCCGGCGCTTTCATCGACTGCCGAGGCGATCAGCATCTGCGAGTCGCTGGCGCCGGAGCAGAAGCTCTTTTTGCCGGAAAATTCACGCCAGCCGCCGAAATCCTTGACCACCGTGCGCGTGTCCAGCGGGTTCAGGGCATTGCCCCAGAACCAGTGCTTGCGGGCGGTTTGTTCGAACCAGGGCTGCCATTGCTCCGGGCGGGAAAACAGGCGCACGGTGGCCAACATCAGATGATGGAAGCCGAAGACGTGGGCGATGGAACTGTCGACCTTGGCGAACTCGCGCACGATCTCCAGGGTTTCGCTCCAGCGCGCACCAAGGCCTCCGTACTGGGTGGGAATGCTCAGGGCCAGCAGGCCACTGTGGCGCAGGGCATCGCGCTCAGCCTTGGGCGTACCGCCGCGCTCGTCACGCTCCACGGCGCTGAGGGCGAACTCGGCGGCCAGCAGCTTGGCGGTCTGCAAGGGGGTTGGCAGGACGCTATGGGGTTTGGCTGTCACGCGGTGCTCCTGAAAAAAATCTAATGCCCGATGCAATCATTGTGGGAGCTGGCTTGCCTGCTCCCACATAAAGTTGATCTCAGCGTTTTGGCAGTACATCGTTGGCAATCATTTCGCCGAACGGCCCGGTGAGGTTGGTGACGCCACGTCCGGCAAGGCTGGCGTAGGGTTCCGGCAGCAACGGAAACACCAGTTCGGCAAAGCGATAGGCTTCTTCCAGGTGTGGGTAGCCGGAAAAAATGAAGCTCTCGATACCGAGGTCGGCGTACTCCTTGATCCGCTCGGCCACTTGCTGCGGGTTGCCCACCAATGCAGTGCCAGCACCTCCGCGCACCAGGCCGACGCCGGCCCACAGGTTGGGGGCGATTTCCAGGTTGTCGCGCCGCCCATCGTGCAGGGCAGCCATGCGGCGCTGGCCTTCGGAGTCAAAGCGCGAGAAGGATTTTTGCGCGGCGGCGATGGTGTCGTCGCTGATGTGCTCGATCAACCTGGCGGCTGCTTTCCAGGCCTCGTCTTCGGTTTCGCGCACAATCACATGCAGGCGGATGCCGAACTTGACGGTACGGCCATGGCGGGCTGCGCGCTCGCGCACATCGGCGAGTTTTTCTGCGACAGCTGCCGGTGGTTCGCCCCAGGTCAGGTACACGTCCACCTGCTCGGCGGCGAGGTCATGGGCGGCATCGGATGAGCCGCCGAAGTACAGCGGCGGGTAGGGCTTCTGGACCGGCGGATAGAGGGCCTTGGCGTTCTGCACCTTCAGGTGTTTGCCTTCAAAGTCGACAGATTCGTCCTGCAATACCCGGCGCCAGATCTTGAGGAACTCATCGGTCACCTCATAACGTTCGCTGTGGTCGAGGAAGCTGCCATCACCGCGGTTTTCATCGGGGTCGCCGCCGGTCACCACATTGATCAGCAGGCGGCCGTTGGACAGGCGGTCGAGGGTGGCGGCCATGCGCGCGGACACGGTGGGCGAGATGATCCCCGGGCGGATTGCCACTAGGTAGCGCAGGCGCTCGGTCAAGGGCACCAGCGCCGAGGCAATGACCCAGGAGTCTTCGCAGGAGCGGCCTGTGGGAATCAGTACGCCGTGGTAGCCGAGGTTGTCGGCGGCCTGGGCCACTTGTTTCAGGTAGTTGAGGGTGACTGGGCGGGCGCCTTGGGTGGTACCGAGGAAATGGCCGTCGCCATGGGTCGGAAGAAACCAGAAAACATCCATGACAAGTCCTTGAGCGGTGTTCAACAGGGAGTGTTGCCGGATCAACAGTTGTATGAGCAACAGTTGCGGCGTTGGGGGACCGTTATAGATCGTCTCTGTTATTCCGTAAACGAACTGATTTCTCTATTTATATATCTTTAGTGAATATGCGGGATTGGCTGATAGCGACTATCACAGCGGATGATTTTTCCCGGCGAAGGGCTGGGAGTAGCCTGTGTTCATTGCCTTGACAGCCCATTCGCAGGACCTTCGCCATGAACCATTCACTCTCTGTTGCCTTGTTGCTGATTGCCTCTTTCCTCGCCGGTTGTGCCGCTCAGCCTGGACCCGAACTGCGCCCGTATACCGCTGAGGAAACCAGGCAGTTGGCGATGGAGGGGCTTAACCGCCGTGGTTTGTCGTTTGACGAATACCAACAGAAGAAAGCCGAACTGGCTGCCCAGCCACAGAAGCCTTTTGGCTTTGATCGCCAGGGTGAAATGAATGCCGAGCGCAGCGTGACGCTGCATGGCCGTCCCAGTTGAAACGATTGGCGGCGTCCCAGGGCCCGAGGTTCCGCGCAGGTACTTCGGGCTTTTTGTTTTCCATCCTTTTCATCGAGCCTGTTAAGCTCAATTTCAGGAGCGTTCCTACGCACTTTTAAATTCTTTAACGGCATCCGATCGGGTTAACCTGACAATCTCTGTACTGGTCGCTGCCCCTGGGACGTTGATCTCGGGAACATGCTCTGCGGGTCTTTAATGTCATGAATAAACGTCCTTTGTATTTCGACTACGCCGCCACCACACCGGTGGATGAGCGGGTCATCCAGGTCATGGTCGAGTGCCTGGGTTTCAACGCCAATTTCGGTAACCCCGCGTCCAGCTCCCACGCGTTTGGCCAACAGGCCCGGCATACGGTCGAGCAGGCGCGTCGGCAGGTAGCGGAGTTGGTCGGTGCCCAGTCCGAGCAGATCGTCTGGACCTCCGGTGCCACCGAGTCCAACAACCTTGCACTCAAGGGCGTAGCCCAGGCGCGAGGCGTGGCCGGCGGTCATATCATCACCAGCCAGATCGAACACAAGGCGACGCTGGACACCGCGCGCCAATTGCAGGACGCCGGGATTGCCGTGACCTACCTGGTGCCGGACGCCGACGGCCTGATCACCGCCGAGGCCGTCAGCCAGGCGTTGCGTGAGGACACGTTCCTAGTGTCGTTGATGCTGGTCAATAATGAGCTGGGTACGCTCAATGACATCCCGGCCATCGGTGCGCGGGTGCGTGAGCATGGCGCGCTGTTGCATGTGGATGCGGCGCAAGGGGCGGGCAAGGTCGAGATTGACCTGGCGCGTTGGCCGGTCGACCTGATGTCGTTTTCAGCGCACAAGCTGTATGGCCCCAAAGGCATCGGCGCGTTGTATGTCGGGCCACGAGCACAGCAGAACGTCACGGCGCAGATCCACGGTGGCGGTCATGAAGGCGGGTTGCGTTCCGGTACCCTGGCGACCCACCAGATCGCGGGCATGGGCAGCGCCTTCGCGTTGGCTGCGCACTCCTTTGCCGAAGAGTCGGCGGGCATTGTCGCCCTGCGCGAGCGTCTGCTTGAGCAAGTGCTGAGCATCCCCGGCGTGCGCCTGAACGGCAGCGCCACCCAGCGCATTCCCCACACCTTGAGCCTGACCTTCGGTGAAGGCGAGTTCAATTCGGCAGCCTTGAGCGCCGGCATTGCCTTTTCGGCAACCTCGGCCTGCAACTCGGCCAGCAATGCGCCTTCCCATGTATTACTGGCCCTGGGGCATGATGCGCGCAGTGCTGGTCGCACCATTCGCTTGAGCCTGGGACGGTTTACCACCGAGCAGGATATCGATCAGGCAGTGCAATTGATCAAGGCCGCGTTGGCCAGTGCACCGGCCTTCTGGGCAGTTTGAAACACATAACAATTATTAGTGGTTAGCAGGAGACAAGATGAGTACGCAGCCTTTGACCCATGGAACGGTTCCCCAGCGCCTGGCGCATACCCGCGAGTTGATGAAGCGGGAGGGCATCGATGCCCTGCTGGTTCCATCCGCCGATCCGCATCTGTCCGAATACTTGCCGGGCTACTGGCAGGGGCGGCAGTGGTTGTCGGGGTTTCATGGGTCGGTAGGCACGTTGATCGTCACGCCTGATTTTGCTGGCGTCTGGGCTGACAGCCGTTACTGGGAGCAGGCGGCCAAGGAGCTCAGCGGTAGCGGCATTGAGTTGGTGAAGCTGCAACCGGGGCAGTCCGGCCCGCTGGAATGGCTGGGCGAACACACCCCGGAAGGTGGGGTAGTGGCGGTGGATGGCGCGGTGATGGCCGTTGCGTCGGCCCGCACCCTGGGCGGCAAGTTGGCGGAGCGTGGTGCTCGCCTGCGTACTGATATCGATCTGTTGAGTGAAGTCTGGACCGACCGTCCGGCGCTGCCAAACCAGCCGATCTACCAGCACCTGCCGCCCCAGGCCACTGTCAGCCGAGGCGAAAAACTCGCTGCGCTGCGTACCAGCCTGAAGGACAAGGGCGCGGATTGGCATTTCATTGCCACCCTGGATGACATCGCCTGGCTGTTCAACCTGCGTGGTGCAGATGTTTCGTTCAACCCGGTGTTTGTGTCATTCGCCCTGATCAACCAGCAGCAGGCAACCCTGTTTGTTGCCCTAGGCAAGGTCGATGCCCCGTTGCGTGAAGTGCTGGAACAGGATGGCGTGACGCTGCGTGACTACAGTGAAGTGGCGGCGGCCCTGGGCGAAGTGCCGGACGGTGCCAGCCTGCAGGTCGACCCGGCGCGCGTGACCGCAGGGTTGCTGGATAACCTGGGCAGTGGCGTCAAGCTTGTGGAAGGCCTCAACCCGACCACGCTGGCCAAGTCCCGCAAAAGCCTGGCGGATGCCGAGCATATTCGCCGGGCGATGGAGCAGGATGGCGCGGCCCTGTGCGAGTTTTTCGCCTGGCTGGACTCGGCCCTGGGGCGCGAGCGCATCACCGAGCTGACGATTGACGAGCACTTGACGGCCGCGCGTACCCGGCGCCCGGATTATGTGTCGCTGAGCTTCAATACCATCGCCGCCTTCAATGGCAATGGCGCGATGCCGCATTACCATGCGACCGAAGAGGAGCATGCGGTGATCGAAGGTGATGGCCTGTTGTTGATTGATTCTGGCGGCCAATACCTGGGCGGCACCACCGATATCACGCGGATGGTGCCAATCGGCACGCCGAGCGAGGAACAAAAACGCGATTGCACCCGTGTGCTCAAGGGGGTGATTGCGCTGTCGCGTGCGCATTTCCCCAAGGGCATTCTCTCGCCCTTGCTGGACGCCATCGCCCGTGCGCCGATCTGGGCCGAAGGTGTGGATTACGGGCATGGCACCGGTCACGGGGTTGGCTACTTCCTCAATGTTCATGAAGGTCCGCAGGTGATTGCCTACCAGGCTGCGGCCGCGCCGCAAACTGCGATGCAGCCGGGAATGATCACCTCCATTGAGCCGGGTACCTACCGCCCGGGGCGTTGGGGGGTGCGTATCGAGAACCTGGTGTTGAACCGCGAGGCGGGCAAGACCGAGTTCGGCGAATTCCTCAAGTTCGAAACCCTGACCCTGTGCCCGATCGATACCCGTTGCCTGGTGCCGTCATTGCTGACGACCGAGGAGCGCCAGTGGTTCAACGACTATCACGTTGAGGTGCGTGAACGCTTGAGCCCGTTGCTCAGTGGCGCAGCGTTGGAGTGGTTGCAGGTGCGTACGGCTGCCATCTAAGGGGCGGCCGCTCGCAGGCGCAGGCTTGCGAGCGGCTTGCAGGTCTTAACTCAAGGCTTCGCGGACAAAATCCAGGCGATCCTGGCCGAAGAACAGCTGTTGACCGACAAACAGGCTAGGCGCACCAAACACGCCACGGGCAATCGCCTCTTCGGTCTTGTGCTTGAGGGTGTCTTTTACTTCCTCATCCTGGGTCAATTCCAGTACCTGGGCAGGGTCGAAGCCGTGTTCGGCCAACACCGCTGCTACCACTGCCGGATCCCCCAGGTTGCGTCCATCCACCCATAGCGCCCTGAACAGGCAGTCGATGAAGTCGATAAAACGCTCTGGCTGACGGAGTTGAATGCCGGTGACGGCGCGCATCAGTGTCAGGGTGTTGATGGGGAAGTGCGGGTTGAACTTGAGGGGGACGTCGTAACGCTTGGCGTAGCGTGCCAGGTCCTGGAGCATGTAGCGGCCCTTGGCTGCAATTGTGATGGGAGAGGCGTTGCCGGTGGCTTTGAAGATGCCGCCCAGGAGTATGGGCTGATACACCAATTGGCTGCCGGTTTCGGCACAGATTCCGGGCAGTTGGGTATAGGCCAGGTAGGTGGTGGGGCTGCCGAGGTCGAAGAAGAATTCCAGGGTTTTGCTCATGTCGGATGCTCGCTGCTTATTGTTATGTAGGCGTGCTTACCAGGTTTCGTTCCAGGGGCGCAGATCCAGCTCGAAGGTCCAGGCATCCCGTGGCTGGCTGTGCAGGTACCAATAGTTGTCGGCAATATGCGCGGGATCAAGGATGCCATCCTGGTCCTTGAGCGCGTACTTGGTTGGGAAGTTGTCGCGGATGAAGTCCGTGTCGATGGCGCCATCCACCACCACATGAGCCACATGGATATTCATCGGGCCAAGCTCGCGCGCCATGCTTTGAGCGAGGGCGCGAATCCCATGTTTGGCCCCGGCGAAGGCAGCGAAGCCAGCGGCGCCGCGTAACCCGGCGGTGGCACCGGTAAACAGGATCGTCCCGCGTCGGCGGGTTGCCATGCGCTTTGCCACTTCCCGGGCATTCAGGAAGCCGGAGAAGCAGGCCATCTCCCATATCTTGAAATACTTGCGTGCGGTTTCTTCCAGAATGCTGCAAGGCACGTTGGCGCCGATGTTGAACACGAAAGCCTCAATCGGACCCAGCTCGCTCTCGATCTGCTCAATCAGCGCGATGACCTCGTCCTCCTTGCGTGCATCGCAGGCAAAACCGTGGGCCTCGCCGCCTGCAGCCTGAATGCTGTCCACCAGGGGTTGCAGTTTGTCGGCACTGCGGCGAGTGACGCAGGCTACATAACCCTCACGGGCAAAGCGCTTGGCGATTGCGCCGCCTGTAGCATCACCTGCGCCGACGACCAGTACGATTTTCTTATTCTCAGTCATGGGGAAGTCCTTTGCTAAACGATCGTTAACTAAACGTACGTTATGCTACGATCTGGCAGGCGTCAAGGCACTGTATTCAGGGGGAGAGGCGATGCGCTATTCAGTCAGTCACAAGCAGCAAACCAGAGACAAGCTCCTGCAAAGCAGTGCGGCCCTGGCTAAAAAAGAAGGGTTTGCCAGTGTTGGCGTGGACGGCTTGATGAAGGCTATTGGCTTGAGCGGGGGGGCGTTCTATAGCCACTTTTCGTCCAAGGATGCGTTGTTCAGTTCAATCGTCGAGCGCGAGTTGAGCCAAAGCCTTGAGCGTCTGGGGGCGGGAGACGTGCAGAGTCGCGAGCGCCTGGGTCGGTGCCTGAAGATTTATTTGAGCATGGCCCACGTGGAGCAGGTGCAAGACGGCTGTGTTTTGCCAAGCATGGGTGCGGATATTGCTCGCGCTGATATAGCCGTACGCCAGCAGGCACAGGAGTGGATTTGTCGATTGCAGGCCAACTGGGCGCGGACTCTGGAGAGTGACAGCCTGGCCTGGGCCATTTTGTCCCAGTGCGTGGGCGCACTGGTGGTGGCCAGAATGATGGTCGACCCGCACGTTCAGGCGCAGGTGCTTTCATCGAGCTATAAAGAGATCAGCCAGAGAATCGCCGAGCAATGACCACTTACTTGCAGAGCACGATCATGCTTCGGCTGGTATAGCCGGCAGGGTTGAGGCCGAAGGGGTAGTCACCCGGCTCTTCACTATTGTCGCCGGACTTGGCGATGACTCTGTAGCCCTTCTTGCCGCACGAGTTGGCTGCGCTGATATAGCACTGGTCCCAGGAGGAGGACAGGCCAGAGCAGTTGATATGCAGCCCTTTTTTTCCGCGTTTGACTTCTGTCTTGGTGGTTGCTGCACACCCTGCAAGGGCGATGACGACAAGCACTATCAAAATTCGCTTCATTACCATCCTTAATAGCCGCGCCGTTGGAATGCCCGATGCTGGCTTTGCTCGCTCTCAAGTGTAGCGTTCGTGGATGTCCTTATTTGAAAAATTCCATGACTGACACCGAGTTACAGTCTAAACATGGCCTAATTGAGCGGCAAATGCCAGAGCTTCGTTAAATCCTGTCTCAATCTGCCGCGACGATTGGCTTCGACTGGCTGCGCATGGTCAGCGTCGCGCCCACGGAGGCCAGGATAATGCAGGCGATAGCCAGCCATTGCGCCAGGGACAGGTATTCCTGGAGGAAAAACAACCCGGAAAGCGCGCCGAATGCGGGCTCGATACTCATCAGGGTGCCGAAGGTACGTGCGGGCAGTCGGGTCAGGGCGACCATCTCCAGGGTATAGGGGAGGGCGGTGGAAAGAATCGCCACGCCGATGGCGATTGGAATCAGTGCGGGTGTCAGCAGGGCGCTACCGGCATGGACGATACCGATAGGCGCGACAAACAGTGCTGCGATCATCACACCGAGGGCGGCTGTCTGGACGCCGTTGTCCGCGCCAGCCTTCTGCCCGAACAGAATATAGAGGGCCCAGCAGATACCCGCGCCCAATGCATAGGCGGCGCCGGTCAAGTCGATGCCTTGGCTGGCTTCGCCAACCGGTATCAATAGCAGCAGGCCGATGATGGCCAAGGCTATCCACAGGAAGTCGACGGCACGCCGCGAAGCATAGATGGCAACCGCCAGCGGGCCGGTGAACTCAAGGGCCACCGCAATCCCCAGGGGTACGGTGCGCAATGACATATAGAAGAGGAAGTTCATGCCGCCAAGCGCCATCCCGTACACGATGACGGTGCGCAGCGACTTGGCGGTGAGTTTTGCACGCCAGGGACGAAGCAACAGCAGCATGATGATGCTGGCGAAAACCAGGCGCAGCGTAGTGGTGCCTTGGGCGCCTACGACAGGGAACATGCTTTTGGCCAGCGAGGCGCCCGACTGGATCGAGGCCATGGCAATGAGCAGCAGGCCGACAGGGAAAAGCGCGGAGCCCAGGCTGCGGGATGAGGTGGTCATTGGGGGTGTTTGTCCAGGGTCATATAAAGGCAGAAGCCGCTATGATGATCAACTGGTTCGGAATGGGCAATATATTGCTCAGTTTTGTGCGTCTTCTATATAGTACGGAGGACTTTTGGGTATATCGATAGAAAAACTAAATTAACGGTTGACGGCGATTTATATCTGTCTATAATTCGCCCCACTTCCGGCGCAGTCGAAACGGAAAACTCCTTGGTAAACAATGAGTTATGCAGATTTCGACAGCAGGTTGCTTCAGTTCATCGAAGCCAAAAGGAAGTTGAAAAAGAGGTGTTGACAGCAGCGTGTAACGCTGTAGAATTCGCCTCCCGCTGACGAGAGATCGAAAGCGCAAGTGGTTGAAGTTGTTAAGGATTCCTTGAAAACTTCTGAAAATAATCACTTGACAGCAAATGAGGCTGCTGTAGAATGCGCGCCTCGGTTGAGACGAAAGATCTTAACCAACCGCTCTTTAACAACTGAATCAAGCAATTCGTGTGGGT
>NZ_JAHIDY010000070.1:0-15876 GCF_018732265.1 Pseudomonas sp. TAE6080
ATGAGGCTCCTGCTTCAATTCAATAACCGTGTTGCACTCAGCTCCTGCAACCGCCGAACAAAAAACACAGTGTATGTGCTGATGGGGACCGGTCGAAGGTTGCGCACGGATTTAGACATCGCACTGAGCCTGTGTTGAAAAAAGACTATTTCCGCACAGGTGATTGACCGGTCGCGCTCACATGGTGTTTCGGCATAAATGATTGCTCTCGCTGTTGTGTCAAACTATGTTGTTACCAATCGAGCCCCGTATTTGAAGTGCGACCCGTCTGTGTCAGTCTATGTTGCTGTTGTGTGGCCCCCGGATCATCCTACAGGCCCCGATTTACGAGAGGGGCTGTGTCAAACTATGTTGTTGGTAACCAGCTGGTGGATTTAGAGAATTAAAACTGTCGCTAGCTAATTAAAACTGTCGCAGCACGGGAGCGCTTTTAGGCTCCCTCGCTGTTGCGACAGATGAATCACCCTGATCCAGAAATGGTCCAGAGCCCATTAAATCGCAGGCAATAAAAACCCCCAAGGACACATTGTTCCTTGGGTTTTCTCGGTATTTTGGTGCCAGAGACGGAATCGAACCGCCGATACGGGGATTTTCAAAACCTGTGAAGCTACTTTCGCATTCGAGCAACGGCTGGTAATCCTTGCCCTATCTCAAATTCGCCAGCGTCGTGCCCGGCCAGAAACGGGCCAGATGGCTTCAAAATACTCCGGACGTACCGGAGCAGCACCGGAGCGTGGCGCTTCAAACCAATCGATTCAGTGCAGGATACAAACCTACAAACTTCTCGAAGCGGCGTAGCAACACCTCGCTATGGGTTGCGTTGGGTGTAAATACTGACTGGGTTGAAAGAGATGTGGCCTGCATGATGTGATCGGCATCTATTGCGGCGAAGCCAAGTTTAGCCGCTCCAATACAGGCCCCAAGTTCGCTGCCAGAAAGCGTGAAGATTTCCCGGTCCAATACGTTGGCTAGCAGTTGGGCCCAGTAGTCGCTTTTCGCACCACCGCCTACCAACGCACATCGACTGACAGTGCTGCCAGCCTTCTCGATGGCGAGCATGGCGTCGCGCAAACCAAACGCCACTCCTTCCAGAACTGCATAGCCGAGCAAGGCGGGGGTGGTGTCGTGGGCGAGGTTGACGAATCCGGCGCGCAGGTGCGGTTGGTTATGGGGCGTACGCTCACCCGCCAGGTAAGGCAAGAAAAGCGGTGTGCTCATGGCCGGAACCTTTTCCAGCGGCAACGCCACGGCCACCTGGCTCAGCAGGTGCGATTCGTTGGGCTGGCCGAGCAGTGTCACCAGCCAGCGCAGACAGCTGGCTCCGGAGAGCATCGCGCCCATTGTGTACCAACGTCCGGGCAAAGCATGGCAAAAGCTGTGCACTGCGGCGTCTGGCTGGGTAACCGGAGTGTCGGTCAACGTCGACAACGCGGCGCTTGTGCCGAGCGTGATGAATGAGTCGCCAGCTTTAACGGCACCGATGCCCAGCGATGAAGCGGGGTTATCGCCGCACCCGCCAGCCACTACTATTCCAGGATTCAAATCCAGCAAAGCACAGGACTTTGACGTGAGTGTGCAGGATGCTGCATTGCTTTCGATCAGCGGCGGCAGTTGGCTCACCGATAGGCCGGTCGCCTCGACCATGGCGGGAAACCACTGCCGCGCCCCTACATCCAGCCATGCCGTGCCAGAAGCATCGGAATAGTCGGTCGCGAGGACGCCGGCCAGCTTCAGGCGTAGGTAGTCTTTGGGAGACAGTACGCAAGCCAGCGCCTCAACGATACGAGGCTCATGCTCTTTCAGCCACAGCAGTTTGGGCGCAGTCAACCCAGCCATGGGCAAGCTGCCAATGATGCCGGCAAAGTCCGGAAAGTTTTGGTGCAGCAACCCCGCCTGGACAGCGGCGCGGGCATCGTCCCAGAGAATGGCGGGACGCAGGACCTGATCGTTCTTGTCCAGCAGCACTGCGCCGTGCATTTGACCTGACAGCCCGATGCAGTGAATACGCTTCCATGCATCTGGGTAGGCATTGCGCAGGACGAGCAGTGCCTCAACGCAAGCGATCCACCAATCCTGTGGGTTCTGTTCGGACCAGCCAGTGTGAGGTCTAGAAATCGACAGCCGTACGCCTGTGTGGCCGAGTACGACACCGGCATCATCCAGCAGCAATGCTTTGAGCTCCGAGGTGCCTAGGTCGATCCCCAGCGAGACGGCGCGACTCATGGTTGACCTATGCTGTTGCATTGGCTTTGCAACGACAGCTTCACCAAGCCCGGTGTTAGGATTCGCGTGGCGACATTCCCGGATGGGGGGGCGATGCGGGTTTGGATGAGTACGAACACTGTCAGTTGCTCCAAGTATTGCACTGGGCAGTATCCCAGCGGGTTCTGAGGGATTTGTTGATGTCGAACGGCACTTAGCCAAGTGTCCAAAAGGCCTGAAAGTTATTCGTACGGTACGGACCTGCTGACATTAACTTGAAGTGTTCAAGCGCTATCGTGGGTAATGGTTGACAGCCTTCGGTAATCAGAGGGAGTTGTCATCTTTAGTGCCATGAAATGGCGATTGAAGTTTGAGATATTGCTGAAACCGACTTCAAAGCAGATCCCGGTAATTGCCATATCGCTGTGAGCCAGCAAGTCGCAAGCTCGGGTAATCCGCAGGCAATTGACGAACTCGATGAACCGGCGGCCAGTGGTTTGACGAAAGAACCTTGAGAAGTAGGTCGGTTGCATTCCCATTTCCTGGGCCACTTCTTCCAAGCTCAAGTCCTGACAGTAGTGCTTGAAAATGTAATTAACCGCTTGGTTTGCGCGTTGCTGATTCTTTTCTCCGGTGATCGACAAGTAGTGCTCGCTCGACAGCAATTGATACTGGTTCGTTTTTGCCAACAGGCTCATCAGGGTCAGAAAATGAGCAAAACACTCAAGCCCGCTAGACGCTGCAATAAGCGGCATCAGGCGGTGTGCTTGCGCGATGGCTTGAGGGTCGTTGAACTTGATGCCGAAACTCGCTCGTCGCAGCAGATCAGCTAGATCCCTGAACTCTGGTACGGCATGTCGTGCTGCCTGAATCATGTCATCGGTAAAGACTACGACCTTGTCGCGTTCAGGATAGACCTCACCGTTCTTGACGTCGCTGATCCAATTATGGGGGAGGTTTGGGCCCGTCAGTACAAGATTGCCCGGATAAAAATTTCCAATATAGTCGCCGACAAACACTTTGCCTGAACTATGGGTGATCAAGTGCAGCTCATATTCCTTATGGTAGTGCCAGCACACCACTGGATCGGGAAAGCCATGCTCCCTGTAGATGATGGAGCTGTGGTCTTTTGGTTGGATAAGTTCGTAGGATGGGGCTGACAAGCGGGCGATTTGGTTACTCATTGGACTGGCCCCAATTCTCTTGTTCTTTGGACACCCCGAAAATATAGAGTGAATATCGAGACCTGTACACTTTTCTTAATCGACAAAAAACATAATTCTTATTAACTCATTGTATTCAATAAGGATTAATTTTTTATGCGTGCCAACATGCAAAATAATTTGTATTTACATGTCCAAAAAAGTACAGGGTTTTGGGTGGATATTCGTTTGTGGCAAAGGGTCGTTGTAGGAGAAGTTATGAGCATCTTATGCCTTGCAACGTCGATGCTCTCGCGGAACAAGGAACACATTTTTAATAAAAAAGGCACATGTGTTATGACGAACATGCTCAGTCAACTGAGGCGGCACAGTGTAGTAGTAGCGGACACCGGTGACCTCGATGCGATTCGCAAGTTTGGCCCCCAAGACGCTACAACAAACCCGTCATTGATATTGAAAGCCGTACAGTCGGGTGGTTATGACGCCGTTCTCGATTCGCTTGTGAAGGACGTTCAGGTTCAGTCTTTGTCCGTCGATCGCGCAGTGGAGGTCATCAGTGACCGGCTGATCGTGGCGATGGGCAAGGAGATTCTGGCGCTGGTGCCGGGGCGTGTTTCAACCGAGGTCGATGCTCGTCTTTCTTTCGATTCTGGCGCCAGCATCAGTAAGGCCAGGCAGATAATTGCACATTATGAGGAGTTGGGCGTTGGTCGTGAGCGCGTACTGATCAAGCTCGCAGCAACCTGGGAGGGGATTCGCGCCGCTGAAGCGCTGGAGAAAGAAGGTATCAACTGTAACCTGACCCTGGTGTTTAATTTCTATCAGGCGCAAGCCTGTGCCGAGGCCGGCGTTTTTCTGATCTCACCGTTCGTGGGGCGCATTCTTGATTGGTACCAAAATACCAACCCTGAGCTCAAGTTCGCACCGGCGGACGAACCTGGTGTGCAAGCCGTCCAGCGCATCTACCGATATTTCAGGCGTCACCAGTACGCCACTTTGGTGATGGGTGCGAGCTTTCGCAATGTCGGCGAAATCAAGGCGCTGGCTGGCTGTGATCGTCTCACTATCGCTCCTGCCTTACTGACTGAATTGGCCGACACCCAAGGTGAATTGCCAGCAGCACTGTTTGAGGAAGGCGACCACGAATCGGTGCCGATGACGCGTCTTAGCGAGGCGCAATTTCGTGTGCAGATGAAAGAGGACCTGATGGCCTCCGGACAGCTGGATGCCGGTATCCGCGGATTCGAAGCGGACCAGGTCAAGCTGGAAGCGCTGTTGCGCGGACGGCTTGCAGATTGATGAGACTGCCAGTGAAAAAATGTATTACCGGAACATGTCATTCAGACAATCAAGAGGTCAGCCATGAAAGCGTTGGTGCTGGAGAAAAAATTCAAACTCAACATCCGTGAAATTGATTTGCCGCTGCATTTGGGGCCAGATGATGTGCGCATTCGTGTGCACACAGTCGGCGTATGCGGCAGTGACGTGCATTACTACACTCATGGCCGCATCGGCTCGTTTGCGGTTGATCAACCCATGGTCTTGGGGCATGAAGCCTCTGGCACAGTCATCGAGGTGGGTAGCAATGTGCGTCATCTGGACATTGGAGACCGGGTCTGTATGGAGCCTGGCATTCCCAACCCTACCTCCAAGGCCTCACGACTGGGGCTCTACAACGTCGACCCGTCAGTGGTGTTCTGGGCAACACCACCTGTGCATGGTTGCTTGATTCCGGAAGTCATTCACCCGGCAGCTTTTACCTTCAAACTTCCCGATCACGTTACATTTGCCGAAGGAGCGCTGGTTGAACCTTTCGCCATTGGCATGCAGGCAGCGGTCAAAGCGCGGATCAAACCCGGTGATGTGGCCGTGGTGATCGGGGCAGGAACGATCGGCATAATGACCGCCCTGGCAGCGTTGGCGGGCGGCGCAAGCCAGGTGCTGATTTCTGATTTGATGGAAGAGAAACTGGCGATTGCACAACGCTACGACGGAATTATTGGGGTGAACATTCGCGAGTGCTCCTTGCAGGAAAAAGTCGACGGAGCAACTGCGGGGTGGGGAGCTGATGTGGTGTTCGAAGCCAGTGGTAGCCCGCGGGCGTATGCCGATGCTCTGGCCGCGGTGTGCCCTGGCGGTGCGCTGGTGCTGGTTGGTATGCCGGTCGATCCGGTGCCGTTCGACATCGTCGCCGCACAGGCAAAGGAAATCCGTATAGAAACGGTGTTCCGTTATGCCAATGTCTACGAGCGTGCGGTGAACCTGATCGCCAGCGGTAAAGTCGATCTCAAACCGCTGGTATCAGCTACCTTCGCGTTTGAGCAAGGCGTTGCTGCATTCGAACGGGCCGCCAGTGCACTACCAGGCGATGTGAAAGTACAAATCAGCTTTGGCGATGCCTGATGGCGGACGTCTTTCTTTTACCCAAGGTGTACGTTGAAGAACTCAACGAGTCTCCTGACGATGTTCGCCACGTAACCCTCTAGAACGAAGTCTCCAACCCTATACACAACCCCGCCAATCTTGATTCGGTAGGGGATGTGAAGGCATGCATTTTGAAAAGTAATCTGCCTGTTACTGAATGTGCGAAGCCTCTGTCTTTTCAGTTCGCGGAGCTGGTGGTGGACGGGGTGACTGGTCACCCTGCATGGCAACAGCCAGCAAGCCCAAGGGCGCGGTAGCCAATTTTCCATGAGCAGCACGGCACGCGGGCCTGTAAGCTATCAAGGAGGTTCGCTGCCCACTCTCTCCAGATCCAGCACGATTACCGTGCAATCCTGACAGAGAGCCCCTCTATGATCATTCGCCGCGCTACTTCGCTTCGCCCTGGACAACTCAAACACTTGATCCGCGTTGCATCCATCACTGGCCGCATGCCAGAGCGGGATGTGGCCTTGCTGTGGCTTACCCATACCACAGGTATTCGCGTCACCGAGCTGGCCTTGCTGGAGGTCGCAGACGTGTTGTACCCAAGCGGTGCCATCAAGCCCGAGGTGTACTGCTATTGGAACTCTGGTCGAGCGCTCAACTCGATTTACCATGCTCGTCCATCTGCCTTGCGAGAAAGGTTATGGACTAATTCCCCGCACGAAGAACGGCCCGGCGCTGGCTGGCTATGGGGCTGTTAGTATGGCCAACGCATTGAAGAAGACGGTGACTGATCTTCCCATCGAGCTGTGGCGATCTTTGACCTGAGATCGTGGAAAGGAGCTGTCGGATCACGCTCGATTTACCATCGAGTCCGGAGTAAAGGTTTTCTTTGCTGATTCACATAGTCCATGGCAGCGCGGCACAAACGAAAATACGAACGGCCTATCGAATGCGCCGGAAGCACAGCGCGATATAAGCCATTTTTTGATGCATCGCTATAACTGGATTCGGCCTCATCAATTCAACGATGGGTTGGCGCCAGCACGAGCCGAGGAAAAACTTAACGTCGTGTCCGGGATTAGTTGACCACTACACTGCCGGGCGGGAGATGGGCTGACTTGAAGCCAGCCCGGTAGTCAGTCCACATCTTCCCAGGCCAATCCCGCGATCGGTTACTGTGCGGTGGCTTTGGGGTAGCCTGCGCGCTTCATGTCGCGCTCGGTGCTTGTCTGTGCCGTGGCCATGGCCTGGTCGACCGACATCTGTCCGGTCAACGCCGCAGAAAACAACTTGCCGACGGAAGTACCGATGCTCTGGAATTCGGGAATGGTCACGTACTGGATGCCGACGTAAGGCACTGGTTGAATGGACGGGTGGGCGGGGTCGGCGTGCTGCATCATCTGCAGGGATATTCTTGCGAACGGTGCCGCCTTGAGATAAGCCTCGTCGTAGGTGGATATCCGGGTGCCGGGCGGCACATTGGCGATCCCGTCTTTCTCTGCAACGAGCTTCACGTAGTCCTTGGACGTAGCCCAGGTGACGAATGACCTGGCAGCATCCTTGTGTTTGGACGTCGTCGGAATGGCCAGCGACCATGCATAGAGCCAGGAGGAGCCTTTGTCGGTGACCTCCGTTGGCGAGGCGGCGTAGCCCACGGTATCGGCCACCTTGCTTTGAGCCTTATCGGTGATGAAGGAACCCGCCGAACTGGCGTCAACCCAGATGGCGCATTTGCCGCTGTTGAACAAGGTCAGTGTTTCGTTGAAGCCGTTACTCGATATGCCGGGCGGTCCGTATTTCCTTAGTGTATCGACATAGAAGTGCGCAGCTTTAGTCCACTCCGGACTGGTCAGTTGGGGCTTCCACTGTTCGTCGAACCAGCGAGCGCCAAAGGCGTTGGCTAGAATACTGAACAGTGCGATGTTCTCGCCCCAGCCAGCTTTGCCGCGCAAGCACATACCGTATTGTTCTTTGCTCGGCTGGTTCAACTGGGCAGCAAACACCCCCAACTGGGTCCAGGTCGGGTTGTCTGGCATGGTTAGGCCAGCTTGCTTGAACAGGTCGGTGCGGTAGTAGGTGACGGTGCTTTCGCCGTAGAAAGGCAGGGCGTAGAGAGTGTTCTTGACCGACAGCCCCTGGCGGATAGCGGGAAATATGTCTTCGACGTCGTAACTGGCAGGGAGGTCTTTCATAGGTTCCAGCCAACCTTTGCTTGCCCAGAGTGGTGTTTCGTAGGTGCCAATGGTCAACACATCGAACTGACCACTTTGGGTGGAAATATCAGTGGTCAGGCGCTGGCGCAAGACGTTCTCTTCTAGCACCACCCAGTTGAGTTTTACGTCGGGATACTGCGTTTCGAAAATTTTCGAGAGCCGCTGCATGCGGATCATGTCACCGTTGTTGACGGTGGCGATGGTGATGGTTTCTGCAGCGTGGCATGTCAGGGTTACGGACAGGCCCGCTGAAACCAAAAGTGTCGTTGCGATTATTCTCATGGTGCTCCTCACTCTGCGCTCGGGGCGACAGCAACTATTATTTTTGTTGTGAACCACTGCTCAGCAGTCAGTCATGTGGGGCAGCGGCCGACAAGCCCGATTACAACAGCTCGAATAAAGCCCAACAAACGCAAAACGCCTACCTTAGCGATACTTTTTCTTCTTTTGAAAAGACCTGCATAAGCAGCAACAAGTACCCTTAGCATCCCGGGTAGTTTTGTATCTTTCGGTAGCAGCTACGTCGCCGGCATGCGAATTGATGGCCCGCGCATTGGATGTGTGAAGTACAGCATCAATCACGCTGCCAAAGCGCCCTGGTCAGAAATGGTCCAGAGCCCATTAAATCGCAGGCAATAAAAACCCCCAAGGACACATTGTTCCTTGGGTTTTCTCGGTATTTTGGTGCCAGAGACGGAATCGAACCGCCGACACGGGAATTTTCAAAACCTGTGAACCTCCTTCAGCATTCGAGAAGCGGCTGGTTATCCTTGCTCTATCTCAAATTCACCCGTGTAAACCCCGGCCAGAAACGGGCCAGATGCCCCAAAACCTTCCGGACGGACCGGAGGAGCTCCGGAGCGCGGGAGGGCGATTAACATTGTTTTTCTACCCGCCGCGCGTACTGCGTGACATTCGAAAACTAGAGAAACTCTATTGCGAGTAAAGTAATCGCAGTTGCATTTCTCGGTGACGGTTGCCTCATATTCGGACTAATTATCGGCTTGTATTCCCTCCAAAATGCTGTCGCTACGTGGTCACAAATCGCCGCTAACCTAAGCCGAATAGGTCAGGCTTTTCTGGCCTAGAGGAGGCCTCCTTGTCCTCTTCATCCGCACAGGTAGATCAAAAGGACTGCTCTGACAGCTTGGTGCCAGCGGCGGAGTATGTCGGCATGTCCACCGATCAAAAACGGACTGCAGGCCGCGAAACTCGGGGGTCTACTACGACAGTTTTAATTCTCTAATTTCAGCGACACGATCAACTTCAAGTCTGCATAAGACTCGATGAGTTGATTGCCCTCACACCTCGCGATGGCCACGCCTTCGCGGGGTGTTTTATTTGTGCAGCTTATCCTGAAAAGTCGCTGTGTTTAGACCCCACTTGAGCGGGGCTAATTAATTACAGGTTATTCAGGTTGAATGCTGATGTCCGACTTGAGTAATGGCGGTAGATCAACTTATTAATTATTAAACTTTTTTGAAATCATGATTTTTCAAGGAGCTTCGAGGTGTTTGTTATCGTGCTTTCAACGCTGGCACAACGCCATTTCAGCGTCGTGAGGGCCTCATTTTTTGTGGTATGATCCGGCGCAACTTTGGGCTGGCGCCAGGTTTGATAGCTTCTGTCTATTCTGCCTTACCCCCGGTTTTTCTGGCGTGGCACGCTGCTTCAGGCATGCTTTTTGGCCTGGTGCTTCAAGGACGAGCGATTTGAACGTTTGGCAATGGCTACCCCATCTTGGCAATGACCCTGTGGCGCTGAAACTCTCGGTCAGGGGTGTGAGGCATTCCGGCTATATATGGCGATCTCGGATAAACGACTCATCCAGTCTTTTAATTAATTTTTGCGAGAGTTGGTGATGGCTTATTTTCCCTGTTTTTTATCTGTCGTTTTTGTCGTTCGTAATCAGGGCGATAAAATTGAAAAAATACTCTCCGAAGCCGCCGAAGTCATTGCGAAAACAGTCAGCGACTATGAGCTGATCGTTGTTGATAACGCGTCCGATGATGACAGCGTCATGGTTTTGAAGGGTCTGACGAGCGAGAAAGGCCTGGCTAACTTGCAGGTCTATGCCTTGACCAAGGAAGTGGACACCGACACCGCCTCCTGGGTTGGCCTGGAAAACGCCTTGGGTGACTATGTCGCGGTCATCGATCCGCTGGTGGACGACATCAACTTCGTCCCACAGATGCTTGATCAAGCGGTCAGCGGCGCCGATGTCGTCTTTGCCCACAACGAACAGAAGAGCACCCAGAGCCTGGCCTATCGTTGGGCCAACGCGGTGTTCCACAGCATGTACAACCGCTTCAACGGGGTTCACCTGGCCAAAGAAGCGCCTCAGTACCGCATCCTGAGCAAGCGGGTGATCAACTTCATCCTGCAACACCCCCAGCCTTCGATGACGTACCGCCATCTTCCGGCCACCGGTGGTTTTGCCCGGGCCTATCTCAAGTACAGTGCCGTGCCCCAGGCCTGCAGCCCCAAGCGCCTGGGCGACAGTATCGATCGTGGCGTGCGTTTGCTGGTTTCCACCACGCGCGCGCCCATGCGCCTGGTGACCTACCTTTCGCTGTTTGGCGCGGTTGCCAACCTGGTGTACTGCGTCTATGTGATCTCGGTGGGTATTTTCAAGGCTGATGTAGCACCCGGCTGGATCAGTTTCTCGCTCCAGCAGTCGGGCATGTTTTTCCTGATTTCCCTGGTGTTGCTGGTGTTGGGTGAATACATCCTCAACATGGCCAGCCTATCGAATGAAGGGCCGCTCTATCATGTAGGGCAGGAGTTCACCAGCGCCCGCATGACCCGGCGCGAGAAGTTGAACATTGAAGAGGTGGCACCTGATGCGGCCGTGGCCAAGGCGCAGCCTTCCGAACGAGTTTCCTGATGTCGAGCGCCCAAGCCAGCCAGCCTGAGCAGGATGCCGTCATTATCGGTGGCGGCTTTTACGGTGCAGCCATTGCGGTCTACCTGGCCAAGCAACGGGGTTTCAAACGGATCCTTTTGGTCGAGCGCGAGCCTGCACTGATGATGCGTGCCAGTTACAACAACCAGGCACGTGTGCATAACGGTTACCACTACCCGCGCAGTTTCACCACGGCGTATCGCAGCCGGGTCAACTTGCCCAAGTTTGTCCAGGACTGGCCGCAGGTGGTCAAGCAGGACTTTACCAAGCTGTACGCCATTGCCCGGCGCAACTCCAAGGTCACGGCCAAGCAGTTCGAGCGCTTTTGCCGGGACATCGGTGCGGACCTAAAACCTGCCGATCCAGCGCTGCGTGACTTGTTCGAGCCACGCTTGATAGAAGAAGTGTTCCTGGTCGAGGAATATGCGTTCGACACCACTCGCCTGGCGGCCTGGGCGGCTCGCGAGCTGGCAGAAAGCGGTGTGCAGATCCGCTATCAGACACGTGTCACTTCGATTTCCAGGGGCGCGACGGCGCCTTTGCAAGTGGTCACCCAAACCTCCCTGGGCGAGGAGGCGCTGACGACCTGCCGGTACGTCTTCAACTGTACGTACAGTGGCCTCAATCAGTTTGCGGGTGATTTCGCGGGGGTCAGTACCGGCCTCAAGCAAGAGATCACGGAAATGGCCTTGATGAAGATGCCCGAATCCCTGGAGGGGTTGGGCGTCACGGTGATGGACGGGCCGTTCTTTTCACTGATGCCGTTCCCGGCCCGTGGGCTGCACACCTTGTCCCATGTACGCTATACGCCGCATTTGCACTGGAATGATGAAAAGGGCCTCGATCCCTACGAAAAGCTGCGCCTTTATGAGCGCGATACACGGGTTGATCGTATGGTCCGGGACGTTGGGCGGTATATCCCCGAAGTGCTCAAGGCCCAACACAAGGATTCGCTGTTCGAGGTCAAGACCATCCTGGTGAAGAATGAAGGGGATGACGGACGCCCGATTCTTTTTGAAAAGCATGCCGAGCTGCCAGGCTGCTTTTCCGTGCTGGGTGGCAAGATAGACAACATTTACGATGTGCTTGAAAAACTGGATACCGAGAGTTTTTCCCATCAAGGTCAATAAAACTTCAGGTTTGGAGCGGAAAAAGATGAATTCGCTTATTGGTTTCTCCGGGTTTGTCGGGGGCACGCTTCTTAAACAGGCCTCCTTCGAGGACTTGTACCGGTCCACCAACATTGGTGAGATAGAAGGCAAATCCTTCGACCTCGTGGTTTGTGCTGGTGCCCCGGCGCAAAAATGGATTGCCAACCGCGAGCCTGAGGCTGACCGCCAGAAGATCGAAGCCCTGATCGCCCATCTGAAAACCATCCAGTGCAAGACTTTCGTGCTGATCAGCACGGTTGATGTGTTCAAAAGCCCCATCGGCGTTGATGAAGACACCCCGGTCGATGAGTCCGGCCTGCATGCCTATGGCCTGCACCGTAGGCTGCTGGAAACCTTCGTCGAAAGTCATTTTCCGAATCACTTGATCGTTCGCCTGCCAGGGCTCGTCGGACCTGGATTGCGTAAAAATGTGATTTTTGACTTCCTCAACGACAACAACCTGCAGGCCATCGATAGCCGGGGCGTGTTCCAGTTCTACCCGATGATCAACTTGTGGTACGACATCCAGACCGCGCTCGATGCGGGACTCAAGCTGGTCCACCTGACTGCCGAGGCAGTGAGTGTCGCGGACATTTCGCAGAAGGGCTTCGGCAAGCCTTTCACCAATACCCTGGCCAATGCTGCCGCTACCTATGACATGCAGACCAAGCATGCGCAGCTGTTTGGTGGCACGGGGCGTTACCAGTACAGCGCTCGTGAAACCGTGCAGGCCGTGCGGGCCTACGCGCAGTCGGAGCCGCTCAAGGCCGCATCGGGAGCACAGGCATGAGGCTGGCGATTTCCAATATCGCGTGGGAGACCACCGAGGATGAAGTCATCGCTGAGCTGCTTGCGCGCTTTGCCGTGGATGCGATTGATATTGCCCCGGGCAAATACTTCCCTGAGCCTGCCAAGTCCACGGACGATGAGATTGCGCGGGTCAAGGATTGGTGGGCGCAGCGCGGCATTGCGCTGACGGGCATGCAAGCATTGTTGTTCGGCACCACAGGCCTGAACGTCTTTGGCTCAGAGCAAAGCCAGGCGGCCTTGCTGGAACACCTTGCGGGTGTGTGCCGCATTGGCGCAGGTCTGGGTGCAACGCGGATCGTGTTTGGCTCACCGAAGAATCGTGATCGCAGTGGTCTGACCGATCAACAGGCGCTGGACGTCGCCGTGCCGTTCTTCCGGCAACTGGGTGATATCGCTCAGGCGTGTGGTGTCACGATTTGCCTGGAGCCCAACCCTACCTGCTACGGGGCGAATTTCATGACCACCAGTGCGCAAACGGCAGTGGTGGTGCGGGCAATTGATCACCCGGCGATCCGTATGCAGCTGGACACCGGGGCATTGGCGATCAACGGTGAAGACCCGTTCACCGTGCTAGAGGATTGTGCCGAGTTGATCGGGCATATTCACGCCAGCGAACCCGACCTGCTCCCGCTGGGTGACGGCGGTACTGAGCACGAAAACATGGCGCGTGCCGTGGCCCGGTACTTGCCAGATCATGTGGTCACCATTGAAATGGTGGCCACCAAGACCGAACCTCACGCGCAATCGATCGAGCGTGCGTTGCAGGTTGCCCGCCAGCATTACCGCACCCCCGATGAGGTGACGGCATGAGCATGAAATGGATCATCTTGATCCTGGGTATCTTGTCGAACGCATCCGCCAGTGTGCTGGTGAAGATGGCGATGATGCCCCCGCGCAAATTCCCTTCCTTGAGCGATCCGATGGCGGCACTCAGCAACTGGCCGTTCTGGGTCGGTCTGGGCCTGTATGGTGCTGCGTTCCTGCTCTATGCCGCGGCATTGGCCCGTTTGCCTTTGAACGTGGCGCACCCGGTCCTGACGGCCGGGGCTATTGCGACGGTCGCCCTGTTTTCCCTGCTGTTTTTCCGTGAGTCCTTTCACTGGACCACTGGAGTCGGCATCGCCCTGGTTATTGCTGGCGTAGGGCTGATTACAGCTCGCGTCGTTTGATGGAAATTAAAATGACTTCTTCTGATATTGCTCCCGATGTACGTGCCGGCTGGCAGGTACCTTCCTTTGACACTCCACTCTGGCTGGGTCGTCAACATCCCTGGTGCGTGGTCATTCCGGTCATCAACGAAGGCGACCGGATCAAGAACCTGCTCGCCCGCATGGCGGCGTTCAACATCGCGGATATGGCCGACATCATCATCGTCGATGGCGGCAGCTCTGACGGTTCGCTTGAGTTGCAATCACTGCAACAGGTGGGTGTGCGTGGCCTGCTGGTCAAGACCGCACCGGGCAAGTTGAGTGCACAGCTGCGTTGCGCCTATGCCTTTGCTCTGGACCAGGGCTATGAAGGCATCGTGACCATCGATGGCAACGACAAGGATGACCCTGAGGCCATCCCGCGCTTTATCGAGGCGTTGAAGCAAGGTGTGGACTTTGTCCAGGCTTCGCGTTTTGTCGAGGGAGGTGTCGCCGAGAACACCCCCAAGTCCCGCGATTTTGCGATCCGTTTCATCCATGCGCCGATGCTGAGCCTGTTTTCCGGCTTCAAGTGGACTGATACCACCCAGGGTTTTCGCGCCTATAGCCGCAAGATGTTGATTGACCCGAAGATGGCAATCTTCCGTGATGTATTCACCACCTATGAGCTGCTTGCCTACCTGTCGTACCGCGCGCCGAAACTGGGTTATCGCTGCGTGGAACTGGCGACGGTGCGCCGCTACCCCCAAGGTGAAGTGCCGACCAAGATCAGTAGCGTAAAAGGCAACCTTTCGGTGCTGGCGGTATTGTTCCGAGCCTGTTTTGGCAAGTACAACTAAAGATTTGGTCGTGAAATGTTCAAGCATCTGGAAATGAATGAAAGGGTTTCTTGCGCACTGGCTGCCTTAATATTCTCGGCGCTGGCTTTAGTGTTTTGTCTCGACATTGCAGTCGCACCAAAGTACTCGGACTTCGTCGTCGGGAGTGTCACGTGGTCGGCGCAGACTAAATTTCAAGACCTTATTGCTGTCCCCGCTTTTCTTGCGGCTTTTGTCTGTGTATTTCTGTTTTTAGCGTCAACAATAGAGCGGCAGAAGAAAAAATTCGGGACTGACTCTGCGCTTGAACTGTCCAGCCAGTATTTGTGGTGGTCGCTTCCTGCTGTTGCAGCCATTGCATCTTTCGTTTTTTTTGAGCAGAAAGATTCGCGGATTTTCTACGGCTCAATTTCCGGCATTACCTTTATCGCCGTGGCCGCAACGGCGAGTGCTTTAAGAGGTATTGATATCAGCCCCCGCACCTATGGCGTGGGCGCATTGGGTATTCTTTTGCTGGCGCTCGTAAAACCAGAGCTTGCACTAGTGCTTGGCCGGGCCCCGGCGGGGATGACATCGGGTATTGATCTCACGCGACTGGCACGGCTTGGATATGCCATTGCAGCGCTAGGATGGGTCGCAGGCCTTATTTATGCCCTGTGGAGCCCCAAAGGGTTTTCGCGAAATATCGGCAAACTACTGCTTGTTGTTCAGTTGGGGCTTTCTACGTTTTATCTGGTGCTGTACCCCGCAAGGCTGCAAGAACCGAACGGTAATGTTTCCAAATATGATACTAGTGTATGGCTGAAAATTTTGCTGATTGGCATGGTTATCTGGGCCATTATTGATATTATCAGGCGTTATAGAAAATATTCCCTGTCCCAGGATTTATCCACCTTATTATCACCCATTGCTTTTTTTGGATTGTTGCTGGCATTAAAAGCGGGTAATACGATTTTCCCTATTGTCAGCCCTGACGATTACCATTTTGGCGAAAGCATGCTGGGGTGGTGGTCGTACCTTCATGGGGTTGTGCCTTATATCGGGGCGGTTGCAGGAGCTGAGTGCAACACGGTTATTGAATTGAAGCAGGAGCCTC
>NZ_JAHIDY010000071.1:0-15788 GCF_018732265.1 Pseudomonas sp. TAE6080
CATGTGAACACCCCAAGAAATTGGATTGGTGTCCAACTTCTTGGGGGCAGTCCATAGCCTGATAAACTCCCCCTCGCCCTCCTTCGCTGTGAGCTCCTGCCATGCTCCACGTGTTGTTCAGCGTTTATTTGAAGATGCTGGTGCTGTATAGCCCCTTCTTCGTCCTGTCCTGCTTTATCAGCCTGACCCGTGGCTATTCCAGCAAGGAACGGCGGCGCCTGGCCTGGAAGGTTGCCCTGGCAACGCTGGTGTCGAGCGTGTTGCTCTACCTGTTTGGCCGGGTGATTTTCAGTGTGTTTGGCATCACCGTGGATGCTTTTCGCATCGGCGCCGGCAGTGTGCTGTTTATCTCCGCCCTGGGCATGGCCCAGGGCAAATCGGCTGTGCAGACTGACAATGTGCAGCAGGACGTGACCATCGTCCCGCTGACTATCCCCTTGACCGTCGGCCCCGGCACCATCGGCGCACTGTTGGTGATGGGGGTCAGCCAGCCCCATTGGGATGACAAGCTCACCGCCATTCTCAGTATCGCCCTGGCCAGCCTGACCGTGGGCGTGGTGCTGTACCTGTCCAACCGGATCGAACGCATCCTCGGCGACCAAGGGCTGCAGATTGTCAGCCGCCTGATGGGGTTGTTCGTGTGTGCACTGGCTGCACAGATCATCTTTACCGGCGTGCGCGGTTACCTGGTGCCCTGAGGCCCCATTCAAATCTGGTATTGGGCGATAGCGTGCAAGACCTTGTCGCCTGCGCTCTCGCGCAACTGCTTGATGGTTGCGTCGTTGACCACTGCCGGATTGAGCATCAGGCACGTCTGGCCACTGTAGGCTTCGATCGTGGAACTGTCCCATTCGAAAAACGGCACACCCACTTTCGTGCTGACACCGTGGGCGCTGTAGGTCACCAGCACCATCAACACTTCACCGTCGACCTCCGAACAGGAGGCCAGCCCAAAGTCGCCGCCCTCATGGTTAACGATGTTGCGCTTGAACAGATCAAACGGTGCCGACAGTTGTTTCAAAGCCTCGAAAGCATCCGCCGCCAACCTGGGTAACGCCATGGCCAAGGAGCCTGAAAGGAACGTCGAGGCCACTGTGGACGAGATGATGTTCATTACGGCCATCTGTACGCTCAGTCCCTTCACGGAGGTGGTGACCCGTTCGAAACTGCTGCGTATCGGCAACCAGCCAAGGCTGCTCATGACCTTGATAAATTCGTCATACCAGGCCTGCGTGCCGCGCCCCACTTTCAGGACCTCACTCACATAGCTGCTGGCCAACAGGTAACTCTTGCGGGTGTATTCCTTGTTGAGGCGGCTCATGCCCGCGACAAACGAAAACACACTGTTGTTGATCACCGCACCATTCAAGTCACCATCCGCCTGGAACGGCGATGGCGGGTCCGCTGGCCGCCGGGTCAACGGCAGTCGGTATGCCGCAATCAGCTTGTTCTTTTTTGCCACATTGATTCGCTTATGTTTGCGCTCCATAACTGTTTCTCCACAAAAACCCACACGGGCTTACAACAAACACTAGTCGCCCGATTGAACTTTTTCAGGAGGTACGAGAAGGCCTTTAAATCGTAGGAAAAATCGACATTGGCTGCCCCGCCCCGCAAACAGTGGGGATGAACTGGCGACTGATAACGGCAGGCTTACTTTCTGCAACTAATAGAGAGGAACCGTTAATTGCATTGAGACTTAGCGGGGCTGAACAAAGAAATTTCTGTCATAGGCAATTGGCTTTCTCTGACAGCTGTGCGGCCCCATTGCGGGGCCACCGCTGTGTCAGGAGGCTGGCTTCTCGCCATACCAACGTGGCGTGTACACCCACTCGCCGCCGCCCACCCGAGGGAACGCGCAAGTGGTGGACGAACCGATCAGCACCATGGTGCGCATGTCTACCTGGTCCGGGGTCAGTTGCCCCAGGGTGGTGGTGCGCAGCGTCTGCCCCGGGCGACCGATATCACGCCCCAGCACCACAGGTGTTGCGGCGATACGATGCTGGGCCACGATCTCCAGGGCACGCCCCAGTTGCCATGGCCGAGAACGGGAGATGGGGTTGTAGAACGCCAGGGCCAGGTCGGCCTGACACGCCAGGTCCAGGCGTTTCTCGATGATGGACCAGGGCTTGAGGTTGTCCGACAGCGACATCACACAGAAGTCATGCCCCAACGGCGCGCCCGCCTGGGCCGCCGTGGCGAGGGACGCCGAGACCCCCGGCAGGATCTCCAGTTCGACCCGCTGCCAGGCCGGGTCGCTGGATTCGTGCAACGCTTCCAGCACCGCCGCCGCCATGGCAAACACACCCGGGTCGCCGGAAGACACCACCACCACCGAACGGCCCTGGGCCGCCAGCTCGAAGGCGTGCCGCGCCCGTTGCATCTCTTCGCGGTTGTCGGTGCAATGCTGCATCTGGTCGGCACGAAACGGCCCGGCCATGCGCACATAGGTTTCGTAGCCCAGCACATCGGTGCAACGCGCCAGTTCGGCCTTGACCGCCGGCACCATCAGCTCGGCAGCGCCAGGGCCCAGGCCGATCACCGCGAGGCGGCCACGGGGACGACCCAGTTGCGCCAGATCCACCGGCGCAGCGGTCGAGTGAATGACCATCTCCGGCCCAGCGGCCAGCGCCGTAAACCGTAACGGCACGCCCAGTTCCAGTGCTGCCTCATGCAGTTCGCCGCAAGCCATATCGGCATCATCGCCCAGCAGGCACGCCAACGATTGCACAGCGATACCGTCCTGCTGCAACGCCTGGCGAACCCGTGCAGCCAGCCCGGCACCCGGACGGCAGGCCACCCAGGTGTTTTTCGGATAGATCAGCAACTCGTTGTCCGCCGGCACACGCTCGGCACTGCCGATATGAATGCTCAGGTGCGCCTGCTGGTCCTGCGCCAGGTTGGCCTGGTCCAGCCACGGCGCGGCACCTTCGATACGCACATGTTCGCCGGCCAACAAGTCCGAGACAAAACGTTTGCCCAGTTCCAGGTCGGCCAGTTGATAGCCCTGGGGCGGGTTGAGCAGGCAGGTGCCGAACCGCAGCTCGCCACTGGTGGTAATCGCAGCCGCCACACCCAGGGCCGCCGCGATTTCCCGCGCCATGATATTCACCCCGCCCAGGCCACCCAGCAACGGCACCACTGCGCTGCCATCTTCGGCGACAGCCAGCACGGCCGGCTCCTCGCCTTTTTCCAGCAACTGCGCCGCCAGGGTGCGGATCACAATCCCGGCTGCGCACAGGGCAATGATCGGTGTGCCCTGCTGATACAACTGGCGCACAGTCGCGCCAAATTCGCCGTAGGCCTGGTCGGCACCTTCCACCCGGCCAGCCAGGCCATGGATCAAGGCGCCGGGATACACCTGTTGGATGCTGCGGGCCGTGGCCAGGCTGCCCTGGCCGAGGATTACGATCGCCGGCGTCATCAACCTTGCCACCTTTCGCCCGGCACGATGATCAGCGAGAAATACGGCGAGGACATGGGCTCGACCTGATCCAGCGCGACGATTTTCTGGTTGGCCATGGTCGCGCGCTCGACATACAGTGCGCGCCCGGCCAGCCCCAGCTCTTCAAGCACCTGGCGCACCTTGGTGAAGTTGCGCCCCAGCTTCATGATCACCGCCGCATCGGCATCCGCCAGGCGTCGCTTGAGTTCGTCATGGGGCAGCACCCCGGACAGGACCGACAGGCTCTGGTTGCGATACACCAACGGCGCACCCAGCACCGAGGCGCCGCCGAGCATCGAGCACACGCCCGGAATGACCTGGGCCTCGTAGCGCTCGGCCAGGCGGTCATGCAGGTACATGTAGGAGCCATAGAAGAACGGATCGCCTTCGCAGATCACTGCCACATCGCGCCCGGCATCCAGGTGCGCGGCCACGTCGACACTGGCGGCGTCGTAGAAATCGCTGATCACCTGTTCATAAGACAGTGGCGCCGGCAAGGCTTCGGTGGTCACCGGGTACACCAGCGGCATCAGCGTCTGCTCGGGCACCAGGTGCTCTTCGATAATGCCAAAGGCGTTGCCTTTCTTGCCCTTGGCCACGAAATACGCCACCACCGGCGACTCGCGCAGCAGGCGCAGGGCCTTGAGGGTAATCAACTCCGGGTCACCGGGGCCGACACCCAGGCCGATCAAACGTCCACGCGCCTGCATTATTCGACCTCCGTGGCCAGTGCGTTGACTGCCGCAGCGGCCATCGCACTACCGCCCAGGCGGCCTTGCATGATCACAAACGGCACGCCACGGCTGTCGGCGGCGAGCATCGCCTTGGACTCGGCGGCGCCCACAAAGCCGACCGGGAAACCGAGGATCAGCGCCGGCTTCGGGGCTCCGGCGTCGAGCATTTCCAGCAGATAGAACAAGGCCGTCGGCGCATTGCCGATCACCACCACGCTGCCTGCCAGGTGCGGGCGCCACAGCTCCAGGGCCGCAGCGGAACGGGTGTTGCCCAACTCCCGCGCCAACTCCGGCACGCTGTCGTCGCGCAAGGTGCAGATCACCGGGTTGTTGGCCGGCAGGCGTGCACGGGTCACGCCTTCACAGACCATCCGCGCATCGCACAGGATTGGCGCACCGGCCGCCAGGGCCTCACGCCCGGCCTTGCCCGCGCCTTCGGAAAACTGCAGACCGTCGATGGCCTCGACCATGCCGCAGGCGTGAATCACCCGCACGGCGAGTTTTTCCAGGTCGGCCGGAATGCGATCCAACTTGGCCTCTGCGCGAATGATCGCAAAGGAGTTGCGATAGATCTCCTGACCGTCGCGGATGTAATCAATCATCGGTGTTGCTCCGTGGACGGGCACGCAACACGGCGCCCGCCGCTTCAATAGAAAGGTTGTGCGCGTGCAGCCGGCCGAAACCCGGTTGGGCTGCATCGCGAAAATAGAGGTCGTAGTGGCCGACGCCCACCGCCAGCAAGGTGACCGGGGCAATGTGCGCGGCCGCACAGGTGCGCGGGCAGCCGGACAGGTGCACGTCGAGGCCCTGGCCATGATCCTGCAACAGTGTGGCCAGGTGCAGGGCGTCAGCCTTGGTGTCGGCCTGGGCCTTGGCACAGCCGCTGGAGCCGGTGCAGGCAATCAGCCGCGCCAGCGCCTGCTCGGCAGAACAGAGGAAGCCCAATTGCGCCAGGCCTTCGGTGACACGCGGGGCAGTGTCCGGCGCCAGGTTAGGCAGCAGCAGGCCTTGCCATGGGGTGAAGCGCAATGTGCCGTCGCCATGAGCGAGGGCCAGTTGTGCGGCGCCACGCAGCATGGCCGAGTCCAGGCGCCCCAATGGCGCGACGGCGGCGACGTAGACCTGCTGAGCTTGGCGCTGTGGATAAGTGCCCAGGCGCAACAGGGTCGGGTTGGCGCGGCAACGATAGCCGTCGGCGGGAAGTAACGGCAGGTTCAAGCGTGCGAGGAAGTTATCCACAGACGTATGCGCCAGCAGGTCGCGCATACGGTTCTGGTCGGGCCGGGCCAGGTCTAGAAACTGCTCCAGCACCGCAACGACCAGCGCATAGCCTTGGTCCAGGGTTACGGCGGCCAGCGGCCGATCACGACCAGGACAGCCGGCCAGGCCGAACCCCAACAAGGTCTGGCCTTGTGCTTGATAGGCTGACAACCACAGGTCGTGATGATGATCGAGCATCGCCAGCGCCTCACCGCCGTCCAGTTGCACGGCGAACTTGGCCGACAACTCATGAAAGCGCGGATGGCTTTGCAGGGTGGCGAGGACCTGCTCTGCCAGGGGCCGGGTGTCCAGCAGCATGTCGCGGTCAATGCCGGCACCGGGGCTGAGCATCACGTTGCGCACGTCATCACCGCCCGCGGTGGTCGGCCCAAGACCGGCGTCCAGCAGGTGCGTGACCAGGCCATCGTGTTCCTGGCCGATGCCGCGAATCTGCAGGTTGGCGCGGTTGGTCGCCTCGATCACCCCGCCCGCCCAGGTGTGGGCCGCATACGCCACAGCCATCGCCTGTTCGGCGCGGATGACGCCGCCCGCCAACTTGATCCGGCAGATCCCGCCATCCAACGCCTGGACAATACGCAGCAACCCCGGACAACCCGAGGGACGTTTGCTGCTGGACAGTGGAAGTGGCTTCACGGGGGCTACCGGTTTACGGGCAAAGGCGCGGTATTATGCCTGCTTTGTCCGACGGCATGAAAAGCCTGCCCGTCGGATGTCGTTCAAGGAATCAATATGTCGCCCTGGCTGACGGTAGTAGGCATCGGTGAAGACGGCTTCAAGGGGCTGGGCAGGAATGCCCGGCATGCGCTGCTGCGCGCCTCGCGGATTGTTGGCGGCCAGCGCCAGCTGGATTTGCTGCCGGTGTGCATTCGCGGTGAACGCGAGCTATGGCCCAGCCCGTTTTCCCTGGAGCCGATCCTGGCGCGACGGGGTGAGGCGGTGTGCGTGCTGGCCAGCGGCGATCCGATGTTCTACGGCGTCGGCGCCAGCCTGACACGGCTGGTGGCGACGGATGAGCTGTTGATCCTGCCAGCGCCCTCTTCGGTGTCACTGGCGGCGGCACGCTTGGGTTGGCCATTGCAGGAGGTGGTGACCTTATCGGTGGTCGCCCGTCCGTTGGCGGCGCTCAATGCCCATCTGTCCAGCGGCGTGCGCTTGCTGGTGTTGAGCAATGACGGCCAGAGCCCGGCGGCAATAGCCGCGCTGTTACGCGCCAGCGGGTTCGGCGCGAGCCGCTTGAGTGTGTTTGAACACCTGGGCGGCGTGGCAGAGCGGCGGATCGATGGCCACGCTGACACCTGGCAAGACGCACCAATTGCGCCGTTGAACCTGGTGGCCATCGACTGCCTCGCCGCTATCGACACCCCACGCCTGTCACGCCTGGCGGGCCTGCCAGACTCGGCGTTCAAACATGACGGGCAACTGACCAAGCGCGATGTGCGCGCCATGACCCTGGCGCGCCTTGCGCCAACCCCCGGCGAGCTGCTGTGGGACGTCGGCGCCGGCAGCGGTTCCATCGGTATCGAATGGATGCGCGCCCACCCCAGTTGCCGCGCCCTGGCGATTGAGGCCGATGCCGGCCGCCAGCAGTTGATCGAACACAACCGCGACGCCCTCGGCGTGCCCGGCCTGCAACTGATTCGCGGCAGCGCGCCCCAGGCCCTGGCAGGGTTGGAGGTACCCGATGCGATCTTCATCGGCGGCGGCGTGACCCGCGACGGCGTGCTCGATACCTGCTGGCAGCACCTGCGGCCCGGTGGCCGGCTGGTAGCCAATGCCGTGACCCTGCAAAGCGAAATGACCTTGATGAGTTGGCGCGCGCAACATGGCGGCGAACTGACCCGCATTCACGTGGCCCAGGCCCAGCCCCTGGGCGAGTTCGACACTTGGCGCCAGGCGCTGCCGATCACCTTGCTGGAAGTGATCAAACCGCTATGAAGCGCATCCTGCTGCTGGGCGGCGTCACGGAAGCCCTGGCCATCGCCCGCACCCTGGGGCCACAGCACATCTACAGCCTGGCCGGGATTGGCCGGGTACCCACCGACCTGGCATGCCAGGTACGCGTCGGCGGCTACGGCGGGGCCGAGGGGTTGGCGCAGTTTGTCCGCACCCAGAACATCAGCCTGATCCTCGACGCCACCCACCCCTACGCCGCACACATCAGCGCCAACGCCGTCCAGGCCGCGCGCTTGTGTCACATCCCCTGCTGGGCCCTGCGCCGCCCCGCATGGCAACCACAACCCGGTGATGACTGGCGCGAAGTCAGTGACTGGGCCGAGCTGATCGAAACCCTGAAACCCTTCAAGCGCCCGTTGTTCACCCTCGGTCGCGAACCGCTGCAACACCTCGACGAAATCCCTGCCGAACAGTTCTGGACCTTGCGCGCACTGGACACCTACCCCGGCAACGCACGCTGCGAAGTGATCGGCGCCCGTGGGCCGTTTTTGCTTGAGGATGAGCGGGCGTTGTTCGAGCGCAGACAGATTGATGTGTTGATCAGCAAGAACAGCGGCAGCAGCGCCACCGAGCCCAAGCTGGAAGTGGCCCGCGAGCGCGGCGTGCCGGTGGTGGTTTTGCAGCGGCCGGTGTTGGCGGGGGTGGATCGGGAGTTTTTGACCGTCGACTCGGTACTGCAGGCCTTATAGAACAACGCAGCTCAAATGTGGGAGCGGGCTTGCCCGCGATTGCGGTATGTCAGTAACCGATGTACTGACTGATACACCGCTATCGTGGGCAAGCCCACTCCCACATTTAGGGCTGCGGCGTTTTGGAGATTGGTATTCTCTCGTTCCCGTCTATCATCAAAGCCATAGCCCACACGCAGCACTGCGACACCAAACCACACCGGCGCTTTTTACTTATGCCCCCCGATCAGGCTAAATACCCACCTGATCGTTTAACCCTACGGATTGTCCGCCATGGCCCGTCAACGCTTTGCATTTGCCTGGATCGCCTGCCTTGCAGTGCTGTTCAACGCGTTTGCCATGCCGATGGCCGGGGCGATGCAGCAGGGGCAGAGCCCGGCCGAGCAATTGCTGTGGGGCAGTTTCTGTTCGTCCAACGGCAGCAAGCTGGTGGCGATCTCCCTGGGCAAGCTGGATCTGCCTGCGCCGCAGCAGGACGAGCATTCCACCATGCAGCATTGCTGGTGCTGCTCGGGCTCGGCGCCGTTGGTGGCGCTGCCGGGGCATGTGCCGCAGTTGTATCTGACACGGATCGACCCGGTGCCTGGCCTGCCATCGCCCGTCTTGCAGTCCCCTACCCCGCGCCAGCAATGGCCGAGCCTCAACCCCCGCGCCTCTCCAACCGTCTGATCTCTTCGCAATTGAACTGCGTTTGAATCGTTCTGGAGAACTGCCATGCTCAAATCTTCCCTGCTTCTGGCGGCCTTGCTGCTGCCTGTGTTCAGTGCCGCCAATGCCGATGACTACAAGGCCGGCGACCTGCTGGTGAGCGATCCCTGGTCACAGGAACTGCCGCCCAATGCGCCGACGGTTGCCGCCTACTTTGTGATCCATAACCAGGGCGAAACCCCGGATCGCCTGCTCAGCGTCGACACCCCAGTGGCGGCCAAGGCCGAATTGCATGAGCATGTGATGCAGGGCGACTTGATGAAGATGCAACAGGTGCCCAGCGTGGCCGTGCCGCCCAAGGGCGAGCTGACTTTCGCGCCCATGGCCTATCACGTGATGCTGCTGGGCCTGAAGGACCGCAGCCAATTGCGCGACGGCCAGCACTTCCCGCTGACCCTGAACTTCGAAAAGGCCGGGCCGGTCAACGTAGAAGTCTCGGTCCAAAAAGCACCGCCGATGACCGGCCACGAGCACAAGCACGCCCAGTAATCACCACAGGCCGCCCCCCATGGGTGCTCCCGCCAGCAGATTGACCAAGCGCCGCCGCACGCCCGCAAGGCTTGCACGCGGCAGTTGGATCAGCCTGTTCGCCATGCTGATGATCTTTATCGGACCGCTGATTTCCCAAGCGATGCCGATGGATCATCACGCCGGCATGTCCATGCAGATGTCGATGGACGACACCTGCCACGCCGCGCCCCAGCACCCCGCCGAGCACACCAAGCCCCCCGCCGCCGACCACGTCATGTGGGAGAAATGCGGCTATTGCAGCCTGCTGTTCAGTTGCCCGGCCCTGCCTGGCCATATTTCATTCGTGGCCCTTGGCATCCCACCACCGGCCAACGCCCTCACCCCTGCAACGCGCCTGGGCCATGCCCGGCAGAGCATCTTCCCTGGCGCCCGCAGCCGCGCACCGCCCATCCAGTCGTAAACCGCCAATCACACACAACTTCGCACGGCCGCCTTCACACAGACAGCCGCAGGCTGCTGGCCGTGTTGTTTACGACTGACTGATGGAATTTTTCATGTCCAGGTTTCCTGCTGACACCCGTATGGGATGTACCCCCGTGCTCGCCGTTTTGTGCGGCGCACTCTTGGCACCACAGGCGTATGCCGACGACCACGCCGAGCACCACAATGAGCTGAGCCCAACGGTGATTACCGGCGTTGCCCCAAGCTCACCCCTAACCATCGTCACCAACCCCAAGGACCCGCGCCAGCCGGTACCGGCCAGTGACGGCGGTGACTACCTCAAGACCATTCCCGGCTTTGCCCTGGTGCGCAACGGCGGGACCAATGGCGACCCGGTGCTGCGCGGCATGTTCGGTTCGCGCCTGAATATCCTCACCAATGGCAGCATGATGCTCGGCGCCTGCCCGGGCCGCATGGACGCGCCCACCTCCTATATCTCGCCGGAAACCTACGACAAGCTGACCGTGATCAAAGGCCCGCAAACCGTGCTCTGGGGCCCTGGCGCCTCGGCCGGCACGGTGCTGTTTGACCGTGAGCCGGAGCAATTCGGTGAACTGGGCACCCGGGTCAATGCGAGCATCCTCGCCGGCTCCAACGGGCGCTTCGACAAAGTGCTGGATGCCGCCGCCGGTGGCTCGCTCGGTTATATCCGCGTGATCGGCAACCAGGCCCACGCCGATGACTACAAGGACGGCAACAACGACACCGTCGGCTCGCGCTACGACAAATGGAACGGCGACGTTGCCCTCGGCTGGACCCCGGACGCCGACACCCTGCTGGAACTCACCGCTGGCCGTGGCGATGGCCAGGCGCGCTACGCCGGACGCGGCATGGATGGCTCGCAGTTCCTGCGCGAAAGCCTGGGCCTGCGTTTCGAGAAATCCAATATCGGCGAGGTGCTGGACAAGGTCGAAGCCCAGGTCTACTACAACTACGCCGACCACGTGATGGACAACTACAGCCTGCGCACGCCGTCAGGCACCGGGATGATGGCCGGCCCCATGGCCTCCAACGTCGACCGCCGCACCCTTGGCGCACGGATCAAGGCCACTTGGCGCTGGGCCGATGTGCAACTGATCAGCGGCATCGATGCGCAGACCAACGAACACCGCCAGCGCAGCAGCGCCGGGGTCGACACCTACAAGAACCTGCCCCGCAACAAGGACGCCGACTTCCACAACTACGGGGTATTTGGCGAGCTGACCTGGTATGCCGCCGACAACGACCGGCTGATCAGCGGCGCCCGCCTGGATCGCGCCTCGGCCAAGGATTTTCGCCAGCGCACCGGCAGCGGCATGATGAGCCGCGCCAACCCCACTGCCGGCGATACCCGCGCCGACACCCTGCCATCCGGCTTCGTGCGCTATGAACACGACCTGGCCGACAGCCCGACCACCCTCTACGCGGGTCTCGGGCACGCTGAGCGCTTCCCGGATTACTGGGAGTTGTTCTCGCCCAACCGTGGCCCGTCGGGTTCGCTGAACGCCTTCGATTCCATCAAGCCGGAGAAGACCACTCAACTGGACTTCGGCCTGCAGTACAAGACCACCGACCTGCAAGCCTGGGCCTCCGGCTATATCGGCCAGGTACGCGACTACATCCTGTTCAACTACACACCCGGAATGATGGGCATGACCTCCCAGGCGCAGAACATCGATGCGCGGATCATGGGCGGTGAACTGGGTGCCGCCTACAAGCTGACAGCCAACTGGAAAGCCGACGCCACCCTGGCCTATGCCTGGGGCAAGAACAGCAGCGACGGCAAGGCCCTGCCGCAAATGCCGCCGCTGGATGCGCGTTTCGGCCTGACCTACAGCGAAGACGACTGGAGCGCCGGCGCCTTGTGGCGTGTGGTGGCGGCGCAAAACCGCATCGACCAGAACAAGGGCAACGTGGTCGGCAAGGACTTCGACAAGAGCGGTGGCTTTGGCGTGTTCTCCCTTAACGCGGCGTACCGCATCAACAAAAACTTCAAGGTCAGCACCGGCGTCGACAACCTGTTTGGCAAGGCCTACGCCGAGCACCTGAACCTGGCCGGCAACGCCGGGTTCGGCTACCCGGCCAACGACCCACAAGCCATCAATGAACCGGGGCGCACGCTCTGGACCAAGGTCGACATGAGCTTCTAACCCACCACCCTTGTAGGAGCGAGCTTGCTCGCGAAAAACGTGAACGATGACGCGCTAAGTCAGACTCAATGCGCCAACCTCAGGTTTTTCGCGAGCAAGCTCGCTCCTACAAGTCATGCACAAAAATAACGTCCTTGCGGAGCACCCTGATGACCCCTCCAAAGATGTCCTTCTACAACCTGGCCTGGCGCTGGCACTTCTACGCCGGGTTGTTTGTCGCCCCCTTCATGGTGTTGCTGGCAGTGACCGGCATCATCTACCTGTTCAAGCCCCAACTCGACCCGCTGATGTACGGCCAGTTGCTCAACGTGCAGCCCGCCGAGCAGGTCCTCAGCGCCGACGAGTTGCTGCAACGGGCCAAATCCGCCTACCCACAAGGCACGATCAGCAAGTACCTGCCGCCGGTGGACGCCAGCAGCAGCGCGCAGTTTGTCCTGCACAACGCCGGCAACGAGCTGACGGTGTTTGTCGACCCTTATCGCGGCACCGTCCTGGGTGAACAGGATGCCACCTACAACCTGCAAGCCATCGCCCGTGCGCTGCATGGTGAGTTGATGATCGGCACCACCGGCGACCGCCTGGTGGAACTCGCTGCCGGCTGGGGCGTGATGCTGGTGGTGTCCGGCCTGTACCTGTGGTGGCCGCGCGGCAAGTCGGCGGCCGGGATTCTGTGGCCACGCCTGGGCAGCCGCGGGCGCCTGTTCTGGCGTGACCTGCATGCCGTCACCGGGTTCTGGGGCGCCGCATTTTTGCTGCTGATGATCCTCAGCGGCATGACCTGGACCGGCTTCTGGGGCAAGCAATACGCTGACCTGTGGAACCACTTTCCAGCGGCGATGTGGAACGATGTGCCACAGTCTGACCAGCAGGCCCGCAGCCTCAACACCGCGACCCAGCAGACGGTGCCGTGGGCCATGGAGAACACGCCGATGCCGATGTCCGGCGAGCATGCCGAGCACATGCAACACGGCGGCATGAACCACGGCCCCGCAGCCCCGGCAATCAGCCTGCAACAGGTGGTGGACCTGGCCACGACGCGCCAGGTCGAGCCGGGCTACAGCATCACCTTCCCCACCACCGCCACAGGCGTGTTCACCATCGCGGTGTTCGCCAACGACCCGCGCAATGACGCGACCCTGCATGTCGACCAATACACCGGCAAAGTCCTCGCCGATGTGCGCTGGGAGCACTACAACAGCGTGGCGCGGGTCACCGAGTCCGGGGTCATGCTGCATGAGGGCAAGATGTTCGGCGTGGTCAACCAGATCATCGTGCTGCTGGTGTGCCTGATGATTCTGTTGAGTGCGGTCAGCGGCGTGGTGATCTGGTGGAAGCGCCGGCCACAGGGCGGCCTGGGGGTTCCACCGTTGCGCCATGATTTGCCGAAGTGGAAAACCGCAATGGTGATCATGCTCGGCCTGGCGATCATTTTTCCGTTGGTTGGCGCCTCGTTGATTGTGGTGTGGGTAGTGGATCGGCTAGTGCTGGCGCGTTTTTTCAAGCAACGTGAATCGGCCTCACCTTCTGCATGAGGTAGGCGAGATGCCCTACATAGAGGCGTTATGTAGTCTTGCGCGGGCTTTCACCCTCAACGCAAGAAGTGTTATATTATAACACTTAGTGCAATCCCTGCTCGCCGCGCCCGGCGGCGAGCACCGTCTCGAAGAAGAATTGATCCTGCAATGAACAAGTACCTTGCGTCCGGCCTGTGCCTGCTTGCGCTGCACACCAGCGCCCAGGCATTGACCCTGCCTGTCAGCCCCGTCACCGCGCCAGAAGTGGACAGCCCGGCTATCGACCTGAACACTGCGACTACTGCTGGTTCGCGTCTGAACCTTACGGCCCTGCAAACTCCGGGCAGTGTCGAAAGCCAGACCGGTGTACAGATCCGCGAGCGTGGTGATGTCAGCGTGCAGGACGCAATTTCCCGTGCCACCGGCATCAGCCGCACCGGCACACCGGGCGACGGCGGTACGTCCCTGCAAGCACGGGGCTTTACCGGCCAGGGTTCGGTGATGCAGTTGTATGACGGCAATCGCATGTACAACGGCATGGGCACGTCCACCTTCCCGGTAGACACCTGGTCCGTGGAGCGTGTGGATGTGCTGCGCGGCCCGGCATCGGTGCTGTACGGTGAAGGCGCCACCGGCGCGGTGGTCAACACGATCTCGAAAAAGCCCTTCACCGGCGATATCGAAAATCGTATCCGCCTGGGCTACGGCTCCTATGATCGCCAGCAACAAGCCCTGGACAGCGGCGGCTCGCTGACCGACACCTTGAGCTACCGCCTGAACCTCAACCGCCTGCGCAGCAATGGTTTTATCGACCGTGGCGACTCGGCCAGCGACTTCGTCAGCGCAGCCCTGCGCTGGCAGCCTGCCGACAACCTGAGTTTCACCCTGGCCCACGATTACGGTGACCAGCGCCCACAGAACTACTTCGGCACACCACTGATCAACGGCCACTTGCACAAGGGCCTGCGCGACAAGAACTACAACGTCAGCAACGACACCCAGCATTACAACGACCAATGGACCCGCCTGACCAGCGAATGGCAGATCAGCGATTCGGTGAGCGCCAGCAACGAGCTGTACTACCTGAAGAACCAGCGCCGCTGGCAGAACGCCGAGAACTACAACTTCAGCGGCGGGCAACTGACTCGCAGCGGCTTCTACGGCATCAAGCACAACCAGGAACAGGTCGGCGACCGCCAGACCTTCACCTTCAAGCACACGCTGCTGGGCCTCGACAGCCAGACCGTGACCGGCGTGGAGTACAACCGCATCCGCTTTCGCCTGGCCAGTAACTCACCGTTTGACGATGTATTGCCCGCCGGCCAACCCATCGACGTAAAGCACCCGGCATCAGCGCCGTTTGAAAGTGCCGATCCATTCCTGCCGCTGTTCGTCACCACCACCAAACAGTTCTCGGGTTTTGCCGAAAACCGCCTGCAACTGACCGACCAACTGTCGCTGATCACCGGCATCCGTCGCGACTACGTGCACCTGGACCGCGACGAACTGAGAACCGGCGAGCAGAGCGACAAGACCCTCACCGGCAATAACTGGAAGGCCGGCCTGGTGTTTGCTGTAACCCCAGACACCTCGATCTACGGCCAGTACGCGACCAGCACCGATGGCATCAGCGGCCTGATTTCCCTGAGCCCCGGCCAGCAGCAATTCGACCTTGCCACCGCCAAACAGACCGAAATCGGCATCAAGCAGGCCTTCTGGGACCAGCGCGGCGAGTGGACCCTGGCGGCCTATCACATCGTCAAAAAGAAACTGCTCACCGATGTGCCCGGCAGCCCCGGGCTCAAGCAGCAAGTCGGCCAACAGTCGTCCGACGGCCTCGAAGCCAGCCTGGACCTGCAACTGCCCAACGCCTGGGCCCTGCAAGCCAACGCGGCAATCGTGCGCGCCCAGTACGACGATTTCAGCCAGAACGTCGGCGGCGTTGCCATCTCCCGCGACGGCTATCGCCCGGTCGATGTACCGCGCCGCACCGCCAACGTGTGGCTGAGCAAGGCCGTGACCGAAGACATCCGCGCCGGTGCCGGCGTGCGTTACGTCGATGCGCGCTACGCCGACATGGCCAACCAGAACGAGTTGCCCAGCTACACCGTGGTCGATGCCAGCGTGTCGTGGAAAGCCCTGCGCAACACGACAGTGGGCTTGCAATTGAATAACCTGTTCGACCGCACCTACGCCGTGAGCCAGTACAATGACGGCCAACAGTGGATCCTGGGCGAGCCGCGCTCGTTCTTTGTGACCGCCGACTACACCTTCTAACGGATGACAACACCCTCCAGTGTGGAAGGACTTTTGGACTGCCCCCAAGAAGTTGGACACCAATCCAATTTCTTGGGGTGTTCACA
>NZ_JAHIDY010000072.1:0-13366 GCF_018732265.1 Pseudomonas sp. TAE6080
TGGGTGGGGTCGCGGTATTTTGCCAAATCAGAAAGTCTTTTTCAGAGTTTCCCTAACTGATTCTTTTGGAGAGGCGTTGCATTTGGGGCTTGCCCCGCAACCAGGCCGAGAACAACAAAAACTGCCCTAAGGCAGAGCCTGAACTGGTTGGATCATTGATCATAGCAACACAGCGACCAAAGCAATCCGTTTGCTCTTGACTCCCGATTGGGAGTGTCATGAAGGTCAAATCTCATGGCGAGGGCGATCAACAAAAACAAGAAGCCCGAAATCAATAATAAAAATAGAGCACGCAACTACTTTCTGGGGGAGCTTCGGCTCCCCTTGTAGTTTCTGCGATTTGAGCATCACGCCGGCTTATTTAAGCCTCTGGCTCAACGCTTGCAGCTAGTTCCTACACCATCCCCTGACTAAATGCTAGAATCCCGGCCCATCATGCGGTCATTCTTCGTTATGGCCGAACATTCCTTCAAACAGTGCATCCCATGCTGAAGAAGTTGTTCCAGTCATTCCGTTCCCCCTTGCGTCGTACGCAACACATTCGCAGCACGCCTGAAGTGCTCAACAGCAATCAACATTCGCTGCAGCGCGCCCAGTTCAGCCGTTATGCGGTGAACATCGTCGAACGCCTGCAGAACGCTGGCTACCAGGCCTACCTGGTCGGCGGTTGCGTGCGCGACATGTTGCTTAACATTACTCCCAAGGATTTCGACGTCGCCACCAGCGCCACGCCAGAACAAGTGCGTGCCGAGTTTCGCAACGCGCGGATCATCGGCCGGCGCTTCAAGTTGGTGCATATCCACTTTGGTCGCGAGATCATCGAGGTCGCGACCTTCCGCGCGGGCCACCCGCAAAACGAGGAAGAGGAAGACAGCAACCAGTCTTCCCGCAACGAAAGCGGACGCATCCTACGGGACAATGTGTACGGCACCCTGGAAGAAGACGCGCAACGTCGCGACTTCACCATCAATGCCCTTTATTACGATCCGGTCAGTGAGCGCATTCTCGATTACGCCAACGGCGTGCACGATATCCGCAATCACCTGATCCGCCTGATCGGCGACCCCACGCAGCGCTACCAGGAAGACCCGGTGCGCATGCTGCGGGCCGTGCGGTTTGCCGCCAAGCTGAACTTTGGCATCGAGAAACACACGGCCGCGCCGATTCGCGAACTGGCACCCATGCTGCGGGAAATCCCCTCGGCGCGCCTGTTTGAGGAAGTGCTCAAGCTGTTCCTGTCCGGGCATGCCGCCGACACGTTCGAAATGCTGGTGGACCTGCAGTTGTTCGACCCACTGTTCCCGGCCAGCGCCGATGCACTGGAGCACAACCCGACGTACACCCACACCCTGATCAGTGAAGCCTTGATCAACACTGACCTGCGGATCAAACAGAACAAACCGGTGACCCCGGCGTTCCTGTTTGCGGCCCTGCTGTGGCCTGCGCTGCCAGCCCGGGTACTGCGCCTGCAGAACCGTGGCATGCCGCCGATTCCGGCGATGCAGGAAGCGGCGCACGAACTGATCGCCGAACAGTGCCAGCGCATTGCGATCCCCAAGCGTTTCACCATGCCGATCCGCGAGATCTGGGACATGCAGGAGCGCCTGCCACGGCGCAGTGGCAAACGTGCCGACCTGCTGCTGGACAACCCGCGCTTCCGTGCCGGCTATGACTTCCTGCTGCTGCGTGAAAGCGCTGGCGAGCAGACCGATGGCCTGGGCGAATGGTGGACCGACTACCAGGACGCCAATGACAGCGAACGCCGCGAGATGATTCGTGAGCTCAGCAGCAAAGGCGAAGCCACTGGCGACGGGCCTAAAAAGCGCCGTCGCAGCAGCGGTAGCAAGCGCAAACGCAGTGCCGCCGACACCTCTGGCGAGTAAGCACGGTGGAGCGTATCTACATCGGCATGGGCAGCAACCTCGCTGCCCCGCAGCAGCAATTGCGCAACGCCATCGAGGCGTTGGCGCAATTGCCGAACAGCACAGTCGCGGGTGTCTCTGCCTTCTATCAAAGTGACTCCCTGCTTCAGGGCCAACCGCGCTATACCAATGCCGTGGCGGCGCTGGACAGTGCCCTCGCGCCGCTGGAACTGCTGGATGCACTGCAAGCCATCGAGAACGATCAGGGCCGCGAACGTCTTGAACGCTGGGGCCCACGCACCCTGGACCTGGATATCCTGCTGTTTGGCGAGCGCCTGATTGATGAGGCGCGCCTCAAGGTGCCTCATTACCAGATGCATCTGCGGGCTTTTGTGCTGTACCCGCTGGCCGAACTGGCGCCTGCCACTTTGCAACTGCCTGACGGCCGCCTACTCAATGACCTGCTCGCCGAATGCCCGTTCGTCGGCCTGGAACGCTTGGCTTACTCGCGAACATCGTCAATATAAATACAGGTGGCCTGATTAAACGCGCTGTCTAGATGTTCTTCGCGAGCAAGCTCGCTCCTACAATCACATCAGTAACAGCGGTAACACCCCACTCGTAACAACGCGGTAACACATCCAATTGACTTCCAGAGTCCTCCTCACGACTATAGGCGTCCCGCTGCCGCCAACCCGGCGCTGAAGGGCGCAATCCAGGCCTTATAAGCACTGCTCTGAAGAAAGTGCGCCTGTATAAACGAAGACTCACGCGCGTTACTCGCTGTTTCCAAGCGCCTGAATGAGGACCCTTTTCATGCCAGACATTACCCTGACCACCTTGCAGAGCCTCAAACTCAAGGGTGAAAAAATCGCCATGCTGACCTGCTATGACGCCACCTTCGCCCATGCCTGCAGCCAGGCCGGCGTCGAGGTGCTACTGGTGGGCGACTCCCTGGGCATGGTTCTTCAAGGGAATGACAGCACGCTGCCCGTCACCACAGACGAACTTGCCTACCACACCGCCAGCGTCAAGCGCGGTAACCAGGGCGCCTTCATCATCGCCGACCTACCGTTCATGGGTTACGCAACGCTTGAGCAGACCTTCCAGAATGCCGGCAAGCTGATGCAGGCCGGGGCACATATGATCAAGGTGGAAGGTGCCGTTTGGCTCGCCGAGTCGATCCGCCTGCTGGCTGAACGCGGTGTACCGGTGTGCGCGCACATGGGCCTGACGCCGCAGTCGGTGAATATCCTCGGCGGCTACAAGGTCCAGGGCCGCAATGAAGCCCAGGCGCGGCAGATGCGGGCCGATGCCATTGCCCTGGAGCAGGCCGGCGCGGCGATGATCGTGCTCGAATGCGTGCCGAGCGAACTGGCTGAAGAAATCACCCAGGCCGTGAAAATCCCGGTGATCGGCATTGGCGCGGGCAGCGCCACCGATGGCCAGGTCCTGGTGCTGCACGACATGCTCGGCCTGGCCCTCACCGGCCGTGCACCGAAGTTCGTGAAAAACTTCATGGCCGGCCAGGACAGTATCCAGGCCGCACTGAGCGCCTATGTCGCCGAAGTCAAAGGCGTTACCTTCCCAGGCATCGAACACGGATTCTCGGCATGAACACCGTCAAAACCCTGCGCGAACTGCGGGCCGCGGTCACTCACGCGCGCAGTGCAGGCAAGCGCATCGGCTTCGTGCCCACCATGGGTAACCTGCATGCCGGCCACGCCACGCTGGTGACTCGGGCCGCCGAGCAAGCAGACTTCGTGGTGGCGAGCATTTTCGTCAACCCGCTGCAGTTTGGCGCTGGCGAAGACCTGGACAAGTACCCGCGCACCCTGGCCGCCGACCAGGAAAAGCTGCTGGTGGCCGGCTGCAACCTGCTGTTCGCCCCCACAGTCAACGAGATGTACCCTGATGGCATGACGGTGCAGACGCGGGTCAGCGTGCCGCAATTGTCCGAAGGCCTGTGCGGCGCCAGCCGCCCCGGTCACTTCGAGGGCGTGGCGACGGTGGTGAGCAAGTTGTTCAACATGGTCCAGCCTGACCTGGCAGTGTTCGGGCAAAAGGACTACCAGCAACTGGCAGTGATCCGCGCCATGGTGCGCGACCTGAACATGCCGATCCAGATCATTGGCGAGCCTACGGTGCGCGCCGATGACGGCCTGGCGCTGTCCTCGCGTAACGGCTACCTGACGCAAGAACAGCGCGCTATCGCCCCGGTGCTGTACCGCAGCCTCAGCCAGATCGCCACGGCGATCCAGGCCGGCGAACGTGACTTTGCCAAACTGCGCACCGAACAGATCCAGCACATCGAGGCCGCCGGCCTGCGTATGGACTACCTGGAAGTTCGCCAGGGCCAGCATCTGCGCCCTGCAACTGTCGAGGATCGTGATGTGGTGATCCTGGTTGCCGCTTACCTGGGCGCGACCCGGTTGATCGACAACCTGCATCTGAACCTCAGCGCTTAAGCCTGGCAATACTCCAATGTGGGGGCAGGCCTGCTCCCACATTGGTTTTGTAGCACCCCTCAGGCCCCGGTATAAAAAAGTACCAACCTCTGCACAGACAAAGCCAAGACATATCGACACGCTAGGTTTAATGTAATCGCCCGGCGTTATAGTTAGCGCTGTCTGGAACCCAACCCTTGATACAAGACTGGATGTTCCGGGTTTAGCAGTGTCCTAAAGGCAATCCCAGTAATAAAAAGGAAACCCGCAGCGATGGCGTATTACCGCACCCCTCATGACGTTACCGCTCTGCCCGCCTGGCAAGCGCTCAATCAACATCGCCAAGCCATGCAGGATTTCAGCATGCGCGAAGCGTTTAATGCCGATCCCCAGCGCTTTTCCCAGTTCACCCTGAGCAGCTGCGGACTGTTCCTCGATTACTCGAAAAACCTGATCACGCCCCAAACCCGCGACCTGCTGGTGGACCTGGCCAACGAAGTCGACCTCAAGGGCGCGATCAAAGCGCTGTTCGACGGCGAGCCGGTCAACTCTTCGGAAGGCCGTCCGGCGCTGCATACCGCACTGCGCCGCCCGGTGGGCGACAAGCTGTCGGTCAACGGCACCAACATCATGCCCGACGTGCACAAAGTGCTGAACCAGATCACCGACCTGGTGGGCCGCATTCATGACGGCCTATGGCGCGGCTACACCGAGAAGCCGATCACGGACGTGGTCAACATCGGCATCGGTGGCTCGTTCCTAGGCCCGGAGCTGGTCTCCGAAGCGCTGTTGTCCTACGCCCACAAGGGCGTGCGCTGCCACTACCTGGCGAATATCGACGGCAGTGAGTTCCACGAACTGACCCAGAAGCTGCGCGCCGAGACCACGCTGTTCATCGTCTCGTCAAAATCCTTCAACACCCTGGAAACCCTGAAAAACGCCCAGGCCGCACGCGCCTGGTACCTGGCCCAGGGTGGCTCGGAAGCGGAGCTGTATCGCCACTTCATCGCCGTGTCGAGCAACAACGCGGCGGCCGTGGCGTTCGGTATCCGTGAAGAGAATATCTTCCCGATGTGGGACTGGGTCGGCGGCCGTTACTCGTTGTGGTCGGCCATCGGCTTGCCAATCGCCCTGGCGATTGGCATGTCCAACTTCAAGGAACTGCTGTCTGGCGCCTACTCCATGGACCAGCACTTCCAGAACGCTCCGTTTGAACAGAACATGCCTGTGCTGCTGGGCCTGCTGGGTGTGTGGTACGGCAACTTCTGGGGCGCGCAGAGCCACGCGATCCTGCCGTACGACCATTACCTGCGCAACATCACCAAGCACTTGCAACAACTGGACATGGAATCCAACGGCAAGAGCGTACGCCAGGATGGCACGCCGGTTGCCACCGACACCGGTCCGGTGATCTGGGGCGGCGTGGGCTGCAACGGTCAGCACGCTTACCACCAGTTGCTGCACCAGGGCACCCAACTGATCCCGGCCGACTTCATTGTGCCGATCGTCAGCTTCAACCCAGTCTCCGACCATCACCAATGGCTGTACGCCAACTGCCTGTCCCAGAGCCAGGCGTTGATGCTCGGCAAGACCCTTAGCGAAGCCGAAGCCGAGCTGCGCGACAAAGGCATGGCCGAAGCCGAAGTGCAGAAACTGGCCCCGCACAAAGTGATCCCGGGCAACCGCCCAAGCAACACCCTGGTGGTCGAGCGGATCAGCCCGCGTCGCCTGGGCGCGCTGGTAGCGATGTATGAGCACAAAGTGTTCGTACAGAGCGTCATCTGGGGCATCAATGCCTTTGACCAATGGGGTGTGGAGTTGGGCAAGGAGCTGGGCAAGGGCGTCTACAACCGCCTGACAGGCGCCGAGGAAAGCACGGCCGACGATGCCTCGACCCAAGGCTTGATCAACTACTTCCGTGGTCGTCACCGCGGTTGAGGTGATCGGCACTACAATCAGGGATTGAACCTGCATAAACGGCTCCTATAGGGGCCGTTTACGCTCTTGTGGCCATAACAAGAATAAGGATCCCTGTATGTTCGATATCAGCCAGTTTCCCCATGCCGATGCCGTGCGCCGTGCTGCACAACTGGGCCAAGAGGACTACCAGCGCCTCTATCGGCAATCCATCGAGAACCCCGACACCTTCTGGGCCGAACAGGCCAAGGCCTTGCTCGACTGGGTCACACCCTGGCAGACCGTCCAGCACTGCGATATCCACACCGGCGCCGCACAGTGGTTTGCCGGCGGCCAGTTGAACGTCAGCTACAACTGCATTGACCGGCACCTGGCGCAGCGTGCCGATCAGCCGGCCTTTATCTGGGAAGGCGACGATCCTGCAAAGTCGTCCAAAATCACCTACCGCCAACTTCATCAAAACGTCAGCCGCCTGGCCAATGTGCTGAAAAGCCGTGGCGTGAAGAAAGGCGACCGGGTGTGTATCTACATGCCGATGATTCCAGAAGCCGCCTACGCGATGCTGGCCTGCACGCGCATTGGTGCGGTGCACTCGGTGGTATTTGGCGGGTTCTCACCGGATGCCTTGCGCGATCGCATTCTCGATGCCGACTGCCGCACGGTGATCACTGCCGACGAAGGTGTACGCGGCGGCAAGCCCGTGGCGCTGAAACAGAATGTCGACAAGGCCCTGACCAGTTGCCCAAATGTCACGACAGTGCTGGTGGTAGCACGTACCGGCGCCGCCGTGGCCTGGACCGAGGGACGCGACCTCAAGTATCAACAGGCCGTTGATGCGGTCAGCGGCGAATGCCCGCCCGAGCCGATGGAGGCCGAAGACCCGCTGTTTATCCTCTATACCTCCGGCAGTACCGGCAAGCCCAAGGGCGTGCTGCACACCACCGGTGGCTATCTGCTGCAAGCGGCAATGACCTTCAAGTACGTGCTCGACTACCGCGAGGGCGAGGTGTTCTGGTGCACCGCCGACGTCGGCTGGGTGACCGGCCACAGTTATATCGTGTACGGGCCACTGGCCAATGGCGCCACCTCCCTGATGTTCGAGGGCGTGCCAAGTTACCCGGACAGCTCGCGCTTCTGGCAGGTGATCGACAAGCATCAGGTGAATATCTTCTACACCGCGCCCACCGCCCTGCGGGCCCTGATGCGTGAGGGCCATGGTCCGCTGGAGAACACATCCCGGGCCAGCCTGAGGTTGCTCGGCAGTGTCGGCGAGCCGATCAACCCGGAAGCCTGGGAGTGGTATTTCAATGCCGTCGGCGAACAGCGCTGCCCGATTGTCGATACCTGGTGGCAGACCGAAACCGGCGGCATCATGCTCAGCCCGCTGGTCAGCGCCCAGCGCATCAAGCCTGGCTGCGCCACCCAACCGATGTTTGGGGTGCAGCCGGTATTGCTCGACGAACAGGGTAAGGAAATCAACGGCGCCGGCAGTGGCGTCCTGGCGATCAAAGCCAGCTGGCCGGGGCAGATCCGCAGCGTGTATGGCGACCCACAGCGGATGGTCGACACCTATTTCAAGCCCTACCCCGGCTATTACTTTACCGGCGACGGCGCGCGGCGCGACGAGGATGGCGACTACTGGATCACCGGGCGCATCGATGATGTGATCAACGTCTCCGGCCATCGCATCGGTACCGCCGAGGTGGAAAGCGCGCTGGTGCTGCATGACAAGGTGGCCGAGGCGGCCGTTGTCGGCTATCCCCATGACCTCAAGGGCCAGGGCATCTATGCGTTTGTCACGCCGATGAATGGCGTCGAGCCCAGCGACGAGCTGAAAAAGCACCTGCTGGCACTGGTCAGCAAGGAAATCGGGAGTTTCGCCAAACCCGAGCTGATCCAATGGGCACCGGCCTTGCCCAAAACCCGCTCAGGCAAGATCATGCGGCGTATCCTGCGCAAGATCGCCTGCAACGAGCTGGACAGCCTGGGCGATACGTCGACCCTGGCCGATCCCAACGTGGTCGACGGCCTGATCGACAAACGCCTGAACCGATAGGAACCCCCAAGCCACCATGGAATTTCTGCGCAACCGTATCGAATCCCAGTTGATGAGCCTGACGGGCCTGTCCCTGGGCAACCTGGACCTGGAAAGCCCCAAGGGCGATCCAGGGCTGTTCGGGCCGGACTCGGTAAGCTGGCAGGTCCATGGTGATTTCAGCAGCATGCTGATCGGCGGTATCAGCGCCTTGATGTTGCAGGCGCTGCATCCCCTGGCGCTGGCAGGCGTGTGGGACCACTCGAACTTTCGCCAGGACATGCTCGGACGCCTGCGGCGTACTTCGCAGTTTATTTCCGGTACCACTTTTGGCTCGCGGCGCGATGCCGAGTGGCTAATCGAAAAGGTGCGCACCATCCACCTGCAAGTGGTCGGGCATGCCCCTGACGGGCGTCCTTATGCGGCCAGCGATCCGCAATTGCTGACCTGGGTGCATGTCGCCGAAGTCAGCAGCTTTCTGGCGGCGCACCTGCGCTACAAAAACCCGGACTTATCGCCTCGGGATCAGGACCGGTACTACAGCGAGATCGCCTTGGTCGCCGAACAACTGGGGGCACGACATGTGCCGCGCTCACGGCAGGAAATTTCGGATTATCTGCAACGAATTCGTCCACAACTGCTGTGTGACGAGCGCAGTCACGAAGTGTTGCGCCTGCTACTCAATGCCCCGGCCCCCAGCACCCTGGCCAAACCATTCGGCGCACTGATGATGCAGGCCGGCATCGACCTGCTGCCGGGCTGGGCCAGCGACATGCTTGGCCAGCAACAAAGCCCACTGCAACGCCAACTGATCCGCGCCGGGGTCAAGCGCAGCGCACCGCTGCTGCGTTGGGCAATGCGCAATGGTTCGGTGCAGAGGGCCCACAGGCGAATGGGCCTGCTGTAACGACGCAACCCCTTGTAGGAGCTGTTAAACTTGCGCGCTTCAATTCCCCAGCAAGGCGCGCTCCATGTCGTCCCTGAATCAGGCGCTGCGCGCCGCCCTCGATCACCGTCAAGACCTGCTCGCCGAGCTGCACGCCCAAGGCACCGATTGCTACCGATTGTTCCATGGCAGCCAGGAAGGCGCCGGCGGCTTGACCATCGACCGTTATGGCCCGCAATTGATGGTGCAGAGCTTTCACCAGTCCCTGGACAGCGATGCGCTGCAGCAATTGCACTTGATGATCAACCAGTACCTGGGCCTGGAGTTGCTGCTGGTCTATAACGACCGCTCCCGCGGCAACTCGCGGATCGACCGGGAAGACACGGTATACCGCGCCGAACCCGCGGCCCTGGAGGATCTGGTCGGCCACGAGTGGGGCCTGAACTATCGTGTGCGCGGCCGCCACCCCGGGCAGGACCCGCTGCTGTTCCTGGACCTGCGCAACACCCGTGGCTGGGTCAAGGCGCACAGTGCCGGCAAAAGTGTGCTGAACCTGTTTGCCTACACCTGTGGCGTCGGGCTCAGCGCAGCGGCCGGCGGGGCCCGCGAGGTATGCAACCTGGACTTTGCCGAGGGCAACCTGGCGGTCGGTCGCGAAAACGGCGAGTTGAACCCGCAACTAGCACCCATGACGTTCGTCCAGTCCGATTACTTCCCGGCAATCCGTCAGTTGGCCGGGCTGCCGATCACCCAGCGTCGCGGGCAAAAACTGCCCAGCTACCCGCGCCTGGAGCAACGTCAATATGACCTGGTACTGCTCGACCCACCGGCATGGGCCAAAAGCGCCTTTGGTACCGTGGACCTGTTGCGTGACTACCAAAGCCTGCTCAAACCGGCATTGCTCGCCACCGCCGACAATGGCGTACTGATCTGCTGCAATAACCTGGCAAAGGTCAGCATGGATGACTGGCGCGAGCAGGTCTTGCGCTGCGCCGAAAAGGCCGGCCGGCCTGTACGCGACTGGAAAGTGATGACACCCGGTGCGGACTTTCCCTCACAAGACCAACAGCCACCGCTGAAGACTCTGATCCTGCAACTGTAGGATTGTCCTGAAAGGCTTAGGCTGGCGTAATAAAAGCGCGGTTCTTCGGAACCGCAAACCCGTGCCATACTCCAAGGCACTTCTGAACGACATAGATGGCGTCACCCATGCCCAAAGGATTGATTCGCGCCGCAGGCGCCTTGCTGACCGCCCTTGCACTCTATAGCTTGCTGGGCTTCCTGATTCTCCCCGGCATCGCCCTTCGCGTGGCCAACCAACAGTTGGCCAACTACGCCACCGTGCCAGCCCGCATCGAGCGTATCGAACTCAACCCGTTCAGCCTTGAGCTGACCCTCTGGGGCCTGAAAATCGGTGAGCCCGGCAAGGAGCAGGTGGGCTTTGAACGCCTCTACGCCAACCTGCAGATCGACAGCCTCTGGACCCGCGCCCTGCACCTGGCCGATGTGCAGTTGGACAAGCCGAAGACCGAAATCCTGTTCGACAAGGCCGGCACGCTCAACCTCGCGCAATTGTTCAAAGTGCCGCCGAGCGAACCGACGCCCGATGATCCCGAAAGCAAACCGTTCCCACTGCGCATCGAGCGCATCAAGCTGGCCGGCGGCTACGTGCACTTTGAAGACGTGCGCCCAAGCGAGCCTATCGAGTTTCTCTACGACAAACTCGACTTCGAGCTGAAAAACCTCAGCACCCTGCCCGAAGACAACGCCGACATGACCCTGGTCGCCGCCGGCCCCGAAGGCGGCCAGATCGACTGGACCGGCAATTTCAGCCTGGTCCCGATCGCCTCCGAGGGTAAGCTCAAAGTCACTGATGGCAAGATGAAAGTCTGGTGGCCGTATGTGCGCGACGCCGTGCCACTGGTCCTGGAAGATGGCGTACTCAATTTCAGCACCGACTACAAGCTCAACCTGGCCAAAGAAACCGAACTGAACCTGACCAACGTCTCCGCGAGCATCGCACCCTTCGCGATCAAGGCCCCGGATGGCCGGCCACTGGCGCGCCTGGAGCGCCTGGATGTCAGCGAAACCTCGATCGACCTGGCCAAGCAGCAAGTGATCGTCGGCAAGATCCGCAGCAACAAGCTCGAAACCTGGGCTGCCCGCGAAGCCGATGGCCAGTTGGACTGGCAGAAACTGTTCGCCAGCCAGCCGAGCAAGCCGGCCGCAGCACCTGAGCCGGCAACGGCCCCGGCCACCGCCGACTCGCCAAAACCCGAGGCGGTAGCGCCAAGCAAGCCTTGGCAAGTGCTGCTCAAGGATGTGCAACTGCGCAACTATCAGGTGCATCTGGCTGATCGCCAGGTAAAACCTGCGGTAGCGCTGGAACTGGGCCCGCTGAATGTCGATGTCCAAGACTTCGACAGCCTCAACCAAAGCCCCTTCACACTCAAGATCGACACCGGCCTGGGCAAACAGGGCAAGATCCAGGCGAGCGGCCAGGTCAACCTGAACCCGGTCAGCGCCAAGTTGAAAGTCGACACCAAGGATATCGACCTGCGGGTTGCCCAGTCCTATATCAGCCCGTTTATCCGCCTGGAGCTGCGTAGCGGCATGCTGGGCAGCAACCTGGATGTGAACCTCAAGAGTACCGAGCCCCTCGCGCTGCAGATCACCGGCCGTGCGCAAGTGGACCAGTTGCACACCCTGGACACCCTCAAGACCCGTGACTTCCTCAAGTGGCAGCGCCTGGTGGTGGAAGGCTTGAACTATCAGCATGGCAACAGCCTGTCGATCGACAAGATCAACCTGCTGCAACCCTATGCCCGCTTCATGATCAACGATGATCGCACCACCAACGTCGATGACCTGCTGATCCCGCAGCCGGCCGACAGTGGCGCCAAGTCCACCGCCAAATCCAGCGCGAGCAACGAAAAGCCCCTGGGCATCCGGATCGGCCAGATCGCGATCAATGATGGCTCGGCCAACTTCGCCGACTTCAGCCTGACGCCGAACTTCGCCACCGCGATCCAGCAACTCAACGGCCAGATCGGCACCATCGACAGCCGCCAGGCCAAACCGGCCAGCGTCGATATCAAGGGCAAGGTCGACCGCTACGCACCTGTGACTATCAAGGGCAGCGTAAACCCGTTTGACCCGATGGCAGCACTGGACATCGCCACCAGCTTCAAACGTGTCGAACTGACAACCCTGACCCCGTATTCGGGCAAGTTTGCCGGGTTTCGGATCCGCAAGGGCCGGCTCAACCTTGACCTGCACTACATCATCACCAAGGGCCAATTGAAGGCCGAGAACAAGGTGGTGGTGGAGCAACTGCAACTGGGCGAAAAAGTCGACAGTGCGGACGCGGTGGACCTGCCGATTCGTCTGGCGATTGCCCTGCTCAAGGACACCGACGGCAAGATCTCCATCGAGTTGCCGGTGACCGGCGACTTGAACAACCCGCAATTCAGCGTGATGCCGATTGTCTGGCAAACCCTGCGCAACCTGGTGGTGCGCGCGGCGACGGCGCCGTTCAAGTTTATTGGCGGGCTGGTCACCGGTGGTGGCTCGGAAGACCTTGGCAACGTGTCGTTCGCCGCAGGCTCCAGTGCGTTGAGCAAGGACGCCGAGTCGGCCCTCAACAGCCTCTCCAAGGCCCTCAAGGAGCGCCCTGCCCTGCGCCTGGAGATCGAAGGCACTGCGGCGGCGAGCAGCGACGGTCCGTTCCTGGCCGGCGAGCGGCTTGAGCGCGAATACCAGTACAACTACTACAAGATCCTCCAGCGCCGTGGCGATAAAGTCCCGGCCCAGGCATCGCTGCTTGTCGTACCGGAGAAGGAAAAAGCCCCATTGCTGGAAGGCATCTACCGCACCCGCTTGAAACAACAGCCTCCGGCCGAGTGGAAAGACCTGGGCAGCGATGAGCGCACGGCGAAGCTGCGCGAAGGTGTGATCAAGTTCTGGAGCGCCAGTGACGTGCTGCTGCGCCAACTGGGGCAGGATCGTGCCAGCGCCATCAAGGACTATCTGGTGGACAAGGGCCAGTTGGAAGATGACCGGGTGTACTTCATTGATGCCAATCTCGGGCAAGCCGAGAAAGATGGGCGGGTAATCACCCCCATGCACCTGGATGCCGAGTAACTACCGGGTGCCATAACCCTGAAGTGGACTGCCCCCAAGAAGTTGGACACCAATCCAATTTCTTGGGGTGTTCACA
>NZ_JAHIDY010000073.1:0-13338 GCF_018732265.1 Pseudomonas sp. TAE6080
GAGGCTGCTAGCTGAAACTGTCCAACTTTTCGGGGGCAGTCCAAAATGTGGGAGCTGGCTTGCCTGCGATGGCGATTTCAAAGCCACCAACACCCTCAGAGTGGCGACATTTCCTGCGCCAACCCCAGAAACGCCGCCGGCAGCCGCGCACCTTTGCGTTCCTTGAGGCAATACAGATACTCCGGAATCTGCGGCGCATGCTCGATGGTCAGCACCCGCAACTGGGGATCATGGGGCACTTCCTGGCGGGCAATGATGCTGATGCCGATATTGCGCAACACCGCCTCGCGGATCGATTCGCGGCTGCCGATTTCCAGCAGCGGCCCGTAACTCACGCCCGCGCCAGCGAGCATTTCTTCAGTCAGGCGCCGCGTGGTAGAGCCTGCCTCACGCATCAACAACGTATGCCCGGCCAATGCACTGAGTGGCACATGCTCCAACACCGCCAACGGATGATTGCGATGCACCGCCAGCACCAGCGGGTCGGTACCCAGCACCCGGCGGATCAGGCGAGGATCTTCCAGCAGTTGCGATGAGGCCGCGACGTCCACCCGGTAGTCATCCAGGGCTTCAAGCACTTGCTGGGAGTTGCCGATTTCCACTGAGACTTCCACCTGCGGCAGCCGCTCGCGGAAGGTCTTGACCAGATCGAGGATGTAATAAGGCGCGGTGGCGGCAATTCTCAGGGTGCCCTGGACCTGGCCGCTGTTGCGCAGGAAAAACTCGATATCCGCTTCCTGCTGCAACAACGCCTTGACCATCGGCAACAGCCGCGCGCCCTCGTCGCTGACGGTGAGGCGGCGGCCACCGCGATAGAACAGTTCAACCGAGTACTGGCTTTCCAGATGGCGAATCTGGGTGGTCACCGTGGGCTGGCTCAGGCCGAGTTTTTTCGCCGCCTGGGTAATGCTGCCCAGGCGGGCGACCATGTAAAACGCCTTCAGCTCGGCACTCAGCACACCACCCTCTCATCGACTATTTGCGCAACAGGCGCAGACCATTGAAAACCACCAGCAGGCTCACGCCCATGTCGGCGAAGACTGCCATCCACATAGTGGCCATGCCCAGGAAGGTGACCGCAAGGAAGATCGCCTTGATCACCAGCGCCAGGGCGATGTTCTGTTTGAGGATACTCGACGTTTGTCGCGATAAGCGTATGAATGCCGGAATCTTGCGCAAATCGTCGTCCATCAGCGCCACGTCGGCGGTCTCGATGGCGGTGTCAGTGCCGGCGGCGGCCATGGCAAAGCCAATCTCGGCGCGGGCCAGGGCCGGGGCGTCGTTGATGCCATCGCCGACCATGCCGACCCGGTGGTTTTTGCCGTACAGGTCCTCGATAGCCTTGAGCTTGTCGGTGGGCAGCAAATCGCCCTGGGCCTGATCGATCCCCACCTGGGCGGCAATTGCCTGGGCGGTGTGGGTATTGTCGCCGGTGAGCATCAAGGTCTTGATGCCCAACTCGTGCAACTGCTGGATGGCTTCGCGGCTGCTGTCCTTGACCGTGTCGGCCACGGCGAACAGCGCCAGTGGGCCGGATTTGTCGAGCAGCAACACCACGGACTTGCCTTGTTTCTCCAGGGCGAAGAGTTTTTCTTCAAGGGCTGGCGAGCACAGGCCCAGCTCTTCCACCAGGCGGTGGTTGCCCAGGTGATAGACCTCGCCGTTGATTTCGCCACGAACCCCGCGCCCGGCCAGGGCCTCGAAGTTATCCACAGCCAGCAGCGCCAGGCTTTTATCCACAGCCGCGTTGGCGATGGCCAGCGACACTGGGTGATCGGAGCGCCCGGCAAGGCTCGCGGCCAAGGCCGGGGCATTGTCATTGGCGGACAGCGCCAGGTAGTCGGTCTGGACCGGCTTGCCATGGGTGATGGTGCCGGTCTTGTCCAGGGCCAGGTAATCGAGCTTGTATCCTGCCTCCAGGTACACACCGCCCTTGATCAGGATGCCTTTACGCGCAGCCGCAGCCAGGCCGCTGACAATGGTCACCGGGGTGGAAATCACCAGCGCGCATGGGCAGGCAACCACCAGCAGCACCAGCGCACGGTAGACCCAGTCGAACCACACCCCGCCCATGAACAGCGGCGCAATCACAGCCACGCCCAAGGCAAACAGGAACACCGCCGGGGTGTAGATTTTCGAGAAGCTGTCGACAAAGCGCTGGGTCGGCGCCCGTGAGCCCTGGGCCTGCTCCACCGCATGGATGATGCGCGCCAGGGTGGAGTTGTTGGCGGCGGCGGTCACCCGGTATTCCAAGGAACCGGCCTGGTTGATGGTGCCGGCGAACACCTTGTCGCCCACGGTTTTCTCGATCGGCAGGCTTTCCCCGGTGATGGGTGCCTGGTCAATAGTGGATTGGCCGGCGGTCACTTCCCCGTCCAGGCCAATGCGCTCACCGGGACGTACCCGCACGATGGCGCCCAGTTCAATGATTTTGACCTCCTGTTCGACCCAGTTCCCGTCAGCCAAGCGCACAGTGGCCCGCTCCGGTGTCATCTGCATCAAGCCGCTGATGGCATTACGTGCACGGTCCAGGGACTTGGCTTCGATCAACTCGGCCACGGTGAACAGGAACATCACCATGGCCGCTTCTGGCCACTGGCCGATCAGCACCGCACCGGTCACAGCGATGCTCATCAGCGCGTTGATGTTCAGATTGAGGTTCTTCAGGGCAATCCAACCCTTTTTGTAGGTCGTGAGGCCGCCACTGAGGATCGACACCAGCGCCACCAGAGCCACCACCCAAGTCGGCGCGGCGTTGGTGAAATGGATCACCTCCGCTGCCAGCGCGCCGACACCGGACAGGGCCAGCGGCCACCAGGGCTTCTTGGCCGCAGGTTCGGCGGCAGGCGCACCCTCTTCGATCGGATCGGCCTGCATACCCAAGGACTTGATGGCTTCGATGATCGGCGCGGTGCTCGGCAGGTCGTGGGTCACGCCGAGGATGCGGTTGATCAGGTTGAATTCCAGCTGCTGCACACCGGCCAGCTTGCCCAGTTTGTTCTGGATCAGCGTTTGCTCGGTGGGACAGTCCATGGCTTCGATGCGGAAAGTACTCAGCCGCGCGTTGGCACTGGGCGCTGCAGTCAACGTCACCAGGGATGGCGCAGCCGCGCCGGAACAGCAGGAGCCGCCATGATCGTGCTTTTGCACAGGCTGCAGTTTTTCGCCGTGATCATGATCATGGTCGTGGTCGTGGTCGTGCTTATGCGGGGTGTGAATGGAATCGCTCATTGTGTCGCGTCCGTGAAGGTGCCTGTTGCCAAGTAAAGACCCTGTAGCCACTATAGGGTCAAGCACCCTTTTGGAGATTGCTGCGATGAAGATCGGCGAACTGGCAAAACTGACCGACTGCCCGGTGGAAACCATCCGTTATTACGAGAAGGAAGGCCTGTTGCCGCCGCCTGCGCGCAGTGAGGGCAACTACCGCCTGTACACCCAGGCGCACACCGAGCGGCTGACCTTTATCCGCAACTGCCGCAGCCTGGACATGACCCTGGAAGAGATCCGCAGCCTGCTGGGCCTGCGCGACAGCCCCCAGGACCAGTGCGAAAGCGTCAATGCCCTGATCGACGAGCATATCCACCACGTCAAGGCGCGGATCGATGGGTTGTTGGCGTTGCAGACACAACTGCTCGACCTGCGCCAGCGCTGTGGCGAAGGGCCGGAGATTGATCAGTGTGGGATTTTGCAGCGGCTGGAAGTCAGCGGGAGTGTGGCGACCAGTGAGGCGGAGCATTCACATGTCGGCCGCAGTCACGGGCATTAGATAATGGGGTGCCAGATCTGACGCCATCGCGGGCAAGCCCGGCTCCCACAGTTGACCGGGTTGTAGCTGAGTACTCGGTCTAATGTGGGAGCTGGCTTGCCTGCGATGCAGGCGATGCGGTCTCGACTAGACCGCCATCGGCGCGGTCATCGGCGCATGGTGCTCATAGCCTTCGAGCGAGAAGTCGCCCGGTTCGATCAACTCCAGCCACTCCGGCTGGTACACCCCAGTCTTGGCAAACTCCGGCACACGCTCGCTGATCACCAGCTTCGGCGCGGCGAATGGCTCACGCTTGAGCTGCTCGTTGAGCATGTCCAGGTGGTTTTCGTAGACGTGGGCATCACCGATGAAATAGGTGAACCAGCGCGGCGTGTAGCCGGTCAGGCGGCCGATCAGGCTCAGCAGCGCGGCGCCTTCGGTCAGGTTGAACGGCGTGCCCAGGCCCAGGTCGTTGGAGCGGATGTAGAGGGTCAGGGAAATCTCCCGGGTCTCGACATTCGGGTGGAACTGGTACAACAAGTGGCACGGCGGCAGGGCCATTTCATCGAGTTGGGCGCAGTTCCAGCCATGGAACAGGATGCGGCGGCTGCCCGGGTCCTTGATGATGGTGTCGACACACTGGCGGATCTGGTCGATGGCCTTGTACAGCACCACGTAGGCCTGGCCGTCTTCCTCGCCTTCGGCGATCTGGCGATAGCCTTGGGCCAGGGTCTGCTCGATAGCGGCCTGGTTGCTCAGCGGGATCTGTTTGTACGCCGGCCACTTGCGCCATTGCACACCGTAGATTTCACCCAGGTCGTCATCGCCCTGGCGGAACGGGTTGGCCAGCCACTGTGCGTTTTCGTTGGCGTTCTGGTCCCATACCTTGCAGCCCAGGGCGCGAAATTCGGCAGCATTGTTCACCCCACGCAAAAAGCCGCACATCTCGCCGATCGCCGACTTGAAGGCCATTTTGCGGGTGGTGATGGCCGGGAAACCTTCCTGCAGGTCAAAGCGCAACATCGCACCGGGGAAGCTGATGGTGTTCACGCCAGTGCGGTTGGCCTGCTTGGTGCCATTGTTGATGACGTGGGAAACCAGCTCTAGATATTGCTTCATGTCGTTACCTGTATCGGTGAAGCCGAGGCCCATGAGCCTCGGCGTTCGAATTTATAGCGCGGTGTTCTTGATCGCCTGCGGGCGATTGTAAGCCCACCAGAGCATGCCCAGGCCTGCCAGAATCATCGGAATGCTGAGAACCTGACCCATGGTCAGCCAACCGAACGCCAGGTAACCCAACTGCGCATCCGGCACCCGCACGAACTCGACGATGAAACGGAAGATCCCGTAGAACAAGGCAAACATCCCCGACACCGCCATGGTTGGCCGTGGTTTACGCGAGAAGATGTAGAGGATCAGGAACAACGCCACGCCCTCAAGGGCGAACTGATACAACTGCGACGGATGACGCGGCAATTGCGCCGGATCGCTGAACGGCGGGAACACCATCGCCCACGGCACATCGGTCGGCTTGCCCCACAATTCGGCGTTGATAAAGTTACCGATACGCCCGGCACCCAGGCCAATCGGCACCATTGGCGCGACGAAGTCCATCAACTGGAAGAATGACTTGCCGTTGCGCCGGCCAAACCACCAGGCCGCGAGCATTACGCCGATAAAGCCGCCGTGGAACGCCATGCCGCCCTTCCACACCTCGAAAATCAGGGTCGGGTTGGCCAGGTACGCGCTGAGGTCGTAGAACAGCACATAGCCCAGGCGTCCGCCGACGATCACGCCCATGGACATCCAGAACACCATGTCGGAGAGCTTTTCCTTGGTCCAGGTCGGGTCGAAGCGGTTCAGGCGCCGGGAAGCCAGCAGCCAGGCACCGCCGATGCCGATCAGGTACATCAAGCCGTACCAGTGGATTTTCAGCGGACCGATGGCCAGGGCCACCGGGTCGATCTGCGGGTAAGGCAGCATTGCGACTCCTCGTTAAATCATTCGTTATTGCGCACGGACCATGCCGGTGGGCGATTAAGCCTGCGTTACAGCAGTTCGATCAAATGAAGAAGTTCGCCCCCACGCCAAGCAGCCTGGCATGTTAACGGATGGGAGGCATCTGGCCCAACTTCGATACGATGGATAGCCGGCGGCTCTATGGGTAGAGTGGGCAAAAACACAGAGGTAATACCTTATGTGCCTGATTGTTTTCGCCTGGCGGCCGGGCCATGCCCAGCCGCTGATCGTCGCGGCCAACCGTGATGAGTTCTACGCCCGTCCCAGCCTGCCCCTGGCCCAGTGGCCAGATGCACCGCAGGTTTATGCCGGCCGCGACCAAGAAGCGGGCGGGACCTGGCTGGGGGTCGGCGCCGATGGACGGTTCGCCGCGCTGACCAATATCCGCAACCCGCACCAGCCACCGGCGCGCAAGTCCCGTGGCGAGCTGGTAGCGCGTTTTCTCAACGGATCACTGCCAATTGACGACTATTTAGCCGATGTTAACGGCAGATCGATTGAATATGCCGGGTTCAACCTGTTGATCGGGACGCGGGACGCGTTGTGGCATTACAACGCCAATGAGTCGACGCCCACGCAACTGATGAACGGGATCTATGGGTTATCCAATGCCGGGCTGGACACGCCGTGGCCGAAACTGCTCAAGGCCAAGGCCGCGCTGGCCGAAGTGCTGGATGATCCGCATCCTGAAGCCCTGCTGGGGATTTTGAGCGACCCGCAGACCGCACCGTTTGCCGAGCTGCCGGATACCGGGGTGGGGCTCGCCACCGAGAGTTTGTTGTCGAGTGTGTTTATCGCCAGCCCCAGTTATGGAACGCGGGCGAGTACCGCGCTGATTGTGCATGCCGATGGGACGCGGCGGATGGTGGAACGTAGCTTCGGGCCCCATGGTGGGCGACTCGGCGAGGTAGACATCAACCTGTAGGAGCGAGCTTGCTCGCGAAAAATCTGAGAACGCCGCGGGAATTCAGGCTTCCCGCGTTATCGTTGACGTTTTTCGCGAGCAAGCTCGCGCCTACAGGGTTTTCGTCGCCGTAGGATTGATCATCCGCGCCAGCCCCAGGCTTTTCAGGGCCAGTTGCAGCGAGCTGTGGATAACTTGCGGGTTGTCGATGGTCATCAACTCCGCCAGCAGCTCCTTGGCCTTGCTCAGGTTGATCTGGCGCAGCATCCACTTGACCTTCGGCAAGTTGGTAGCGTTCATCGACAGGCTGTCAAAGCCCATGGCCATCAACAGCACCGCCGCCGCCGGATCACCGGCCATTTCCCCGCAGATACTCACCGGTTTGCCTTCGGCATGAGCATCGCGCACTACATGTTGCAGAGCTTGCAGCACCGCCGGGTGCAGGTAGTCGTAGAGGTCGGCCACCCGTGGGTTGTTGCGGTCCACGGCCAGCAGGTATTGGGTCAGGTCGTTAGAGCCCACCGACAGGAAGTCCACCTGCCGCGCCAGTTCCTTGGCCTGGTACACCGCTGCCGGGATTTCGATCATTACGCCAATCGGCGGCATCGGTACATCGGCACCTTCGTCGCGCACTTCGCCCCAGGCACGGTGGATCAGGTGCAGGGCTTCTTCCAGTTCGTGGGTGCCGGAGATCATCGGCAGGAGAATGCGCAGATTGTTCAGGCCTTCGCTGGCCTTGAGCATGGCGCGGGTCTGGACGAGGAAGATTTCGGGGTGGTCGAGGGTAACGCGGATGCCGCGCCAGCCAAGGAAGGGGTTGTCTTCCTTGATGGGGAAATAAGACAGTGACTTGTCGCCGCCGATGTCCAGGCTGCGCATCGTCACCGGTAGCGGATGGAAGGCGGACAGTTGCTCGCGATAAATCGCCAGTTGCTCCTTCTCGCTAGGGAAACGTTGGTTGATCATGAACGGCACTTCGGTGCGGTACAGCCCCACCCCTTCAGCGCCACGTTGTTGGGCACGCGCTACATCCGCCAGCAGGCCAGTGTTGACCAGCAGCGGCACACGGTGGCCGTCGAGGGTTACGCAGGGCAGTTCGCGCAGGGCATCAAGGCCCTGGGACAGCTGGCGCTCCTCCTCTACAACTTCGGCGTACTGCTTGCGCAGCACATCGCTGGGGTTGGTGAAGACCTCGCCACGGTGCCCGTCGACGATCATCGAGATGCCGTCGACCTTGGCATACGGCAGGTCCACCAGGCCCATCACCGTCGGGATGCCCATGGCCCGGGCCAGGATCGCCACGTGGGAGTTGCCCGAGCCCAATACCGAGACCAGGCCCACCAGTTTGCCTTCCGGCACTTCGCCGAGCATGGTGGCGGTCAGTTCTTCACTGATCAGGATGGTGTTGTCGGGGTAGACCAGGTTGGTACTGCGATCTTCCTGCAGGTAGGCCAGCAGGCGGCGACCGAGGTCACGTACATCCGAGGCGCGCTCGCGCAGGTACGCGTCGTCCATCAGTTCAAAGCGGTTGACGTGGTCGGTGACCACCTGGCGCAGTGCGCCCTGGGCCCACTGGCCGGTCTTGATCACCGTCTTGACTTCATTCCCCAGGGACGCGTCATCCAGCATCATCTGGTAAACGTCGAACAGCGCCCGTTCCTCGGGGCGCAACTGGGTGGCCAGCTTGGTCGACAGGTTGCGCATATCGGTGCGCACGCCTTCCAGGGCGGTCTTGAACAGTTTGATTTCAGCGTCGATGTCGTCGACGCTCTTGTCCGGCACCACATCGAGATCAGCCGGTGGCAGCATGACCACCGCGGTACCGACCGCCGCGCCCGGCGAACCCGGCACGCCTACGAACTTGGCCTCCTGGATGCCCTTGCCCTGGCGACCCAGGCCGCGAATCGAGCCGGTGGCTTCGGCATGGGCGATAACCCCGGCCAACTGCGCGCTCATGGTCACGAGGAAGGCTTCTTCACCTTCGTCGAACTGGCGGCGTTCTTTCTGCTGGATGACCAACACGCCGACAACGCGGCGGTGGTGGATGATCGGGGCACCGAGGAAGGAGGCGTAGCGTTCTTCGCCGGTTTCGGCAAAGTAGCGATAGCGCGGGTGATCGGCCGCGTTCTCAAGGTTCAGGGGTTCTTCACGCGTCCCCACCAGGCCCACCAGACCTTCATTGGGCGCCATGCTGACCTTGCCGATGGAGCGCTTGTTCAAGCCCTCCGTGGCCATCAGCACAAAACGGTTGGTCTCGGGGTCCAGCAGGTAAACCGAGCAGACCTGGCTGCCCATGGCTTCCTTGACGCGCAACACAATAATCCCCAACGCCGCCTTGAGATCCTTGGCGGAGTTAACTTCCTGGACGATCTTGCGCAGCGTATTGAGCATGGCTCGGGGTCGAACTCCGTCGTCAGTCGCGCGCTAAAAGGCGCGGGGCAAGCTCTTTGAGAGCGCGACGATAAACCTCGCGCTTGAATGTCACCACCTGGCCCAACGGATACCAATAACTGACCCAGCGCCAGCCATCGAACTCCGGTTTACCGGTCAAATCCATCCGCACCCGCTGCTCATTGGAGACCAGGCGCAGGAGAAACCACTTTTGCTTCTGGCCGATGCACAGCGGTTGGCTGTGGGTACGCACCAGGCGTTGCGGCAAACGATAGCGCAACCAGCCTCGGGTACAGGCGAGAATTTGCACATCTTCGCGTTCCAGGCCTACTTCTTCGTTCAACTCGCGGTACAGGGCGTCTTCAGGGGTTTCGTCGGGGTTGATCCCGCCCTGGGGAAACTGCCAGGCATCTTGGTTGATACGGCGAGCCCATAGCACCTGTCCGGCATCATTCGTAAGAATAATCCCGACATTTGGACGGAAACCATCGGGGTCGATCACGGCAACAACCTCGCAAACGCATGTCGCCGCATTGTTCCACAAAGCTTGTTGCAGCGGCAACGAGGCTGCTTACCTTATGTGCACTCTTGTGAAAAGACCGTATTCTGGACGCCTTTTTACAGACTTTTCAGCGAGTAACCGCAATGCGCCTGGCTTTATTCGACTTGGACAACACGCTTTTGGGCGGCGACAGTGACCACGCCTGGGGTGATTACCTGTGTGAGCGCGGCATTCTGGATGCCGTTGCCTACAAGACCCGTAACGATGAGTTCTACCAGGATTACCTGGCCGGCAAGCTGGACAACGCTGCCTACCTGAACTTCAGCCTGGAAATCCTCGGCCGTACCGACATGGCCCAACTGGATGAATGGCACCGCGACTTCATGCGCGATTGCATCGAGCCACTGATGCTGCCCAAGGCAGTTGAACTGCTGGCCAAGCACCGCGCTGCCGGCGACGCGCTGGTGATCATCACCGCCACCAACCGCTTTGTCACCGCGCCGATTGCCGCACGTTTGGGGGTTGAAACCCTGATCGCCACCGAATGCGAGATGGCTGATGGCCGCTACACCGGACGCAGTACGGATGTGCCGTGCTTCCGCGAGGGCAAGGTGACACGCTTGAATCGGTGGTTGGAAGAGACCGGGTATAGCCTGGAGGACAGCTATTTCTATAGCGACTCGATGAATGACCTGCCGCTGCTGGAGCAGGTGGCTCATGCGGTGGCGGTGGATCCGGATGCGAATCTGCGGGCGGAGGCCCAGAAGCGTGGGTGGCCGGTGATCAGCCTGCGCGGCTGATAACCCGAATCCCTGTAGGAGCGAGCTTGCTCGCGAAAAACCTGAGCGCAACACGTTTAACCAGTCGGTACGCGTTATCGTTGACGTTTTTCGCGAGCAAGCTCGCTCCTACAATGGTTTGACGGACGCTAGACCGGCTTGGCCCCCATCAACCCGGCAATCGCCACAAACCCCACCAGGCTCACAACCGCCAGGGCCAGGGTGAATTTCGCGCTGCCCGTACCGCCCAGGCGCAGGCGATTGAGGCGCACCACCAGCCAGAACCAGGCCAGCGCTGCCACGGTGTAGATCACACTGGAGCCCAGGATCCAGGTCTGCCCCAAGGGCCAGCCGATCAGGTGCACCAGCCACCAACCGGTAAATGGCATGCTCACTAGGCTTACGCCCATCAACAGCCAGACAAACAGCCATGGCCGTTGCAAGGTAATCGCCGGGCCCGCGCTACGCTTGCGCCAGGTCAGCACGGCCAGTGCCAGGCCACTGGCCAGCAACAGCACCGTCGCCACCATGTGAAGAGTCTTGAGGGTCGTCAGGTATTCCATGTTCTCGATTCCTTAATGGCCGCCCAGTCAGCGTAGTCGCTCAACCGAGGAACAGCTGATAGGCCGGGTTGTCGCTTTCATCCCAATATGGGTAACCAATTGCTTCCAGCGCTGCCGGCACCAGGTGACGCTCATTGGCCGGCACTTGCAGCCCGGCGACCACACGGCCGTCAGCCGCACCGTGGTTGCGATAGTGGAACATCGAGATGTTCCAGCGTCCGCCCAATTTGTTTAGAAAGTTGAACAAAGCCCCCGGACGCTCCGGGAACTCGAAGCGGAACACCACTTCATTGCTCACGTGCGCCGCATGCCCGCCGACCATATGGCGGATGTGCAGCTTGGCCAGTTCGTTCTCCGTCAGGTCCAGCACCGGAAAGCCCTGCTCGGTCAGGCTGGCGATCAGCGCGCTGCGCGGGTCGTTTTCCGGGTGGGTCTGCACCCCGACAAAAATGTGCGCCTCGCTGCCAGAGTGGTAGCGGTAGTTGAATTCGGTGATCTGGCGCTTGCCCACGGCCTCGCAGAAGGCCTTGAAGCTGCCCGGGCGCTCGGGGATGGTCACGGCAATGATCGCTTCACGACCTTCGCCCAACTCGGCGCGCTCGGCCACATGGCGCAGGCGGTCGAAGTTGACGTTGGCCCCGGAGTCGATCGCAACAAAGGTCTGGCCGCTGACGCCACGGGTCTCCACATACTTCTTGATCCCGGCCACGCCCAATGCACCCGCCGGCTCGGTGATGGAGCGGGTGTCGTCGTAGATGTCCTTGATCGCCGCACAGATTTCATCGGTGCTGACGGTGATCACTTCGTCTACATAGTCTTTGCAGATATCAAAGGTGTGCTGGCCGATCTGCGCCACTGCCACGCCGTCGGCAAACAGCCCAACGGTCGGTAACACCACGCGCTCGCCCGCGGCCATGGCGGCTTGCAGGCAGTTGGAGTCGTCGGGCTCGACGCCGATGATCTTGATCTCGGGGCGCAGGTACTTCACGTACGCCGCGATACCGGCAATCAGGCCGCCACCGCCCACCGGGACGAAAATCGCGTCCAGCGGCCCTGGATGCTGGCGCAGGATCTCCATCGCCACGGTGCCCTGCCCGGCAATGGTGTGTGGATCATCGTAGGGGTGAATGTAGACGTAGCCTTTTTCGTCGACCAGCTTCAACGAATACGCCAGCGCTTCCGGGAAGGAATCACCGTGCAGCACCACTTTGCCGCCACGGGAGCGCACGCCTTCGACCTTGATCTCCGGGGTGGTCTTGGGCATCACGATCGTGGCCTTGACCCCCAGCACCTTGGCCGCGAGGGCCAGGCCCTGGGCATGGTTGCCCGCCGAGGCGGTGACCACGCCACGCGCACGTTCTTCGGCCGTCAGTTGGGTCAGCTTGTTGTAAGCGCCGCGAATCTTGAAGGAGAACACCGGCTGCAAGTCTTCACGCTTGAGCCAGACCTTGTTACCCAGGCGCTCGGAGAGCTGGCGGGCGGTCTGCAACGGGGTTTCCACGGCAACGTCGTAAACGCGCGAGGTGAGGATCTTCTTGACGTACTGTTCGAGCATCGGAAAGCATCACTGGGCGGGTTGGGCAGGGCCGAGGAGTCTAACCCGCCTCTTGGCCGGACGACCACACGAATCCAGAGGTTTTGTTGGGTTATACTCGCGGCCCTCTTTACTCCCCGCCCGTTCCGGAGCCCGCATGACCCAGGATCAACTCAAACAGGCAGTGGCCCAGGCCGCCGTCGATTTAATCCTTCCTAAACTCGACGATAAAAGCATCGTCGGTGTTGGCACCGGCTCCACCGCCAATTGCTTTATCGACGCGCTGGCCCTGCACAAGGGCGCGTTCGACGGCGCCGTGGCCAGTTCCGAAGCCACCGCCGCGCGCCTCAAGGGCCATGGCATTCCGGTGTACGAGCTCAATACCGTGAGCGACCTGGAGTTCTACATCGACGGCGCCGATGAAAGCGACGAGCACCTGAACCTGATCAAGGGCGGCGGCGCAGCCCTGACCCGCGAGAAGATCGTCGCGGCCGTGGCCAAGACCTTTATCTGCATCGCCGACGCCAGCAAGCTGGTCCCGGTGCTGGGCAACTTCCCGCTGCCGGTGGAAGTGATCCCCATGGCCCGCAGCCACGTGGCCCGCGAGCTGGTAAAGCTGGGCGGCGACCCGGTATACCGCGAAGGCGTGCTGACCGATAACGGCAACATCATCCTCGATGTGTTCAACATGCAGATCACCAATCCGGTGGAGCTGGAGCGCCAGATCAATGCGATCGTGGGTGTGGTCACCAATGGGTTGTTTGCCGCGCGTCCTGCGGATGTGCTGCTGCTGGGCACTAGCGAAGGCGTGAAGACCCTCAAGGCCTGACACACCTGATGTTGCTTTATGGACTGCCCCCAAGAAGTTGGACACCAATCCAATTTCTTGGGGTGTTCACAT
>NZ_JAHIDY010000074.1:0-13324 GCF_018732265.1 Pseudomonas sp. TAE6080
CTTCGCTGCCTGTGCCGCCGCCATCGCAGCCTCGCTAAAGCTCGACAGCTCCCACCTTGATCTTCAGGGATTGGAAGATTGCATTTGAGATGCGGTAGCGGCGCGTTCGAGGATCCTCGGACCCGGTCCTTCCTGGCTCAAGGTATCGCCGGGGTTGCGCAACGGGCAGTCGCTAAGCGACAGGCAGCCGCAACCAATGCAGTTGTCCAGGCTGTCGCGCAAGGCTTCCAGGGTTCTGATGCGTTCGTTGAGGTTGTCGCGCCAGGCCGAGGACATTTCCCCCCATTGTGCGGCGGTCAGTTTGCTGTTCGGTGGATAGCGGCTCATGGCGCGCTTGATTTCTTCCAGTGGGATCCCGGTACGTTGCGCCACCTTGATGATCGCAATGCTGCGCAGTACCAGCGACGGGAAGCGCCGTTGGTTGCCGGCGTTGCGCGTGCTGGCGATCAAACCCTTGGACTCGTAGAAGTGCAGGGTGGAGATCGGTACGCCGCTGCGCCTGGCAACCTCGCCGATGGTGAGCGAGCGCACACCGTCGGGGTTCTTTTCTGCTGCCATGGGAGTTACCCTCAGGTTAAGTTGAGGTTTTATAGTCCCGCCCGATCTTTGCTGCAACCGCTTTCTTTGCCGACCACTCAGGAGGGCCTGCAACTGACCCACGTGGTGCTGGTGGTCTGGGTGCTGCTGGGGTTTGTGATGCTCAATGTGCGTTGGGTTTAGTGCTTTACCCTGCGCCGATCACCGCGCATCATGCGCCGCCGGTACCCATGTCAGTGGTGCCGTGAAAAGGAACAGCAGTTGAACCCACACACATTGTCCATGCGTCTCGAACGCGTGGCGGCGCAAGTACCGACCGGTGCGCGCCTGGCCGACATCGGCTCGGATCACGCCTACTTGCCGGTGGCGTTGATGAACCGTGGCGCGATTGTTGCGGCGGTCGCCGGCGAGGTGGCCGTGACACCGTTCCGCGCCGCCCAACGCACCGTGCACGACAACGGCCATGAACTGCACATTCACGTGCGCCTGGCCGATGGCCTGGCGGCAATCGAGCCGGCAGACCGGATCGACGCAGTCAGCATCTGCGGCATGGGCGGTGAGACCATCCGCGATATTCTCGACAGCGGCAAGGCGTACCTCAGCGGCCGGGAGCGCCTGATCCTGCAACCCAACGGCGGCGAACAACCGCTGCGCCTGTGGCTGATGGACAACGGTTACCGCATCCTCTGTGAGGAACTGCTGCGGGAAAACCGCTTCGACTACGAAATCATTGTCGCCGAGCGCGGTACACCGGTGAGCTACAGCGCCGAACAACTGTACTTCGGTCCCTTGCAGATGCAGGCCCGCAGCCCGGCCTTCCTGGCCAAGTGGCAGCGCCTGCTGCGCTACAAGCAACGGACCCTGGGCCAACTGGCCGAGGCGCGACAGGCGCTGCCCGAGCAGAAGGTGCAGGAGTTGGCGCAGGAGGTACGCTGGATCACGGCGCTGCTGGTGTAGATCACCTCTCTCAGAAATGCTCCAATACGCCATCCTCCAACCCAGGTGCCCCGCATGCCAGACGCTACAGACCAAGCCTTCTACGACCGCGCGGATGCGCACATCGAGCTGTCGAACGAACAACTGAAAACCCTCGAAAACCTCGGCCAGGTCAGTGCTTCGATGATGTTCGGCACCACCCGTTTCAATGCCTGGGCGAGTGCGCGCAACTTCAAGTCCGGCGCCGAAATGGCCGAGGCGCGCGAAGCGATGTTGAAGTACTTCTGTGAGCAGTACCGGATGATGCTGGAAGATAATCTTGATGATCACATCAACAACTTCAGCCAGTACATGACAGCCCCGAAACCGCAGTGATCCCTGTAGGAGCTGTCGAGCCCCGGCGAGGCTGCGATAGCGGTAGGTCAGGCCACATCAATGCTGGCAATGCCGCCGCCAGTGCAGCCTCACTAGCGCTCGATCGCACCGATACCTGATACGGACAGACTGTCGAGAAACTCCGCCACCAGCTGGTTACCGCGCAAATGCACCGTAGGAATCTGCGGCCCCACCGACAGGCGCATCGCCTCGATACCCGGCCGGTCCGCGCGAGGACGTTTCAGGGCGCTGCGTATGGAGTCAAACGCCCGGCGATTTACTTGGCAAATGCATATTCCCCGCCCTGTTCCAGCGCCTTGCGATACGCCGGGCGGTCCTGGAACCGCCGCACCCATGCCGCCAGGTTCGGATACGCCTGCAGCTTGCCCTGGGCCTTGGCGATTTCACCAATAAAGCTCATCTGGATATCTGCGCCGCTCAGCTCGTCGCCCAGCAGGTAGGGCGACTGCGCTAGGGCGTTATCCAGGTAACCCAGGTAGTTGGCCAGTTCCGACTCGATCCGTGGATGCAACGGCGCGCCGGCTTCACCCAGGCGGCCGACGTACAGGTTGAGCATCAGCGGCAGCATCGCCGAGCCTTCGGCGAAGTGCAGCCATTGCACATAAGTGTCGTAGGCAGCGGTGGCCGGGTCTGGTTGCAGGCGGCCCTGGCCATGGCGACGGATCAGGTAGTCGACAATGGCACCGGACTCGATCACCACGCGCGGGCCATCTTCAAGCACCGGCGATTTGCCCAGCGCGTTGATCGCCTTGAGTTCCGGTGGCGCGAGGTTGGTCTTTGGGTCGCGCTGGTAGCACTTGAGCTCGTAGGGCAGGGCGAGTTCTTCGAGCAGCCAGAGGATGCGCTGCGAACGTGAGTTGTTGAGGTGGTGAACAATCATCATGGGAAGCTCCGCCGGGCGAGAGTGGGGTGTCTGATAGCAGACTGCTGCGCCGGCGTAGAGTGCCCTGAATCAGTTGGGCGTGTCAGGGGAAATCGTTGCGTCCGGCGCGGGTTGTGCTTCCAGCTTCAAACGATCGGCCTTGCTGATGTACTTGTCTTTGCTTTTGGGGGCCAGTTTGGCATTGGCCTTTTGGGCGTTTTTTTTCAAAATCTGATTGAGTTTCTTACGACGGTTCATGCTTTCTACTCAGCGCGTTGATGCGGGGATGATATCAGCTCCTATAGGGGGGCGCTCAGCCTTGCAGGCGCGGCCCCCAGTCCTCGGTCATGCCTTTTTCCAGGCGCCGTTCCAGCGTACGCCGCCATGATGGCACCAACGGCAGCGCCAGGCATTCGCGCAACAGCTCGGTCTCCACTCGCTTGTCGAACAGCACGGCGGACAAGCGTGCCAGTGACCAGTCGGCAAAGGGCCGTTCGACCAGTTGCAGGCGATCGCCCGCGCTCACCACGCCTTCCTCCAGCACCCGGTAGTACCAGCCGGTGCGGCCCGACTGCTGCACGCGCAAGGCCAGGTTGGCCACGGCGAAGCGGTCGCTGAGCTTCCAGCACGGCATGCGTCCCTGGGACACCTCAAGCAAGGCCGTCCCCGCCTGAATGCGATCGCCCAGGCACACGTCATGCTCGCTCCAGCCGGTGGTACTGAAGTTCTCGCCAAAGGCCCCCGGCTGCATCAGCAAGGGATGAGCGCCCAATTCGTCGGCCCAGCGGGCGTAGTGCTCAAGCGGGTAGTGGTGAATGGCTTTTTCCACCCCACCATGCACGCGCAAGTCGCCCTGTTCGTCGCCGTGAAGGCCCAGGGTTGCGACCTTCAGTTGGCCGTGTCGTGGCTGTTTGTCGATGGCGCTTTGGGTGCCTGGGCGGGTGAAAGGCTGCGCGCGGCCGGTGAGCAGGGTGTCGAGGCAAATAGTGGGCAGGCTCATGCAGGGACCTCCGGTGTTTGATGTTCACGACAGATCAATGCGGCATCGCTCAGCGCCAGGGGCTCCTGGGTCAGGCCGCAAAACGGCAGGTCATCGACCTGCTGATGGAAGCGACAGGTGCTGCACAGACCGAAACTGGGCACATCCGCGCTGCGCTGCACTTCGCGCAGCAACTCGCCCAGCAGCGTCTCCAGCTGCAGGCCGCGCACGCCCATCCGCGCCTCACCTGCGGCGAGGAAGTGCGGTGGCAACAACGCGTCGAGCAGGCTGCGCGCGGTGTCCGTCAACTGCAGGTGAACGCTGCGCTTGTCGTGCGCATCCTGAGTCTTGACGATCAGCCCCTTGGCTTCCAGCGCCTTGAGCGACTGCGACACCGTGCCTTTGGTCAGGCCCAGGTAGTCCGTCACGCCCAACGGCGTATTGGAGTAGCGGTTGCAGCGTGCCAGGTACATCAGCGCGCTCAACTGGATAGGTTGTAATTCGGCCAGCAGCGGGTGCTGGCGGAACCAGATGCGGCTGAGGCTGGCGAGCCTTTCAAGCAGATCAAAAAGGGTGGTGTCGGACATAAGTCGCTCCTGTCGACACATAGTATCGACTAAATACTATATTGACAAACGCCAGGATGCGCGCAATTCTTGTTTAGGTATCGATTCGATACTAATTGAATGAAGGAGACTCAAAATGTCCACTGCACGCTTCTACCATGCCGGCTGCTCTGTCTGTGTTTCTGCCGAACAGACCCTGCTCAACCTGCTGGACCCGGCACTCAAGGTCGAGGTCGTCCACCTTGGCGAACAACCCCAGCGCATCGCCGAAGCCGAACAGGTCGGGGTCAAGTCGGTCCCGGCGTTTGTTCACGACGGCCAGGTGCTGCACCTGAATTTTGGTGCCTCCATTGACGATCTGAAGTAAGGCAACTTTCACTGCTGGCCAGCAGAACTACGATTACCCCGCTCGACGCTAAGTCATATCGAGCTGACATAGAGAGAACAGGATGAATAGATACCGACTGATGGTTAGCCGCAACAACCGGCTGGCAGGGCATTTCGAATCCGCCACCCCCTGGGCGCTTGACGCCGTGAAGGACATCGCGCGCTGCCTGGCGGATGCCGGTTACGACATTGAGTTCCAGGTCGCCGATGGCGAGCGCCGGCTGCTTGAAAGCGGCCCGGAAGGGGTTCGGGTGCTGCACAGCGAACCGATCTTCAAGAAGGCCGTCTTGCCCTAGGTGGCAAGGCCACGGACAAATCGATCCGGCCGGCATGGGCCAAACCCAGAGGGCGCCTTGCCGTCGATGATCTCCTCACTGGCAAGACGTCCCACCACCGCCGCCAGCATCACGCCAGGGTGCATGGCGCACACGTACACACCGCCGACCTGAGGCAGGTAACCGATGATGGGAATACCATCGGCTGGCATAGGCCTGAGCCCGACGCACGCCAGTTCAGGCTCAATGCTGACCACGCCGTGGAGTTCATTCTGGATAGCCTCAGCCGTGCGCAGCGCAATCGCCATTGGCTGGTTTTCCGGGGTGTCGTCCAGGTAATCCTCTGCCGCCAGCAATGTACCGCCCGCACCGTGTCGAACTTCCATTTCAGGGCTGGAGATCAGGGTCTGTACGAGGTTGGGGTGGGTCTTGTAGCGGATGAAAATCGCCGGGGAGGCGTTGATTGGGAGCGCGGCGCCAAGCATCTGCGCTAGCTTGGCAGTGCCTGTACCGGCGGCCAGCACGACCGTATCGGCCGCGATAAAACCCCTTGCCGTTTCGACGCCGGTTACTTGATCACCCTGGGTGGCAAAGCCCAGCACCCGAGTCTGGGTGAGCACCTTGGCCCCGTGGGCCTGGGCACCTTTGACCAACGCGTGGGTAGCGGCCACGGCGTCCAAGGCGCCCTCTTCAGCGGCATGGCTTGCTTGTTCGGGGGGATGCTTGAGATTGGGCTCAAGGTCGAGAATCTGCGAACGGGATATGCGGTTGGCTGAAGGCACAGGTGCTGCGCCGTAAGTCAGGGCACCAGTCCAACGGATCTGCAGGCCAGGGAGTTGGGCTTCGAGGCGGTGGTATTCCTGGATGGCTGCACCCCGTAATTGCGCGATCGGGTCGGGGGCCGGATAGGTGGTGTTGATCCAGGCGAATGAGGTTGCGGTTACGCCGCAGGCGATATCTTGAGCCTCGATCAGGGTGACCTGTGCGCCCTTGGTTGCCAGGTGATAGGCCAGGGACGCGCCGACGATACCGGCGCCGATGACGGTGATTTTGTTGTTTGGGCTGTTTTCCATAGCAACCTCTGGTTTGTCGACTGGGGAGGGTACGACAGTGGGGGCTGGCTGGTACTCTCGTCAGTATCTGGGGGAGAGCAAGTATGACGGCTACTTTCGGCCATAAGCAGTCATTCGTGAGTGGCCGTTTTCGACTGTGGATTCAACCGGTCGATGCAACACAACTAAATTCTGTGAAAGCAGAAGGAGTGTTGCAGATGAAGCAGAGACCTCGGATCTGATTCTCAGCCAAATTGCTGTCTATGGGTACGGCCCCATCATCGAGGTAGCGCGACAGCGCTGACCAGCGTTTCAGGCTGTAATCCAGTGCTCTGCTGGCAGCTGAACCTTCGGACAAGAGATCGCGCTGGGCAATCATCCAGGCATGCAGCGTATCCATCACAGGCACAGCCTTTTCTTGCCGTATCTGACGGCGTAAATCTGGTTCCAGGTCGCGGACTTCACTTTTGGTTTCGTAAAGCAACTGGATGTAGCGCAGGGCCTGCCCGGTGAGCATGCTCTTGTTGGTGGCGTGCGGTTCATCGCAATAGGAAGCACGCGTGTCGAAGAGCTAACCTGCTTTCCTGAATTTAGCGGATAATGCGCCACACATCACGATGGCGTCTAAGCCTCGCAAACTCGGGCAAGCAATCGCACGGGGCGATATGAACTGAACGTCCTAAATTAGGACAATCACGTTCAGCCCCAGCAAGCCCCGAGCACCAATCAACACGCTGCACCAGATTGAGAAAGAGTGACCATGCAATGGATCGCCCCGTCCGAAAGAGACGCCACCGCCAACTCGCTTGAAAAACGCCTATGGGATGCCGCTGACCAGTTCCGCGCCAACTCTGGTTTGAAGGCACAGGAATACTCCGGCCCCATCCTTGGTTTGATCTTCCTGCGATTTGCAGAGGTGCGCTTTGCCTTGCTGCGAACCAAGCTTGAAGCCGAAGGTGCTTCAGCGCGCAGGGGTAACCGGGTAGATGTGCCAGAGGCCTACCATGCAGAAAGCACGCTGTACCTAAGTCAGGAAGCGCGCTTCGATCACCTGCTAACCCTTCCCGAGGCATCCGACATCGGCGGTGCAGTCAACGCTGCCATGCGCGAGATCGAGAAGCACAACCCCAAGCTCGCTGGCGTGCTGCCCAAGACCTACAACTTGTTCACCAGCACCTTGCTCAAGGAGCTGCTGAAGAAGGTTTCCGAGATACCGGCCACCCTCGACTACGACGCCTTTGGCCGCATTTACGAATACTTCCTCGGTGCCTTCGCCATGAGCGAGGGCCAAGGTGGTGGCGAGTTCTACACCCCTAGCAGCATCGTGCGCCTGCTCACCGAAGTGATTGAACCCTTTCACGGCCGTATTCTTGACCCCGCCTGCGGGTCGGGCGGTATGTTCGTACAGTCGGCGCGCTTTGTGGCCGAACATCAGAAAAACCCTGCCGCAGAACTCTCCATCTGCGGCGTCGAAAAAACCGATGAAACTGGCCGACTGTGCCGCCTCAACTTGGCAGTGCACGGGCTGGAAGGCCAGATAAGCCACGGCGGTAACGTCAACAGTTACTATGACGACCCGCACAATGCCGTCGGCCAGTTCGACTTCGTACTGGCCAATCCGCCGTTCAATGTCAATGCCGTAGACAAAGAGCGCCTGACCGACATGGTTGGTCCTAGTCGCCGCTTCCCCTTCGGCCTGCCGCGCAGTGACAACGGAAACTACCTGTGGATTCAGCTTTTCTACTCGTCGCTAAATGCACAGGGCCGCGCCGGCTTCGTCATGGCCAACTCGGCTTCCGATGCGCGTTCCTCCGAGCAGGAGATGCGACAAAAACTGATTGAAGCGCGTGCTGTTGATGTAATGGTCGCCGTTGGCACCAATATGTTCTACACCGTCACCCTGCCGGTGACTCTGTGGTTCCTCGACAAGGGCAAAGCCAATACCCCGCGTGCCGATACAGTGCTGTTTATCGACGCCCGCCATATTTACCGCCAAATCGACCGCGCCCACCGCGACTGGACGGCCGCCCAGATTGGCTTTATCGCTAACCTTGTGCGCCTGTATCGCGGCGAAGCGCTGGACCTCACTCTTGGCGGCGCGGAGGCTGAAGCCAAGCTCAAGGAAGTGTTCGGCGAGCAACCGGCCTATGTCGATGTGCTGGGCCTGTGCAAGGCCACCACGCTGCAAGAGATCGAAGCCCAGGGCTGGTCGCTCAATGCCGGCCGTTACGTCGGCGTCGCGCCTGGCGAGGACGTGAGCGACGAGGACTTCAAGGAGCAGCTCGAAACCTTGAACGAAGAGCTGGAGTCGTTGAATGTCCAAGCGCGGGAGTTGGAGCAGACCATTGCTACGAATGTGGCGGGGATGCTCGGAGCATGAGCATGGTGACGGCTGAATGGGTACCAATGAAGCTTGATGAATTAGGTTCTGTTGGCCGTGGGAAGTCGAGACACCGCCCACGTAACGCAGCCCATCTGTATGGCGGCCCGTATCCTTTCTTTCAGACAGGCGACATAAAAGCAGCAAATTTTTATCTCACTGATTACTCACAGACTTACAGCGAAGACGGACTAGCGCAGAGCAAGCTATGGAAACCGGGAACCCTTTGCATAACGATTGCAGCGAACATTGCAGAGAGTGCGATTCTGAGCATCGAAGGATGCTTCCCTGACAGCGTTGTGGGCTTTGTCGCAGACCCAGCTAAAGCAGACGTGCGCTTCATCAAGTACTACATGGAGATCCTCAAGCTTCAGATGCAGAACGTGTCGCGCGGCACTACTCAAGACAATCTGAGCGTGGACAAGCTGTTGTCTTTTAACTTCCTAGTACCCTCACTCCCTGTCCAGCAACGCATCGCAGGCATTCTGTCTGCCTACGACGAACTCATTGAGAACAGCCAGCGGCGTATCAAGATTCTGGAAACGATGGCCCGCGCCCTCTACCGCGAATGGTTCGTCCACTTCCGCTTCTCCGGCCACGAGAGCATTCCACGCATCGCCTCCCCACTCGGCGAAATCCCGCAGGGGTGGAAGGTGAAGAAGTTGGGCGACGTTGTGCGCTTTGGCACTGGCAAAGCGATCAAGCCGGGTGGTGAAGGGCTCTATCCTGTTTACGGATCGAACGGGATCATCGGCGGAAGTGACGAGTCTCGGCATGAAAATGGCGTCGTTATTGGGCGCGTCGGCGCCTATTGTGGAGCCGTTGTCTATTGTAGAAGCAAGTTCTGGGCATCTGATAACACGCTTGTCGCATACCCCGCATCTAAGGAGGTAAATGCTGAGTTTCTGTACTCACTTCTCGCCGAGGCCGAATTGAGTCGATATGCTGGGGGGGCCGCCCAACCACTAGTAACTCAGACGGTATTAAAGCAGGTTGAGGTTCTAATGCCGCCCACTGCTTTGCTTGAAGTGTTTGGCGAAGTGGCAGGCTCGTTCGAACGTCAAACGGCTACGCTCCAGCGCCAGAGCCAAAACCTCCGCCGCACCCGCGACCTGCTGCTGCCGCGCCTGCTCTCCGGGCAGATCGATATTGAGGCCATTGCATGAGCATGAAAAGAACCTGAGCAAGTTGGCGCGCGTGCCGTTATTGTCATGAAAAAAACCTCTCACCCCCACGCCCCACTGCTACCGCACAAGCCCTCTGGCTAGATTGACCTCAAGGACGACCGAGAAATGAGCGCTTACGCCTACAGTGAAGATCAGCTCGTCGAGCAACCTGCCATCGGATTGTTTGCTGATCTCGGCTGGCAGACGCTGTCGGCGATGGAAGAAACCTTCGGCGCCAGCGGCACGCTGGGACGCGAAACCAAGAGTGAGGTTTTTCTGGCCGTCCGCCTGCGCGCCGCACTGTGCAAGCTCAATCCAACGCTGCCCGCTGAAGCCATCTCCGCCGCCATTGACGAACTGGCCCGCGACCGCTCCGCCATGCTTGCAGAAGCCGCCAATCGCGAGACCTATCAACTGCTCAAGGAAGGCATCACGGTGTCCGTGCCTGACCATGAACACGGCGGCCAGAAGATTGAGCGCTTGCGTGTAGTGGACTGGGAGCAGCCGCAGAACAACGACTTTCTGCTGGTCAGCCAATTCAGCGTGACTGGTGCGCTCTATACCTGCCGCCCCGACTTAGTTGGCTTCGTCAATGGATTACCCTGGGTGGTGATCGAATTGAAGAAGCCCGGCGTACCTGCACGCGCAGCATTCGACGAGAACCTGACGCACTACAAACAGCAGATTCCTGGGCTGTTCTGGTTTAACGCATTTATGATTGCCTCCAACGGCACAGACAGCTTGATCGGCTCGCTGACTGCCGACTGGGAGCGCTGGGTTAGATGGAAGCGTATCGAACACGAAGATGAGCCGCGCCGGGTGTCGCTGGAAGTGATGCTGCGGGGGACATGCGACCCTAGTCGCCTGCTGGACCTGGTCGAGAACTTCACGCTGTTTTCCGAACACAAGGCCGGGCTGGTCAAAATCATTGGGCAGAACCACCAATTTCTCGGCGTGAACAATGCCATCGCCTCGATGCTGGAAGCGCGCAAGCTGGGCCATGGGCGCGGCGGGGTATTCTGGCAGACCCAGGGCAGTGGCAAGAGTTTTTCAATGGTGTTCTTCGCCCAGAAGGTGCTGCGAAAGCTGGTCGGCAACTGGACCTTCGTGGTCGTTACCGACCGGGTTGAATTGGACGAACAAATTGCCAAAACCTTCAAATCTACCGGCGCGGTAAGTGAGGCCGAAGGTGATGAATGCCATGCCGCCAGCGGCGCTCATTTGCGCGAATTGCTGCGTGGCAATCACCGCTACGTGTTCACCCTGGTGCATAAGTTTCAGACGCCGGAACTGCTCTGTGATCGCTCTGACGTGATCGTACTCACCGACGAGGCGCACCGCAGCCAATATGACACGCTGGCGCTGAACATGCGTGCGGCATTGCCTAAGGCGATGTTCCTGGCCTTTACCGGCACGCCGCTGATTGCAGGTGAAGAGCGCACCAAAGAAATCTTCGGCGACTACGTTTCTATCTATGACTTTCAGCAGTCCATCGAAGACGGTGCCACCGTGCCGTTGTTCTACGAGAACCGCACGCCAGAATTGCAGCTTATTAACCCGGACTTGAACGAGGACATCTATCAACTGATCGAAGATGCCGAACTCGACCCAGACCAAGAAGCCAAGCTGGAGCGCGAGCTGGGCCGGCAATATCATCTGATCACCCGCGATGATCGACTGGACACTGTGGCGGCCGACATCGTGCGGCACTTCCTGGGTCGTGGCTTCGTTGGTAAGGCGATGGTGGTGTGCATCGATAAAGCTACTGCGCTGCGCATGTACGACAAGGTCAAGCAGCACTGGGCTGCTGAAACCGCGCAGGTTCGAAAAGAACTGGGTGAACTCGCATACCAAGCACATAGCGGCGGAATGACCCCAGACCAGGCAAGACGCGATGTGCGCGCAGCGGAACTGAAACAGCGTCTAGAGGTGCTGACCAGCACCGACATGGCGCTGATTGTTTCACCAGGGCAAAACGAAATTCAGCAAATGCAGAGCCTTGGGTTGGATATCGAGCCACATCGCAAAAGGATGTACGAGTCGAATCCGGGATTGGATGAGAAGTTCAAGGACACCGAAGACCCGCTGCGCATCGCCTTTGTTTGCGCCATGTGGCTGACCGGCTTCGACGCACCAAGCTGCTCGACGATCTACCTCGACAAACCGATGCGTAACCATTCGTTGATGCAGACTATTGCGCGTGCCAACCGTGTTTTCCCTGGTAAACACAGCGGTGTCATCGTCGATTACGCCAACGTCTTCGCCTCCCTGGAAAAGGCGCTGGCCATCTATGGCGCAGGTAAGAACGGCAAGAAGCCGGTAAAAGATAAGCAGCAGCTGGTTGAAGACTTGCGTAAGACCGTGGCTGAAGCGACCACATTCTGCGCCGCTCATGGCGTGATATTGGATGAAATCGAGGCAACACCCGTTGGTGGCTTAGAGCGCTTGCAGTGCATCGCTGACGCAATGAACGAACTGATCTCACCTGACTCACTGCGCCGTGACTTTTTTGCGCATGAAAGGCTGGTCAGCACGCTTTACCAGGCTGTCAAACCTGATCCGTCTGCGCTGGAGTTTGCCAGTCGTGTTGCCTGCATATCGACGCTGGCTGAATGTATCCGGACCAGTCTGAGCCCAAACCCGCCTGACATTTCACTGGTAATTAATAACATCAACAGTTTGCTGGATGACTCCATCACCGGGCATGCCATCCGCGAGGAAGGGCCACCAGCGCTGGATCTATCAAAGATCAACTTCGAAGCATTGGCCAAGCGCTTCAAAGAAGCCAAGCACAAGAACACCGACCTTGAGCAACTCAAGGCGGCGATTCGCGCCAAGCTTGAAAGAATGATTCAGCTGAACCGTACTCGTGCCGACTTTGCCGAGAAATTTGAAGCGCTGATTGAGAGCTACAACGCTGGCAGTCGCAGTATTGAAGAGCTTTATCAGGAGCTGTTAGACCTAAGTAATAACTTGAATCATGAGCAAGAGCGGCATGTCCGCGAGAACGTGACTGAGGAAGAGCTGGTCATCTTCGACATCCTCACTCGACCTGCCCCAGACCTCAGCTGGGAAGAGCGCATCGCGGTCAAAAAAGCCGCCCGTGAACTGCTGGCCCGCCTCAAGGAGTTGCTCGTCATTAACTGGCGACAGAAATGCACAGCACGCTCGCAACTAAAGCTAGCCATCGAAGACACACTGGACCTCGGCCTACCTCGCGCCTATACGCCTGAACTCTATAACCTGAAGTGCTCAGCTGTTTTTGAGCATGTGTATGAGAGCTATCCGGAGCGAGATTCGGGCGTCTACGCCTCTACGCATTAGATAATTATAGTTAGGAGGCATTGAGTAATGCTGCACGTGCGGATCGGTGCAGGGTGTAACCACTGTCTCTACCGCGGCTCCATTGTGCGAGCAGCCCGCAGGGTATCGCTTTCGAAGCGCAGACAATTAACAGTAGCGTTCGTAGCCGGGGCAGTAGGTGGCGGGAAGAACAGATGTCATCAGACGGCTGATTCGTTCAGAACCAGTGCTCGTTCATTTTTAAGAGAACCTCCGGATTTACAGGTACGTTTGATGCCGAGCCGATGACGGAATCAATGCCGAATTTAGGACACAAAGCTGTGTTATCCAAGTCGATCCACACTTTAATTTCTGTGGGCAAAAACACATTTGAGCAAAAAAAGCAGCCACAGCTATCGCTAGCCTCAATTTGCGCGCGATGATCTTTATATGTAGAAACTCAGACTTCATCTGACAGTTACCGGATTTGAGGTCGTGACTGTCAG
>NZ_JAHIDY010000075.1:0-12764 GCF_018732265.1 Pseudomonas sp. TAE6080
TGTGAACACCCCAAGAAATTGGATTGGTGTCCAACTTCTTGGGGGCAGTCCACAAATGTGGGAGCTGGCTTGCCTGCGATAGCGGTGTGCCAGGCGACTAATCGGCTACTGATCCACCGCTATCGCAGGCAAGCCAGCTCCCACAGTCGATCTTCATTGCTTTCTAGACCGTATTACCAATGACCGGATCGTGCGCCCCGGTCACATACTTTGCGCAATCCTCGCTAATCGTGCTGGCTATTGCAGAGAACTGGACAGTCACAAAGGCTTTGCGGCATAGTCGCCGGGTTCTGACGTACCCACATCCAATAACAAGGAACAGCCGATGGCGACCTTACTGGTTCTGCACGGACCCAACCTGAACCTGCTCGGCACCCGCGAGCCGGGTGTATACGGTGCAGTCACCCTCGAACAGATCAACCTCGATCTGGAACGACGGGCCCGTGAAGCCGGCCACCATCTGCTCTACCTGCAAAGCAATGCCGAGTATGAATTGATTGATCGCATTCACGCCGCGCGCAGCGAAGGCGTGGACTTTATCCTGATCAATCCCGCCGCTTTTACGCACACAAGTGTTGCATTACGTGACGCGCTGCTGGCGGTGAGCATCCCATTCATCGAAGTGCATTTATCGAACGTGCATAAACGCGAAGCTTTCCGCCATCACTCTTACTTCTCCGACGTAGCGGTAGGAGTGATCTGCGGCCTTGGCGCCAGCGGTTACCGACTGGCCCTGGAGGCCGCCCTGGAACACATTGAAGAACAGGCTAAACGCCCCTGACCGACCCTTGGGAGTTGATGATTCATGGATATCCGTAAAGTTAAGAAATTGATCGAACTGCTGGAAGAATCCGGTATCGACGAGCTGGAAATCAAGGAAGGCGAAGAATCCGTACGGATCAGCCGTCACAGCAAGACCCCGGCCCAGCAGTTCTACGCGCCACAGATGCAAGCACCGGCTCCAGCCGCTGCTGCTCCGGCTGCCGCTCCTGCCGCCGCCGCAGCTCCAGCTGCACCGGCCGCCCCCGTACTGAACGGTTTCGTGGTCAAGTCGCCAATGGTCGGTACTTTCTACCGCACTCCGGCACCGACCTCGCCAGCCTTCGTTGAAGTGGGCAAGACCGTGAAAGTGGGCGACACCATCTGCATCGTGGAAGCGATGAAGATGATGAACCACATCACGGCCGAAAAAGCCGGCGTCATCGAATCCATCCTGGTAGAAAACGGTCAGCCGGTTGAGTACGACCAGCCGCTGTTCACCATCGTTTGAACCGCGGAGCGCCTTCGATGTTGAAACCTGCGAAGAAACTGCAAAAAGTCCTGATCGCCAACCGCGGCGAGATCGCGCTGCGGATCCTGCGCGCCTGTAAGGAAGAGGGCATCAAGACCGTCGCTGTTTACTCGACGGCCGATACCGAACTGATGCACGTGAAACTCGCGGACGAGAGCATCTGCATCGGCCCGCCCCTGGCCACGAACTCGTACCTGAAGGTCTCGAACATCATCGCCGCGGCTGAAGTGACCGGCGCTGATGGCATCCACCCTGGCTACGGCTTCCTCGCGGAAAACGCCGATTTCGCCGAACAGGTGGAAAAATCCGGCTTCGCCTTCATCGGCCCGAAAGCCGAGACCATTCGCCTGATGGGCGACAAGGTTTCGGCCAAGGACGCCATGATCGCTGCCGGCGTGCCAACCGTTCCAGGTTCCGACGGCCCGCTGCCTGAGGACGAGGAAACCGCCCTGCGCATTGGTCGCGAAGTCGGTTACCCGGTGATCATCAAGGCCGCTGGCGGCGGTGGTGGTCGCGGCATGCGCGTGGTGCACAAGGAAGAAGACCTGATCGAAGCGGCCAAGCAGACTCGCTCCGAAGCGGGCGCCTGGTTCGGCAACCCGATGGTCTACCTGGAAAAATACCTGACCAACCCACGTCACGTGGAAGTCCAGGTACTGTCCGACGGCCAGGGCCACGCCATCCACCTGGGCGACCGCGATTGCTCGCTGCAACGCCGTCACCAGAAGGTCCTGGAAGAAGCTCCGGCACCGGGCCTGGATGAAAAAGCACGTCAGGAAGTCCTGGCGCGCTGCGTCAAGGCTTGCATCGATATCAACTACCGTGGCGCGGGTACTTTCGAGTTCCTCTACGAGAACGGCCGCTTCTACTTCATCGAGATGAACACTCGTGTGCAGGTAGAGCATCCGGTTTCGGAGATGGTCACCGGTATCGACATCGTCAAGGAGATGCTCAGCATCGCCGCTGGCAACGTGCTGTCCTTCACCCAGGATGACGTGAAGATCCACGGCCACTCCCTGGAGTGCCGGATCAACGCCGAAGACCCGAAGACCTTTATGCCGAGTCCAGGTCTGGTCAAGCATTTCCATGCACCAGGCGGCAACGGCGTTCGCGTCGATTCGCACCTGTACAGCGGCTACAAGGTTCCATCGAACTACGACTCGCTGATCGGCAAGCTGATCACCTGGGGCTCCACCCGCGACGAGGCCATGGCCCGTATGCGCAATGCCCTGGACGAGATCGTGGTCGACGGCATCAAGACCAACATCCCACTGCATCGGGATCTGGTTCGTGATGAAGGCTTCTGCGAAGGTGGTGTGAACATTCACTACCTGGAACACAAGCTGGCCAACCAGTAAGTGCTCCATCCAACAAAACCGCCTTCGGGCGGTTTTGTTGTTTATGGGCACGCAAGAACACCACAAACCCTGTGGGAGCTGGCTTGCCTGCGATGCGGGCACCTCGGTGCATCAGTTACACCAAGGTGATGCTATCGCAGGCAAGCCAGCTCCCACATTTGATTGGTGTGTAACTTGCACTGTCGTCTTATCCTCGCCGCTCGCGTAAACTTGCGCCCTTTCGCAGCCCCACCCCGCTGCACACTCATTTTTTCAAAGGTGCCCGCCATGCCTTGGCTGCAAGTCCGTCTCGCCATCAGCCCAGAACAAGCCGAAACCTATGAAGACGCGTTCCTCGAAGTGGGCGCCGTGTCGGTGACCTTCATGGACGCCGAAGACCAGCCAATTTTCGAACCCGAGCTGAACACCACCCCCCTGTGGTCCCACACCCATTTGCTGGCGCTGTTCGAAGACGGCACCGACGCCACCAGTGTCTTTGCCCATATGGAACTGTTGACCGGCGGCCCGCTGCCCGAGCACCACAGTGAAGTGATCGAAGACCAGGACTGGGAGCGCAGCTGGATGGACAACTTCCAACCCATGCGTTTCGGCCAGCGCCTGTGGATCGTGCCAAGCTGGCATGCCGCCCCGGAGCCTGAGGCCGTCAACCTGCTGCTGGACCCGGGCCTGGCATTCGGCACCGGCACCCACCCGACCACCGCCCTGTGCCTGGAATGGCTCGACGGCCAGGACTTGCAGGACTGCAACGTGCTGGACTTCGGTTGCGGCTCGGGCATCCTGGCCATCGCTGCGCTGCTGCTGGGCGCCAAGGAAGCCGTCGGCACTGACATCGACGTGCAGGCCCTGGAAGCCTCCCGCGATAACGCCGGGCGCAACAACATTGCTGAAGGCAAATTCCCACTGTACCTGCCGGAGCAATTGCCCCAGGTGCAGGCCGACGTGTTGGTCGCCAATATCCTTGCCGGGCCGCTGGTATCGCTGGCCCCGCAATTGTCGAGCCTGGTCAAGCCTGGCGGGCGCCTGGCACTGTCGGGGATCCTCGCCGAACAGGGCGAAGAAGTGGCCGCCGCCTATGCCCAGGACTTTGACCTGGACCCCATCGCCAACCGTGATGGCTGGGTACGCATCAGCGGTCGTCGGCGCTAGAATGAGCGCCTGCATGAATCGGATGGCCGCATGACCGACAGTTTCGTCACCCAGTGCCCGCATTGCCAAACCCGTTTCCGCGTCAGCCATGCTCAATTGAGCGTGGCCCGTGGCGTGGTTCGCTGCGGCTCTTGCCTGCAAGTGTTCAACGCCGCTCGCCAGTTGCTGGAGCAGCGTACCCATGCGCCTGAAGCGCCAGCAGAAACCGCACCGCGCGCCATCAGCCAGAAGCAATGGACCGCTGAAGAGCTGGACCTGGATCACCTGGACCTCGACGAAGAACTGGCCAAGCTGGAACGCCGGGAGATTCAACACACCCAGCCCCAAGGCAGCGACCGGCGCCTGACGGGGGCAGACCGTCGGCAAAAAGACCAACCGATGAGTGCCAGCCGCGACACGGCCAAGGCTGAAGAGGAACAGTGGGCGGCCAGCCTGTTCAGCGATCCGCCTGACGAACGGGCTGCGACAATTGCCCACGCCGACGAAACCGCCGAACCGGTCCCGACACCCACGGGCAAACCGCAGCGTACCGAACCCTCGATGTCCTTCGACATCCAAGAGGTACACGACGAGCCCGTACTGCATGCCCGCCATGTCGACGACGATCTCGACCCACCCGAACCAAGCATCGGCAACGCGTCGGACGAATCGCTGCCCGAGCCGGACCCCGCCGCGCAACCTCGTCGCAAGCGCACGCGCGCCACGGGCAATGCCCACGACGAAATGTTGCAGGACCTGGAAGACGACCCGCTGCACCTCTATGCCGGCAAGCGTCCCACCGGCTGGGGCCGCCGCCTGCTCTGGCTGACCCTGGTGCTGCTGGCCGCCGCCGCCCTCGCCGGCCAATACATTGCCTACCAGTTCGATGATCTGGCCCGCCAGGACAGATACCGGCCCTGGTTCCAGGAACTGTGCCCGAAACTGGGCTGCACGGTGCCATCACGGGTCGATATCGCCCACATCAAGAGCAGCAACCTGGTGGTGCGCAGCCACCCCGAGTTCGCCGGCGCGCTGGTCGTAGATGCCATCATCTATAACCGCGCCACGTTCTCCCAGCCATTCCCCCTGCTGGAGCTGCGCTTCGCCGACCTCAATGGCCGGATGATCGCCAGCCGGCGCTTCAAGCCTGCCGAGTACCTCAGCGGCGAGCTGGCCGGGCAGACCGAGATGCCGTCCCAGACCCCGATCCATATCGCCCTGGATATTCTCGACCCAGGCAACAAGGCTGTGAACTACAGTCTCAGTTTCCACTCCCCCGAGTGATCCGATCTGCACGCCAAGGTTTGGATGGCCGGTTATTGACTTGACCGTCCATCACCAAACCGGTGGCGATAAAGAAATAACTGCTCAGATTTTATCCAATCCAGCCTTTAACCAGTCATCGAGAGCGGGTATCATGCCAACCCTTTTTCGAACTCTAATGATCCGGCCCCACAACAGGGAAGTCCTATGTCGGCGGTACGCATCGGCCCATATACATTGCCAAACGCTTTGATTCTCGCCCCGATGGCGGGGGTCACCGACCAGCCCTTTCGTCAGCTGTGCAAACGTTTGGGCGCAGGCCTTGTGGTTTCGGAAATGGTCACCAGCGACATGAGCTTGTGGAACACCCGCAAATCGCGGATGCGCATGATCCACGAAGGTGATCCCGAGCCCCGCTCGGTACAGATCGCCGGCGGTGATGCGCAGATGCTCGCGGAGGCGGCCCGGGCCAACGTGGAGCTGGGTGCGCAGATTATTGATATCAACATGGGCTGCCCGGCCAAGAAGGTCTGCAACAAGGCCGCCGGTTCCGCCCTGTTGAAAGATGAGCAGTTGGTTGCCGAGATCCTGCACGCCGTAGTGAGTGCAGTGGATGTGCCGGTCACCCTGAAGATCCGTACCGGCTGGGACCGGGACAACAAGAACGGCCTGACGGTGGCGAAGATCGCCGAACAGGCAGGCATTACAGCACTGGCGGTGCATGGCCGCACCCGCGCTGACCTTTATACCGGCGAGGCTGAATACGACACCATTGCTGCAATCAAGCAAGCCGTGTCGATTCCGGTCTTTGCCAACGGCGACATCGACTCGGCCGAGAAAGCCCGGCGCGTACTGCACGCGACCGGTGCCGATGGCCTGTTGATTGGCCGGGCCGCCCAGGGGCGGCCATGGATTTTTCGTGAGATCGAGCATTTTCTGCGTACCGGCCAAATCATGCCGGCACCGGAGCTGTTCGAGGTGGAACGTATTCTGCTAGAGCATCTGGCCGCCCTGCACACCTTCTATGGAGACGTGATGGGCGTACGCATTGCTCGCAAGCATGTGGGTTGGTATCTCGCAACCCTGCCCGGCGCCAAAGAGTTTCGCGCAGGGTTCAATCGTTTGGATGAAACGCAAGCACAGGTCACCGCCGTTCGTGAGTTCTTTGCCGAACGAGACAAGAGCCTGAGAGCAGGGGACGGAGAAGGGGTGGCCGCATGACGATGATGACCGAGACTTTAGTGAGTGGAACAACACCCGTGAGCGACAACGTCAATTTGAAACAGCACCTCAACACGCCGAGCGAAGAAGGCCAGACCCTTCGCGGGAGCGTGGAGAAAGCGCTGCACAATTATTTCGCCCACCTTGAGGGCGCGGCCGTCACGGATGTGTACAACCTGGTGCTCTCCGAAGTCGAGGCGCCCTTGCTCGAAAGCGTGATGAACTACGTCAAGGGCAACCAGACCAAAGCCAGTGAGCTGCTGGGCCTCAACCGTGGGACCCTGCGCAAGAAGCTCAAACAGTACGATTTGCTGTAAGCATTCAATCAAACCAGAAAGGCGCCCGCGTAAAACCGGTCGCCTTTTTTGCTGACTCCTTTGCTTTTGATGGAAATTGAGATGACCGACCAGACTACCCGCCTGCCGATCCGCCGCGCCTTGATCAGTGTTTCCGACAAGACCGGGATCCTCGAATTTGCCCGGGAGCTGGAAGCCCTGGGTGTGGAAATCCTCTCCACGGGCGGGACCTTCAAACTGCTGCAGGACAACGGCGTGGCCGCAGTAGAAGTCGCGGACTACACCGGTTTCGCAGAAATGATGGACGGTCGGGTCAAGACCCTGCACCCGAAAATCCACGGCGGCATCCTCGGCCGTCGCGGTATCGACGACGCCATCATGAACGAGCACGGCATCAAGCCGATCGACCTGGTGGCCGTTAACCTGTACCCGTTCGAAGCCACCATCAACAAGCCAGGCTGCGACCTGCCGACCGCTATCGAAAACATCGATATCGGCGGCCCGACCATGGTGCGCTCGGCGGCCAAGAACCATAAAGACGTGGCCATCGTGGTCAACGCCAGCGACTACGCCCAAGTATTGGAAAGCCTGAAAGCCGGCGGCCTGACCTACGCCCAGCGTTTCGACCTGATGCTCAAGGCCTTCGAACACACGGCCGCCTATGACGGCATGATCGCCAACTACATGGGCACCGTGAACCAGGCCGCCGAGACCCTCAGCACAGAAGGCCGCAGCCAGTTCCCGCGCACCTTCAACAGCCAGTTCATCAAGGCCCAGGAAATGCGCTACGGCGAGAACCCGCACCAGAGCGCGGCGTTCTACGTGGAAGCCAAGCCTGCCGAAGTGGGGATCGCCACTGCGACCCAGCTGCAAGGCAAGGAGCTGTCCTACAACAACGTGGCCGATACCGACGCCGCGCTGGAGTGCGTGAAGAGCTTCGTCAAGCCAGCCTGCGTGATCGTCAAGCACGCCAACCCATGCGGCGTGGCCGTGAGCCCGGACGCTGAAGGTGGGATCCGCCAGGCCTACGAACTGGCCTACGCCACCGATACCGAATCGGCATTCGGCGGCATCATCGCGTTCAACCGCGAACTGGACGCCGAGACGGCCAAGGCCATCGTCGAGCGTCAGTTCGTCGAAGTGATCATCGCGCCTTCCGTCAGCATCGAGGCCCGTGCCATCGTCGCCGCCAAGGCCAATGTGCGCCTGCTGGCCTGCGGCGAGTGGTCGGCTGACCGTGCCGCTGCCTGGGACTACAAGCGCGTCAATGGCGGCTTGCTGGTACAGAGCCGCGACATCGGCATGATCGGCAGCCAAGACCTTACAGTTGTGACCAAGCGCGCGCCGACCGAGCAAGAGATCAACGACCTGATCTTTGCCTGGAAAGTGGCCAAGTACGTTAAATCCAACGCCATCGTCTACGCCAAGAACCGCCAGACCATCGGCGTCGGCGCGGGCCAGATGAGCCGTGTGAACTCGGCGCGTATCGCCGCGATCAAGGCTGAACACGCCGGTTTGCAGGTGGTGGGTTCGGTGATGGCTTCCGACGCATTCTTCCCGTTCCGTGATGGCCTGGATAACGCCGCAAAAGCGGGGGTTACTGCCGTGATCCAACCGGGTGGCTCGATGCGTGATGCCGAGGTTATCGCCGCGGCTGATGAAGCCGGCATCGCCATGGTCTTCACTGGCATGCGCCACTTCCGTCACTAAACACCACTGCTTTCCTACTGTAGGAGCGAGCTTGCTCGCGAAAAGCCCGAGAGCGCCACGGGGAGTCAGATGCCCCCGTTATCGTTGACGATCTTCGCGAGCAAGCTCGCTCCTACAGAAAGCACAGCGTTTCACAGAGGTTTTTGAAATGAATGTTTTGATCATTGGCAGCGGTGGCCGTGAACACGCCCTGGCCTGGAAAGTTGCCCAGGACCCACGCGTGCAAAAAGTATTCGTGGCCCCCGGCAATGCCGGCACCGCCATTGAAGCCAAGTGCGAAAACGTCGCCATCGACGTATTGGCGCTTGAGCAACTGGCCGACTTTGCGCAAAAGAACGTCTCCCTGACCATCGTCGGCCCGGAAGTGCCACTGGTTGCCGGTGTCGTGGACCTGTTCCGCAGCCGCGGCCTGGACTGCTTCGGCCCGACTGCGGGCGCGGCCCAGCTGGAAGGCTCGAAAGCCTTTACCAAGGACTTCCTGGCTCGCCACAAGATCCCGACCGCCGATTACCAGAACTTCACCGAGATCGAGCCAGCCCTGGCTTACCTGCGTGAAAAAGGCGCACCGATCGTGATCAAGGCCGATGGCCTGGCCGCCGGTAAAGGCGTGATCGTGGCGATGACCCTGCAGGAAGCCGAAGACGCGGTGCGCGACATGCTCGCCGGCAACGCTTTCGGTGACGCCGGTTCGCGGGTGGTGATCGAAGAATTCCTCGACGGCGAAGAAGCCAGCTTCATCGTGATGGTCGACGGCAAGAACGTCTTGCCGATGGCTACCAGCCAGGACCACAAGCGCGTCGGCGACGGCGACACCGGCCCGAACACCGGTGGCATGGGTGCCTACTCCCCTGCCCCGGTGGTCACCGCCCAGGTGCACCAGCGCGTGATGGACCTGGTGATCTGGCCGACCGTGCGTGGCATGGCCGATGAAGGCAATGTCTACACCGGTTTCCTGTACGCGGGCCTGATGATCGACAAGGCCGGCAACCCGAAAGTCATCGAGTTCAACTGCCGTTTCGGCGACCCGGAAACCCAACCGGTGATGCTGCGCCTGCAGTCGAGCCTGGTGCTGCTGGTGGAAGCCGCACTGGCCCAGGCCCTGGACAAGGTTGAAGCACAGTGGGATCCACGTCCGAGCGTCGGCATTGTGCTGGCAGCCGGTGGTTACCCTGCCGACTACGCCAAGGGTGATGTGATCCAGGGCCTGGATGCAGCCGCTACACTCGAAGGCAAGGTATTCCACGCCGGTACCGCGCTCAAGGATGGCCAGGTCGTCACTGCCGGTGGCCGTGTACTGTGCGCCACCGCCATGGGCGCCAGTGTCGATGCCGCCCAGCAGCAAGCCTACAAGCTCGCCGCGAAGATCGACTGGCAGGGCTGCTTCTACCGCAAGGACATCGGCTACCGTGCCATTGCCCGTGAGCGGGGCGAAGATCAGTAAGCAGCTATCCGTTCGGCTAGGCAGGGGCCTTTGGCCCTTGCCGTCCTGTTACGGTCCCGCGCATAGTTAACCCCGTGCATTAACCTACGAAGGGATTTCGCCGTGCGCTGGCTCAGGATCGCCATAGTTTTTACTGTCAGCCTGCTGACCCTGCTCTGTCTGTTGCCGACCCAGGCCTTCGCGCAAGGCAGTGGTTGGGCCGTATTGCTTGATGAACAGGCCGACCTGCAATTGAGCGACATTCGCTCACCCCGCTACACCAACCAATTCAGCCCTATCGAACTGGACCGGATCACCGCCGCCGAGCCCAATGGTGCGCTGTGGGTACGCTTCAAGCTGCAACCCGGCAAGCACGAGCAAGTGCTGCGGGTCTTTGCGCCAGACCTGGCGCACCTCAATCTGTACGTGCTGGACGGCGACACGCTGATCGAGCAAGTGAATACCGGCACCCGCCAACCCCAGGCTGAACGCCCGCTGCCCAGCAGTGATTTCATGCTGCCCATGCCCCAGAGCCAGAAGCCCCTGGAGGTGTATGTGCGCCTGGTTTCGGAGCACGAACTGCGGCCGTACCTGACCCTGGAACCCGCCGTGATGGCCGCCGCCAACCAGACCCAGACCCTGGTCTATGGCCTGTTGTTCGGCTGCCTGCTGATGCTGATCCTGCATAACCTCGCCCGCTACGCCTACCATCGTTCGCGCAGCAGCCTGTGGCTGGCGGCCTGCGAAGTGCTGCTGCTGCTCAGCCTGTTACTGCTGCTCAACCTGTTGGGCCCGTGGTTGCCGAACTGGCACGCCATGCAAACCCCCGGTTCCTATATGGCGTTGCTGCTGACGGCGCCATGCGGCTTGATGTTCGCCTACCGTTTCTTCGCACCACTGGGCCCGCATCCGCTGAACAAGCTGCTGATGGCAGATATCCTGCTGATCGTCCTGTGCGGCCTGTTGCTGCTGTTCGTCAACACCCTGCCGCTGAACATCATCACCTACGCCCTGGTGGCGCTGGCAGGCCTGAGCATGCTGTTTGTCTCCGCCTACCACTGGCAAAAAGGCTACCGGCCGGCACGCCTGTTCCTGCTGGCCATGCTGGTGTTCAACACCGGTACGCTGATTATCCTGCCGGCCTTGCTGGGCCTGACCCTGGTGGCCCCGCAAGGCTTGATCATCACCTTGCTGGCGGTGATCTGCGTCAGCGGCCTGTTGATGAGCCAGGCCCTGGGCGAACGCCAACGCAGCATCGTCGAGGACCGTTTCAGCCTGAGCCGCGACCTGGCGGCCAGCAACGCCGAGATCGCCGCCAAGGCCGAGTTCCTGGCCAAGATCAGTCACGAGATCCGCACGCCCATGAACGGTGTGCTGGGCATGACCGAGTTACTGCTGGGCACACCTTTGTCGGTCAAGCAGCGCGACTACGTGCAGACCATCCACAGCGCCGGCAATGAGCTGCTGACCCTGATCAACGAGATTCTCGACATTTCCAAGCTCGAATCCGGGCAAATCGAACTCGATGATGTGCAGTTCGACCTCAATGCCCTGATCGAAGACTGCCTGAGTATTTTCCGCGCCAAGGCCGAGCAGCAGAACGTCGAGCTGATCAGCTTTATCCAGCCCCAGGTGCCACGGGTCATCAGCGGCGACCCGACACGCCTGCGCCAGGCCCTGTTGAGCCTGCTGGAAAATGCCCTGCACAAGACCGACGAAGGCGAAGTGCTGATCGTGGTCGCCCTGGATGAACGCAGCAGCAAACCGCGCCTGCGCATTGCCGTACAAGACAGCGGCTTGCCGATGGAGGCCGCCGAACGTGATGCCCTGCTGCACAGCGAACTGCACAGCAAGAACTTCCTCTCGGCCACCCGCCTGAGCGGCCACCTGGGCCTGGTGATCGCGCGCCAACTGATCCTGTTGATGAATGGCGAGTTCGGCATCAAGGCTGGCAGCCAGCAAGGCAGCACCCTGTGGCTGACCTTGCCGCTGGACCCCGAGCGCCTGGAACACCCGACCTCCGACCTCGACGGCCCACTGCAAGACGCACGGGTACTGGTCGTCGACGATAACGACACGTGCCGCAAAGTACTGGTGCAGCAATGTACTGCCTGGGGCCTGAATGTCAGCGCCGTGTCATCGGGCAAGGAAGCCCTGGCCCTGCTGCGCACCAAGGCACACCTGCGCGACTATTTCGACGTGGTGCTGCTGGACCAGAACATGCCCGGCATGACCGGCATGCAGCTGGCGGCGAAGATCAAGGAAGACCCGAGCCTGAACCACGACATCCTGCTGATCATGCTCACCGGTATCAGCAACGCGCCGAGCAAGATCATCGCGCGCAACTGCGGGATCAAGCGCATCCTGGCCAAGCCGGTCGCGGGCTACACCCTCAAGACCACCCTGGCCGACGAACTGACCCAGCGCAGCAAAGGTGTCGTGCAACCGCGCCACACGGTGCCGAACGCGCCCGTGGCCGTCACCGTGCCCAGCGACTTCCGCATCCTGGTGGCTGAAGACAACAGCATCTCCACCAAAGTGATTCGCGGCATGCTCGGCAAGCTCAACCTGCAACCCGATACCGCCAGCAATGGCGAGGAAGCCTTGCAGGCGATGAAGGCCCAGCGCTACGACCTGGTGTTGATGGACTGCGAAATGCCGATCCTCGATGGCTTCTCCGCGACCCAGCAGTTACGGGTCTGGGAAGTCAGCAACCAGCGCACACGCACACCGGTGGTGGCGCTGACCGCGCACATTCTCTCGGAACACAAGGAACGCGCACGCCAGGCCGGGATGGATGGGCATATGGCCAAGCCGGTGGAGCTGTCGCAACTGCGTGAACTGGTGGAGTACTGGGTGACACAGCGTGAGCAGCCGGCGGAGCAGGTGCATACTTCCTGACCCGAACAACAATCCCTTGCTCACCACAACGCCCTGTGGGAGCTGGCTTGCCTGCGATAGCATCACCTCAGTGGCAACTGGAAAACCGAGGCGCCTGCATCGCGGGCAAGCCCGCTCCCACATAGTGGACTGCCCCCGAAAAGTTGGACAGTTTCAGCTAGCAGCCTCAGCAGCATGAG
>NZ_JAHIDY010000076.1:0-12543 GCF_018732265.1 Pseudomonas sp. TAE6080
CCTCGCCGGGGCTCGACAGCTCCCACCTTTGATCTTCATCCAGACTGAAATCCCGAGTCCACCGCCAATCCCTTGTGGGAGCTGTCGAGCTCCCACAGGGTTCTGGTGTTACCAGCCGCGCCCGGAGTTGACCCAGAAATTCACGGACAGAGAGGTGGAGACAGATTCCACCTGATGGAACCAGCCTTCAGGCAGGAACAACAGGTCGCCTGCCTCCAGGGTCACCCGAAGGAAGCTCACGTCGCGGGACGCCGGGAAGCGTTGGTAGTCCGGGGCGTCTGGGTTGACTTCGCAGCCGTCGAGCCCGCCCTCTGGCGACGTCGACCAGGTGCCTAGCGCTTCACGGTGATGCGGTGCGGCGAGGGTGAAGGATTTGCGCCCCCAGACCTGGGCAAACATATTGTCCGTGTCATCGCGATGCAGGGGCGTCAGCGTGCCTTTGGGGCCGATCCAGATGCGTGGCGCGATGAACTGCGACTGATCGAAGTAGGGCGGGTGTTTGATCTGCTGCATCAGTTGTGCCGGCAGAATATTGTTGCCCATGTAGGCAGGCGGCGTGCCGTCGGCGTTTTTCGCTGCGGGAGTTTCCAGCGAGGCAATAAAGTCCGCCATGGAGGTGGAGCGAAAGTCGCGGTCTGCGGAGAAGGTCTTCTTCACGTAGTCCCCGTGACGGGTGATGCCTTGCAGTTCGGCGAAGTGCACCAGGGATTCTTCGCGGCTGAGTTTGAACAGGGGCCAGTCCTGCAGCGCATCGCTGATCACCAAGGGGATGCCGTGGGGCAGGTAACGGCTGCGAAATTCGCTGACGGACACTTCGCTGCGCGGCCGGCGTTCCACGGTGCGCAGGGGCGGCAGGCTGGCTGAAATTCGCTCGCTCAAGCGCGCCGGCGTCGGGTAGCGCTTGTTCTTATCGACCTTTTCCACCTTGGCGCCACCCTGGCGCGCATGGTCGATGATCTGTGGCAGCATCGTGGCCAGGCCCATATTGCCGCTGATCTTCAGGCGTCCGCTGGCAAACAGCTCTTCGACGTTGACCATGCCCCCCATGATCCCGAGAAAGTCCCGTTCCGTCACCTCGATGGTCACGTCGGGGTGGGCGTGGCGGCCACGCTCGGTGCGGCTGTGGGTTTTGACCTCGGACCAGAATGCCTGTTCGGGTGCGAATGTGAATTGAAAGACACCTTCAATGCCGACGGCGCCGGCATTGGCAAACAGCTTGGTCAGAATGGTCTGCAAATCCACGGCGATCCCTCTTGTATTGGTTATTGATCTGAACAAGGGAACGAGCGTTGCTGCATGAAATTTATACATGATGTTGCGGGTGGTCTGGCGTGACCCTAATTTGCCCAGGCCTTCATCCGTTCCTTTTACACGTAATAGATTGGGGTAAACGTGGTGACCAAGCTGACACTGCTGTGCTTGCCGTACTCCGGCGCCAGCGCCATGGTCTACAGTCGGTGGCGGCGCAAACTGCCGGAATGGCTGCACGTGCAGCCAGTGGAGCTGCCGGGCCGTGGCGCACGTTTTGATGAACCTCTGCAAACTGACATGCGCACCCTGGCGCGCCAATTGGCTGTGGAGCACAAGCCGTCGCTTGAGGCGCCTTATGCGCTGTTCGGGCATAGCCTGGGCGCCTTGCTGGCGTGTGAAATGGCACATGCGTTTCGCGCCTTGGGCTGCCCGGAGCCGGTGGCGCTGTTTGCCTCGGGCACGGCGGCGCCGACCCTGCGCAGTGACTACGATCGTGACTTTGCCGAACCCAAGACGGATGAGCAGTTGATTGATCAACTGCGTACTTTCCAGGGCACCAGTGAGGCTGTGCTGGCGGACAAGGAGCTGATGAGCCTGACCCTGCCGGTACTGCGCGCCGATTTCTTGCTGTGCGGACGTTTTCGCCCGCAGGAGCGGCCGCTGCTCAAATGCCCGGTCCATGTCCTGGGTGGCAAGGAAGACAAAGCCACCACGGAGCAACTGATCGGCTGGAGCAAGGAGACGGGCGGCAGCTTCTCGGTGGATATGATGACCGGTGGCCACTTCTTCATTCATGAGCATGAAGCGCGGGTGCTGCGGGTCATCAAGGAACACTTGGAGGGGCATCATCGCCGCTACGTCCAGATGAGCGCACTCGCTCGCTAGAACCGCGCCCGCTGGCGCAATCGATTGTTTACAGGAGGCCCATCATGGGTGTTGCCTTGGGATTTTCCGTTGGTCCGTTACGGGCAGGGCAGGGGCGTTTGCCGCTGCTGGTCGAGGCCACTGAGCCAGGCACCAGCCTGCTGGCGGTGTTTGAAGAACTCAGCGCGTTGGTGGATGAACACTTGTTGCGCGACGGTGGGATTCTGTTTCGCGGGTTTACCCTGGAGGGTGCCGAACAGTTTCGCGAGTTTGCAGCCAGTTTTGGTCATCCTTTGTTGAGCTACGAGTTTGGCTCGACCCCGCGAAGCAGTGTCACGCAAGGGGTGTACACCTCCACCGAGTATCCGGCGCACCAGAGTATTCCGCTGCACAATGAGCAGGCCTACTCCCGTGATTGGCCAATGAGAATCTGGTTCTACAGCATGATCGCCGCGCAGTCGGGGGGCGAGACGCCGATTGCCGACAGTCGTGAGGTCTACAAGCGTATCCCGGCCTATATCCGCGAGCGTTTCGTCAGCAAGGGCCTGATGTATGTCCGCAACTTCGGCAACGGCCTGGATGTGGCTTGGGAGCAGGTGTTCAATACCGAGGACCGGGCAGTCGCCGAGGCGTATTGCAAGGCGCACGGAATTGTTTGTGAGTGGAAGGACGATGGCGAGTTGCGCACCCGCCAGACCTGCCAGGCGGTGGCTCGCCATCCGCGCACGGGTGAGATGGTCTGGTTCAACCAGGCGCACCTGTTCCATATTTCCAACCTGCAAGCGGAGGTGCGTGAATCGCTGCTGGACATCGTTGATGAGGAAGATCTACCGCGTAATGTCTATTACGGCGATGGCTCGGCCATTGAAGACGAGGTGCTCAACGAGATTCGCGCGGTGCTCGACGACTGCATGATCAGCTTCCCCTGGCAGTCGGGTGATGTGCTGATGCTCGACAATATGCTTGCAGCTCACGCGCGCGCGCCGTTCGAGGGCAAGCGCAAGGTGATTGTGGCGATGGCCGAAGGCTTTTCTGCCGACCAGCTGTAAGCGTCATCCTCGATTGTTCCCGTACAAGCGGGAACGATCACTCTGTATCCAGGCCCTGTAGCCACTGACTCATTCAGCAGTCAGCCAGGCGGCATTGCGGTGCTTCAAGCGCAGAATTCCTCAAGCGCCTCAAGGTCCTGCGGACCTTATCTTCTCTGCCTCGGCGACTACAAGATAGTTGTTCTCAGTCGCTAATTTTCCCCGGTTGCATTCGTTTTATAGGGACGACGTGCCTTTGTGCTTCCTGCCTATTGATCCGGATGCTAAGAAATGAATGCTGAAGACTCCTTGAAACTCGCTCGCCGGTTTATCGGGTTGCCCCTGGAAAAACGCCGGCTGTTCCTTGCGGCCTTGCAAAAGGAAGGGGTGGATTTTGCTCAGTTTCCGATCCCGGCGGGTGTAGAAGTCGAAGATCGTCAGGCGTTGTCCTACGCACAGCGACGGATGTGGTTCCTCTGGCAACTGGATCCGCAAAGCGGCGCCTATAACCTGCCCAGTGCCGTGCGGCTCAAGGGTAGGCTCGACGAGTTGGCACTGGAGCAGGCCTTCGCCAGCCTGGTGGAGCGCCACGAAGCCTTGCGCACGGTATTTCGCCAGTTACCTGACGAAAGTCTGCAACAAGTGCCCGCCAGCGCCCCGTTGATTGTCGAGCGCGAGGACTTCAGCATCCTCCCCGAGGACGAGCGTGAGCGCCGGGTTCGCAGTGAAGCCCAGGAGCAGTCAATGCAGCCATTCGACCTGGCTGCCGGTCCGTTGCTGCGAGTCAAGCTGATCAAGCTCGATGCCGAGCAGCACGTGCTGTTGTTGACCTTGCATCACATCGTTTCCGATGGCTGGTCGATGAGTATCATCATCGACGAATTCGTGCGCTTCTATGACGCTCACCGTCGTGGTCAGGCGCTGAGTCTCGAACCGCTGCCGATCCAGTATGCCGACTATGCCTTGTGGCAGCGACGCTGGATGGAAGCCGGCGAGCAGGAACGCCAATTGGCGTATTGGCAGGAGCAACTGGGCGATGAGCATCCCGTGCTTGAGTTGCCGACTGACTTCCCGCGCCCGGCAGTGGCCAGCCATCAAGGCCGTCGTTACGAGTTCGATCTGCCGACAGCCCTGGCGGATGAATTGCGTCAGTTCGCGCGCCAGCAGAATGTGTCGTTGTTCACCGTGTTGCTGGCAGCCTTCAATATTCTGTTGTATCGCTACACCGGCCAGACCGACTTGCGGGTCGGTGTGCCGATTGCCAACCGTAACCGGCTGGAAGTCGAAGGCCTGATCGGTTTGTTCGTCAACACCCAGGTGATCCGTGCGCGCTTTGACGAGCAGACCCTGGTCGCTGGCCTATTGCAGGACCTCAAGGACGTGGTCAATGCCGCGCAGGCCCATCAGGACCTGCCATTTGAGCGTCTGGTCGATGCTCTCAAGCTGGAGCGTAGCCTGAGCCACACCCCGCTGTTCCAGGTGATGTACAACCATCAGCCGGAAGTGGCTGACATCGAGACGTTGCAGCTGAGCTCCGGGCTCAGCTTGAGCCGGCTTGAATGGGACAGTCGCACCACCCAATTCGACCTGACCCTGGATACCTACGAAAAAGGCGGCACGCTCAAGGCTGCCCTGACCTTTGCCAGTGATCTGTTCGTTCAGGCGACTGTCGAGCGCATGGCGGGCCATTGGCTCAAGGTGCTCAACGAGATCGTCGCCGACAGCGCGCGGCGGGTCAGTGAACTGCCGGTACTCGATGCCGCCCAGGTGCAGGCCCAGGTCCTGGACTGGAACCGTACCGAGGCGCAGTTCCCGGCGCAGCGCGGTGTGCATCAGTTGTTCGAGGAGCAGGTGCAGCGCAATCCACAGGCGATTGCCCTGTTGTTCGACCAGCAGGCCCTGACGTATCAACAACTCAATCAGCGCGCCAACCGTCTGGCGCACAAGCTGCGCGAATCGGCACCGGCTGGTGCCGAGTTGCTGGTGGGCGTGGCCACCGAGCGTTCGGTGGAAATGGTCGTGGCGCTGCTCGCGGTTCTCAAGGCCGGTGGTGCCTACGTGCCGCTCGATCCGGAATACCCCAGCGAACGCCTGCGCTACATGATCGAAGACAGTGGCGTGCGCTTGCTGTTGACCCAGAGCCACCTGCTGGACAACCTGCCGCTGGGCGAGACCGTTCAGGCCTTGTGCCTGGACCAGGAAGGCGACTGGCTGGAAGGTTACAGCGACGCCAACCCGGCACTGCCATGCCTGCCGGAACAACTGGCCTACATGATCTATACCTCGGGCTCCACCGGGCGGCCCAAAGGGGCGGGCAACCGTCATACGGCACTGACCAACCGCCTGTGGTGGATGCAGCGCGCCTACAGCCTGGATGCCCGCGACACGGTACTGCAAAAGACCCCGTTCAGTTTCGACGTCTCGGTCTGGGAGTTCTTCTGGCCGCTGATGGTCGGTGCGCGGTTGGCCGTGGCGCTACCGGGCGAGCACCGGGAGCCGGCACGCCTGATCGAAACCATCGGGCGTTACCAGGTCACGACCTTGCACTTCGTACCCTCGATGTTACAGGCCTTTATCCATGAGGCCGGGGTCGAGGCCTGTGGCAGTCTCAAACGCATCATTTGCAGCGGTGAAGCCCTGCCGGTGGATGCCCAGCAGCAGGTGTTCAGCAAATTACCGGGCGCCGGACTGTTCAACCTCTATGGCCCGACTGAAGCCGCCATCGACGTGACGCATTGGCGGTGTGTGGACGAGCGTCGGGCCAGCGTGCCCATCGGTGTGCCAATCGACAACCTGCGCACCCAGATCCTTGGTTCCGGCCTGAGCCTTTTACCCGTCGGCGCGGGGGGCGAGCTGTACCTGGGTGGGGTTGGCCTGGCCCGTGGTTATCATCAGCGGCCAGGGCTGACCGCCGAGCGCTTTGTGCCCGATCCGTTCAATGCGGGTGAGCGCTTGTACCGCACCGGCGACCTGGCGCGTTATCGGGTCGATGGGGTTATCGAATATCTCGGGCGTCTCGATCACCAGGTCAAGCTGCGTGGCCTGCGTATCGAACTGGGCGAAATCGAAGCCAGCCTGTGCGAGCACGAACTGGTCCGTGAGGCTGTGGTGCTGGCCCAGGACGGCAAGCAGTTGGTGGCTTATCTGGTGTTGACCTGCGAGCAACCGCCGGCCGACTGGCGCGAACAGCTCAAGGCCAGCCTGCTGCAAGGCCTGCCGGAATATATGGTGCCGCAACACCTGCTGGAGCTCACGGTGCTGCCGTTGATGCCCAACGGCAAACTTGACCGCAAATCCCTGCCGCGCGCCGAGGCTGGCGTGCAGGCCGAATACGTTGCCCCTGCCAGTGATATCGAGAAGACCCTGGCGGCGATCTGGCGTGACGTATTGCGCGTGGAACAGGTCGGTCTGGAAGACAATTTCTTCGAATTGGGCGGCGACTCCATTGTCTCCATTCAAGTGGTCGGGCGTGCCCGTCAAGCCGGGATTGCCTTCAGCCCGCGGGACTTGTTCCAGCACCAGACCGTGCGCAGCCTGGCACAGGTTTGCCAGGCCAACGTTGCAGTCACCCTTGATCAAGGTCCGGTCAGCGGCGAGGCGCCGCTGACCCCGGTGCAACAGTGGTTCTTCGAGCAACCGATGACTCAGCGTGCGCACTGGAACCAATCGCTGTTGCTGACCCCGCGAGAAACCCTCGACCTGGCCCATGTGGATGCCGCCGTACTGCGCCTGATCGAGCAGCATGATGGCCTGCGCCTGCGTTTTGAGGCCGGCACCCAAGGCTGGACCCAGGTCCACGGCGCGATGCCGGATGCATCGCCGGTATGGCAACGCCAGGCGGCTACCGCCGAGGAACTAAACGCCCTCTGCGATGAGGCTCAACGTAGCCTGAGCCTGGCGCAAGGCCCGCTGTTGCGGGTGCTGTTGGTGAATATGGCGGACGGTAGCCAACGGCTGTTGCTGGCCATCCATCACCTGGTGGTGGACGGGGTGTCCTGGCGCGTACTGCTTGAAGACCTGCAAAGCCTGCTGACCCAGGCCAGGGCCGGTGCAACCCTGGTGTTACCGGCGAAAACCAGCGCCTACAAAGCCTGGGCCGAGCAGTTGCAGGACTATGCCCAGCGCCCGGCCTTGGCTCGGGAGCTGGACTATTGGCAGGCGGCGCTGGCCGATGCTCCCGCAGACTTGCCCTGCGATCATCTGCAAGGTGGGTTGAGCAATGCCCTGGGGCAAAAGGTCGCCGTGACCTTCGACGCCCAATTGACACGTCAATTACTGCAAGAGGCGCCGGCTGCCTACCGTACCCAGGTCAATGACCTGTTGTTGACCGCGCTGGCACGCGTCATTGCCCGCTGGAGCGGTGAGCAATCGGTGTTGATCCAGCTTGAGGGGCATGGTCGCGAGGAGCTGTTTGAAGACATTGACCTGACCCGCACCCTGGGCTGGTTCACCAGTCTGTTCCCGGTCAAGTTGACCCCGGCACAGGACCTGGCCGGTTCGATCAAGGCGGTCAAGGAGCAACTGCGCGCAGTGCCCGGCAAAGGCCTGGGGTTCGGTGTGTTGCGCTATCTGGGCGAGCCACAGGTACAGGCGATGCTGGCCGAGCTGCCGGCACCACGTATCACCTTCAACTACCTGGGGCAGTTCGACGGTCAGTTCGACGACGGCGCGCTGTTCGTGCCGTCCACCGAGAAGTCAGGCGTGGCCCAGGACGAGCAAGCCCCGCTGGCCAACTGGTTGAGCATCGAAGGGCAGGTGTATGGCGGTGAACTGTCATTGCAGTGGACCTTCAGCAGCGAGTTGCACGAGCGCGCGACCATCGAACGCGTGGCTGAAGACTATCGCCAGGAGTTGACCACGCTGATCGGCCATTGCCTGCAAGCCGAAGCCGGTGGGGCCACGCCTTCGGACTTCCCGCTGGCCAGCCTGACTCAAGAGCGTCTGGACGCGCTGGAGACCCCGCTGGTGCAGATCGAAGATATTTACCCGCTGTCACCGATGCAGGAAGGCTTGTTACTGCACACCTTGCTGGAGCCGAATTCGGGCATTTACTTCATGCAGGACCGTTACTGCATCGACAGTGACATCGACCTGCCGCGCTTCCGTAATGCCTGGCAGCAAGTCATCCAGCGTCACGATGCACTGCGGGCCTCGTTCAACCTTGACCATCAGGGTGAAATGCTGCAAATCATCCACCGCCACGCGCCGCTGCGCCTCGACTGCCTGGACTGGAGCGAGGTGCCGGCCGAGCAGCATGAAGCCGATTTACAGCGCCTGCTGGAGAACGAGCGCCAGCAAGGCTTCAACCTGTTGGAGCAGCCGCCGTTCAGCCTGCGCCTGATTCGTCGTGGGCCCCAGCAATACTGGTTCATCCTCAGTAACCACCACATCTTGGTTGATGCCTGGTGCCGATCCTTGCTGTTGCAAGACTTCTTCACCCTTTACCAGGGCAAGCAGATGCCGCAACCGGCGGCGCGTTACCGTGACTTTATTGCCTGGCTGCAAGAGCAGGGCGAGGAGGCGGCAATCAGTGCCTGGCGCGAAGAGTTGCAAGGCGTCGAGCAACCGACCCGGTTACCTTACGACCGGCCCATGCAGCGCCAGGGCGGCCAGTCACAGATCGGTGACCGTTACCTGAACCTGGAGCGCAGCGAAGGTCGCGCCTTGCGTGAGCTGGCCCAGCATTATCAATTGACCGTCAATACCTTCACCCAGGCGGCTTGGGCTCTGGTCATGCACCGCTACAGCGGCGAGTCGGATGTAGTGTTCGGTGTGACGGTGGCGGGTCGACCGATCAGCCGTCCCGAGATGCAGGATACCGTTGGCTTGTTCATCAACAGCATCCCGCTGCGGGTGCGCATGCCGCAGGCTGGTAGCGTCAAGCAATGGTTGCAGGCACTGTTCGAACACAACCTGGCCTTGCGTGAGCATGAGCATCTGCCGCTGGTGAAAATCCAGGCCTGCAGCCACATCGACAGCAGCCAGCAGTTGTTCGACAGCCTGTTTGTGTTCGAGAACGCGCCGCTGGAGAGCGCGGTGGTCAGCGGTGCCCAGGAACTCAGCGCGATTGCCGACAGCGCACGGACCCATACCAATTACCCGTTGACGGTGGTGGTCTACCCGGGCGATGAGCTGGGGCTACACCTGTCCTACGACCAGCGCTTCTTCGATGAGGCAACGATTGATCGCTTGCTGGACGATATGAAGCGTGTACTGGGGGCGCTGGTCAGCGGTTTCCATGGCCAGTTCTCGGCCCTGGCGCTGCTGTCCGACGCGGACCGCTACCAGTTGGTTGAGGCCTGCAACCAGACTGAACGCAGCTATCCGCTGGAGCAAGGTTATGTGCGTCTGTTCGAGGCCAGTGTGGCGCAGTACGGCGAGCGCACGGCCGCCTCGTGCCTGGACCAGCAATGGAGCTACAACGAACTCAACCGCCAGGCTAACCGTGCCGGTCATGGCCTGATTGCGGCAGGTGTACGGATCGACCAGCCAGTGGCTTTGCTGGCCGAACGGGACCTGTCGTTGCTGGGCATGATCATCGGCAGTTTCAAGGCGGGTGCCGGTTACCTGCCGCTCGACCCGCATTTGCCGGATGAGCGGCTGTTGCGTTTGCTGGAGTTGAGCCGCACGCCGGTGCTGTTGTGCTCCGCCGCTTGTGCCGAGCGTGCCCGCAGCTTGTTGGCCAGCCTTGCAGTAGAGGTTGCGCCGCGGCTGTTGGTCTGGGAAGACCTTCAGCAGGGTGATGCTGCGCAGGGCAACCCGCACATCTACGTCGGTGCCCGCCATTTGGCGTATGCGATCTACACCTCTGGTTCCACCGGTACGCCCAAGGGTGTGTTAGTCGAGCAGGGCGGCATGCTCAACAACCAATTGAGCAAATTGCCGTACCTGGAACTGGGGGAAAAGGACGTTATCGCCCAGACCGCATCGCAGAGTTTTGACATTTCGGTATGGCAATTGCTCACCGCACCGCTGTGCGGGGCGCGTGTCGATATCGTGCCCAATGACATTGCCCAAGAACCAGCAGCCTTGTTGGCCCATGTACGGCAGGCGGGTATCACGATTCTGGAAAGTGTGCCGTCACTGATCCAGGGCTTGCTCGATGAGCCAGTGATGGCTTTCGAGCACTTGCGCTTTATGCTGCCAACCGGTGAAGCGATGCCGCCGGAACTGGCCCGCCGCTGGTTGCAACGCTACCCGGCAATCGGCCTGGTCAACGCTTACGGTCCTGCCGAGTGTTCTGATGACGTGGCCCTGTACCGCGTGGAAATGGCCGCGACCCAGGGGACTTGCCTGCCCATCGGCAGCCCGACCGACAACAACCGCCTGTACCTGCTTGACGGCCAGCTGCAACCGGTGCCTGTGGGCGCTGTGGGTGAACTATGGGTTGCTGGCGTCGGTGTTGGCCGTGGTTACCTCAGTGATCCGGGACGTACGGCCATGGCCTACCTGCCGGATCCATTTGCCCTGGAGGCGGGTGGCCGGCTGTACCGCACCGGTGACCTTGGTCGTCGGCGTAACGATGGTCTGCTGGAGTACGTGGGGCGCGTCGACCATCAAGTCAAGGTGCGTGGTTTCCGGATCGAGTTGGGTGAAATCAGTGCGCACCTGCTGGAACTGGAGGTGGTACGCGATGCTGCAGTCGATGTCTTCGAAAGCGGCACTGGCAAGGCCTTGGTGGGCTACGTGGTGCCGGCATCGTCCGACCTTGCCCAGGATGCATTGCGCGATAGCCTGCGTGACAGTCTGCGCCAGCGTCTGCCCGATTACATGGTGCCGTTGCAATGGGTGTTCCTTGAGGTGCTGCCACTGACCCCGAACGGCAAACTGGATCGCAAGGCCTTGCCGGCGCCGGATGCCGGTCAGTTGCAACAATGCTTCGTGGCCCCGCGCAACGAACTGGAGCAGCGTGTCGCGCAGATCTGGCAGGACGTGCTCAAACTGGAGCGTGTCGGCTTGACTGACAACTTCTTCGAACTGGGCGGCCATTCGTTGTTGGCCACCCAAGTGATTTCCAGGGTGCGCCATGCGCTGAATATCGAACTGGCGCTGCGTACGCTGTTTGAACACACCACCTTGCACGCCTTTGTCCAGGCCCTGGGCCAGAGCCAGGCCGGTGGCGAGCCGGCGCTGGTGGCGGTGGATCGTCAACAGCCGCTGTTGCTGTCCTATGCCCAGGAACGGCAGTGGTTCCTCTGGCAACTGGAACCCCACAGTTCGGCGTACAACATCCCGCTGGCCCTGCGTCTGCGTGGAGCCCTGGACGTGGCCGCTCTGACACGCAGTTTCAATACGCTGATCGAGCGCCATGAAAGCCTGCGTACGCGCTTTATCCAGGACCAGCAGGCGCTGCAAATCATTGATGCCCCGCAGGCATTGGCGCTGGTGGCAGAACCTTTGGCCAGTGACGCGCTGATCGCCGCCGCCGTGCAAGCCGAAGCTCAGGCGCCGTTCGATCTGCAACAGGGGCCGTTGTTGCGGGTGAAATTGCGGCAACTGGCGGCGGATGATCATGTGCTGCTGCTGACTCAACACCACATCATTTCTGATGGCTGGTCGATGCAGGTCTTGGTGGAGGAACTGATTGCCCTGTATGGCGCCTTTAGCCAGGGCCAGAGCCTGGAGCTGCCAGCCCTGGCGATCCAGTACGCCGATTATGCGCAATGGCAGCGCCAGTGGATGGAGGCCGGTGAGCTGCAACGTCAACTGGCTTACTGGAGCAACCAGTTGGGCGATGAGCAACCGGTACTCGAACTGCCGACTGACCGGCCGCGCCCGGCGGTGCAGGATCAGCGTGGCGCGCGCCTGGAAATCCCGTTGGACGCGGCGCTGAGCGCCGGCCTGCGACAACTGGCACAGCGCGAAGGCGCGACGCTGTTTATGGTCTTGCTGGCATCGTTCCAGGCCTTGCTACATCGCTATAGCGGGCAAAGCGACATTCGTGTCGGCGTGCCAGTGGCCAACCGGCAGCGGGTCGATATCGAGCGTTTGATTGGCTTCTTCGTCAATACCCAGGTGCTCAAGGCCGAGGTGGATGGCCAGGGGGCGTTCATCGAACTGTTGCGACAGGTCAAGCACACGGCGCTGCAGGCCCAGGCCCACCAGGACCTGCCGTTCGAGCAACTGGTACAAGCGTTGCAGCCGGAACGCAGCCTGAGCCATAGCCCGCTGTTCCAGGTGATGTACAACCACCAGAGTGAGGGCAAGAGAAGTATCGACGTCGATTTGCCAGGGTTGCGGGTCGAAGGCCTGGCCTGGGAAAACCAGACCGCGCAGTTCGACCTGACGCTGGAAACCTACGAATCGCGCGACAGCCTGAGTGCCTCGGTGGTGTATGCCAGCGAACTGTTCGACGCCAGCACCATCGAGCGCCTGGCGCAACACTGGCAGCACCTGTTGC
>NZ_JAHIDY010000077.1:0-12421 GCF_018732265.1 Pseudomonas sp. TAE6080
ACCGCCAATCCCCTGTGGGAGCTGTCGAGCTTCAGCGAGGCTGCGATGGCGGCGGCACAGACACTGAAGATGTCGCCTGATCCACCGCTACTGAGTAACGCCGAGGTCCAGGCGTTTGCGTGAGGCTTGATATTCACCCTTGAGCCGCTCGATCAGCTTGCCGGCCGGCAGTACCGACTTGACGGCGCCCACGCCCTGGCCTGCGCCCCAGATATCTTTCCATGCCTTGGCCTTGGCCCCTTCGCCGGTGCCGAAATTCATTGTCGAAGGGTCGGACACCGGCAGTTCATCCGGGTCCAGACCGCTGTTGGCGATGCTTTGGCGCAGGTAATTGCCATGCACACCGGTGAACAGGTTGGAGTAGATGATGTCGTCGGCCGAGCTCTCGACAATCATTTGCTTGTAGGCCGATTGGGCATGGGCTTCTTCAGTGGCGATGAACGCCGAGCCGATATAGGCCAGGTCAGCGCCTGCCGCCTGGGCGGCGAGAATCCCATTACCGTGTGAAATGGCCCCCGACAGCAGCAGCGGGCCGTCGAACCATTCACGGATTTCCTGGATAAGCGCAAACGGCGAAATTTTCCCCGCATGCCCTCCAGCACCCGCAGCCACGGCAATCAGGCCGTCGGCACCTTTCTCAATGGCTTTTCTGGCGAAGGTATTGTTGATCACGTCGTGCAGCACGATGCCGCCGTAGGCATGTACCGCCTCATTCACATCCACCCGCGCACCCAGCGAGGTGATGATGATCGGGACTTTGTACTTGGCGCACAGTGCCAGGTCATGTTCGAGCCGATCATTGGACTTGTGCACGATCTGGTTGACCGCAAACGGTGCAGAGGGCTTATCCGGATGCAGGGCATCGTACTCGGCCAGTTCGGTTGTGATTTGTTTCAGCCAATCCTCCAGTACCGGCGCCGGCCGCGCGTTCAGCGCGGGAAATGAACCCACTACGCCGGCCTTGCATTGGGCGATCACCAACTCAGGGCTGGAAATAATAAACAGCGGCGAACACACCACTGGAATCGAAAGACGGCCTTGCAAAACAGTTGGGAGAGACATGACGGCTCCAATCGGATCGGGTGTGGGGTACCCGGCGAGGAGAAATTAGCAGGGTGAATTTTAATATGCAACCAGTTGCATAGTTGGCTCCCTGACTGTTACCCGCAAGAAATGTGTTGGCTGTTCTATGCTTGTTTGGCGTGACTCATTCTTATGGACGGGAGGTAGGTATGACCAATCAAGACAAGCCGCGCGATGAGGCGCAACAGGAGCAGGAGCGCGCCAGGCAACGTCGCGAGGAAGAGAAGCCACAGACCTGGAAGCATCCGGATGACGGTACGGAACTGTCCGAACGTGATCAGGAACGTCCGCTAAAACCCTGACTGTAGGAGCCGGCAGCCGGCTCCTATCCTATAAGGCTCGCGTCAGTTTTGGATCGGCGTACACAGTTCCACCAGTGTCCCATCCGGGCAGCGCACATACGACACCACCTGGCCCCAGGGTTTGCTGATCGGCGCCGTCAGCTCGGTTGCACCTGCGGCCAGCGCCTTGGCGTGGGCGGCTGGCACGTCTTCGGTGACAAACCCCAACTCCATGCCCAATGGTTGTTTCGAGCTGTGGGCTGGCACATGTCCACCGGGAAAATTCATCTCGCCCAGCTCATGGGCTGCGAAAGACAAGGTGGTGCCACCTGTTTCAAGTTCGCCATAGGTGCCTGATTCGTGCAGGAAACGCCGATTGAAACCGAAGGCGTTTTCAAAAAACTGCAGCGACGCGGCGACGTCCGGGACGTAGACGATGGTGTAGGCGAATTTCATGGCGAAGCGCTCCGTGCTTGAATGAGGCGCTTATTAGAGGGGCCGCGATGGGCATCGTCAACCGGCCGATACCAGCAACGCGGTCGGAAACCCCGACGCCAGCACCAGGTACGCGACGATGGCGGCCAGGCATAGCCCGACAAATACCCGCAGCAGTGTCCTGGCGGTCGGGTGGGCAATGAACCTGATGCTCCAGATGCACAGCCCGGCCATCAGGATGGCCAGGGCAAGAATGACCAGCACGGGGGTGTTCTCGGTTGCCATGGAAGCTGATTTATAGTCCCAAACAGGTGGGTTGGATAGTCGGCGCATAGACGCAGGCCCCGCTGTGTTCCTAAACTGCCGGCAGTCTTGGGCTGTAGGGCGTTCGCCATGAACCGCAATGAATTACGCAAGGCCGACATCAACTTGATGGTCGTCTTCGAAACACTGATGCTCGAACGCAACGTGACACGGGCGGCAGAGAAGCTGTTTCTCGGCCAGCCGACGATCAGCTCGGCCCTCAACCGCCTGCGCACACTGTTCAACGACCCGTTGTTTATCCGTGTCGGCCATCGCATGGAGCCTACGGCACGGGCCGAGGAACTGATCCTGCACCTGTCGCCGGCGCTGGACTCGCTGTCGGCGGCGTTGAGCCTCACCCATGATTTCGACCCGTCTGTCAGCACCATGACGTTTCGCATTGGCCTGTCCGATGACGTCGAGTTCGGCTTGCTGCCACCGCTGCTGCGGGCCCTGCGTATCGAAGCGCCGCAGGTGGTGTTTGTGGTGCAGCACGTCGATTACTGGCGTATCCCCGATTTGCTGGCCTCCGGCGATATCACCGTCGGCATCACCCAGACCCGTGGCCTGCCGGCCAATGCCAAGCGCAAATTGTTGCGCCATATCCGCCCCAGCGTGCTGCGCGCCGATGCCTCGGACCAGCCCCTGACCCTCGACGAATACTGCGCGCGCCCCCATGTGCTGGTGTCCCATACCGCCAACGTCGCAGGGTTTGCCGATGAGTGGCTGGCCGAGATCGGTCGCAAGCGGCACGTGGTGTTATCCGTGCCGCAATACAGCTCCTTGCCGGCATTGCTGGCCGGCACCGATATGATCGCCAGCCTGCCGGACTACACGGCCCAGGCCATGGCGGCGGCGGGCAACCTGTTTTGTGAGCCATTCCCGTTCGATACGCCGACCCTGGACCTGTCCATGGTCTGGCTCAGCCACGTTGACAGCGACCCGGCCGAGCGCTGGATGCGCTCGCGACTGGAAGCGTTTATGGGGGGGTGACAGCTACAAGCAGCAAGCTTCAAGTGGCAAGTGATGTCTGTGCATCTCTTGCCGCTTCTAGCTTGCAGCTTGCTGCTGCCTGCACCACCTGCTCGCGAAACCACGCGTTGGCAGTTTCCTGCTCGCTGGCGTCGTTCCACTGCATCTCCAGGGTAAAACCCGGCAGGCCGTTGGGGGATTCGCAGTGGCCAAACGGCGGTTCCATGGCCAGCAGCTGTTGCACGCGCCGGGGTAGGGTGACGATGAAGTCGGTGCCGGCAATCATCTTCAGCGCGGCGCTATAGCTGTTGGCCCGGGCGATAACCTGGCGTTTTTGGGCCTGGCGCGCCAGCCAGCCGTCGATCATGTTGGTGTCCGAGGTCCAGGGGGTGGGGAACACATGGCGCCGGGCGACGAAGGATTGCAGGCTGAACGCCGGTTCCCGGGGGGCGGCGCGTTTATCGAAGACACAGACCAGATCGTCTTCGAGCAGCATCTGGGTCCTGAGGTCCTTGTGCTCGCGATGAAAGTGCGGGCCGAAGCAGATCACCAGGTCCAGGCGCCCGTCGCGCAGCGCTTCGATGGGAATCTCGGTTTCCAGCTTCTGCACGTTGACGATCACTGGCAGGTCGGCATGATCGAAGTGTTTCAACAACCTGGGCAGGATCAGTTGCTCGAAGTACTCGGGCGCACAGAGGTTGAAGGTGACGGCTTTTTGCGTGGGGTCGAATGTCTGCGCACCTGCGTGGCAGAGGTTGATGCTTTCGAGGATTTTCTGCACATGCCCGTACATGGTGCTGGCCTTGTAGGTCGGGCGCATGCCGGCACGGGTGTTGATAAACAGGTCGTCCTCGAAGCTGGTGCGCAGCTTCTTCAGGCTGTAACTGACGGTGGACTGGCTGACAAACAGGGTTTCGGACACATCGGTGACGCTGCTTTGCTCATACACAGCGACAAACACCATCAGGTCCTGCATATCGAGCTTTCTAAGCAAGTTGCTGTTTAGCATTCGTTCCGTCCGTGAGCCTGTTGCGCGACTGCAGCGCAAACAAGTCAAAATGTTAACGGAACGCTCGTACCAATAGAAAGGTCTGTCGGACCTTTCTATGTCTGTTGTGGGACAGATACTGTTTGGAATACGACGCCCTAGCGAATATGCCGTGCATAGTGGCGTGGGTCGAAGCGCAGGACGATCAGCAGCATCACCACCACCACGGCGGTGAGCGACCACCAGGCCCATTCGAAACTGCCCAGTTGGTCGCGGATCATCCCGGCAATCAGCGGCGACACGCCAGCAATCAGGTAGCCAATGCCTTGCACAAACGCCGTCAGGCCACCGGCGCGGCGCGGGTTGTCCAGGTGGTCGAGGGACAGGATCAGGCTCATCGGGAACAGCCCGCCAATGCCCAGGCCCAGCAGGCACGGCCACAGTAATGTGAGATGCTGCGGCGAGAGGATCAGGCCACAGAAACCCGCAATGATCAGCACCAGCAACACGGCAACCACGCCGCGCTTGTCCTGGCGCCGGTTGGCGATGGCCGGGGTGATCAGCCCGGAGACCACTTCCATGGCCGTCAGGAAGCCCAGCAACAGGCCGGCGTTCTGTTCGCTCCAGCCTTGCTCGACGTAGTACGGCGCCAGCCACGCCAGTACGCAGGTGTAGGAAGCGGTACCGAGGCCGAAGAAAATCGCCAGCAACCACGCGCGGCGATTACCGAAAAATGACTCCTGCGGGCCGGCGCCGGCTTGGGGCAGGGGAGGCAGCGCCGCGCGCTGGGCGTACCAGAACAGCAGCGCCAACACGGCAAGCACTGCCCAGATGGCCAGGCCGATGCGCCAACTGCCGGTGTGCACCTGGATGAACGGCGAGAACGATGCCGCCAAGGCTGCACCGCCCATGATCGCGGTGACGTACAGGCCCATGAACAGCGAAACATTGTCACGAAAGTGCGACTTGATCAGCGCGGGCATCAACGCCTGGATCAAGGCAATGCCCACGCCGGCGGCAATGGCGCTGAGGATCAATTCAGCCGCAGAGTCGAGAAACAGCCGCGACAGGGTGGCGAGGCCAATCACCACCAGCGACAGCACAATGCTGCGATGCTCACCCAGCCGTTTGCCCAGGCCGATGCCAAAGAACATCGCCAAGCCCATCGCCATCACTGGCAGCATGGTCAACAACGAAGCGGTGCTGAAACTCAGGGGCACATCGGCGCGTATCGATGACAGCAACGGACCCACCGCCGCCATGGACGGGCGCAGGTTCAGGGCCACCAGCACAACACTGAGCATCAGCCAGAGAGCGGTGGTGGGTTTAGCGTGGACGTTTTCCATGGGCAGGCCTTGAGCGGACAAGGTCGCTATTAGGCGGCGGTGCAGGGCGGGGGGCAAATGAGAAAGTCGCAGGGGCTATTGAAAAACTGCAGTTGCTGGAGCCGGCAAGCCGGCTCCAGCAGCGGTTGTGTGCTTAGTAGCCCACGGTAAAGCGCTGGCGGGAGTGTTTCGGTGTTTGCACTTCGTCAATCAGGGCAATGGCGAAGTCGGCAAAGCTGATCCAGCTACGGCCTTCGCTGCTCACCAGCAGGTCGTCCTGGCCCAGGCGGAATGTGCCGGTGCGCTCAGTCTCGACAAACTCTGCCGAAGGCGAAAGGAAGCTCCAGTCCAGCTCCTTTTCCTGGCGCAAGGTGTCGAGGAACACGGCGCCAGCACTGGCCTCGGCCTTGTATTCGGCAGGGAAGCCTGCGCTGTCGATAACCCGCCCACCGCCCGGCAACAGCAGCGAACCGGCACCGCCCACTACCAGCAGACGCTTCACGCCGGCCTGTTTTACCGGCCCGATCACTGCGGCAGCGGGCAGGGTGGCGAAGTGCGCGGCGCTGATTACCACGTCGTTGCCGCTGATCGCCTGTTGCAGGGCTGTCGCGTCCAGCGCATCCGCCTGTTTAACGATCAAGCCGGGACGCGCTGCGATAGTTGCGGTGTTGCGCGCGATGGCCGTGACGGTATGGCCGCGACGCAGGGCTTCTTCCAGCAGTTGGCTACCGGCACGGCCGGTGGCACCAATGATTGCAATCTTGCTCATGACGTTCTCCAGGGTGGGTAAAGGGTTGGATCAATTCACCACTTCATTTCGCCCTTGGCGACTTTGGCGCTCAGTTCCAGGGAGCTTTCATCGGCCAGGTTCGGGTAGCGTTTTTTCATGGCCGCGATCAGTGCGGTGGAGTCCTTGGCCTTGGCGGTTTCTACATCGAACGCCTTGATGTAGTCGGCAGTGAAGGCGACAGATTTGGCCGAAGGCGTGCCCAGGTAGTGACCGGGTACCACGGTGACCGGTTTGAGTTTTTCGATACGTTGCAGGGTGCTCAGCCAATCGGCGTGGGATTGCGCGCCCTGGGTGTCGGCCATCCACAGGTGGATGTTTTCTGAGACCACCACGCCGCCGACCACGGCCTTGATCGATGGGATCCAGACGAAGCTGCGATCCGGCTGCGGGCCGTCCAGGCCGATCACTTCCAGCGGTTGCCCTTCGAGCGTCAGGCTATGGCCTTCGAGGACTTGGGGAATAATGGTTTTGGCCGGCTTGTCGGCGCCCATTTTCGGGCCCCAGTATTCGATCTTTCCGGCAACGGTGGCCTTGATATGGTCGACTACGGGCTGCGGTGCGAGGATCTTGGCCTGTGGGAAGGCGCTGGCCAGGGTGTCGAGGCCGAAGTAGTAGTCCGGGTCGCCATGGCTGATATAGATGGTGGTCAGCTGTTTGCCGCTGGCGCGGATCTTCTGCACCAGTTGCTCGGCCTGGCCTTTGCCGAACTGCGCGTCCACCAGGATCGCGTCTTTCTCGCCGCTGACCAGCACTGAACTGACGGGGAAGATCGCCGATTCGCCTGGGTTGTAAACATCGAGGGTAAGGTCGGCGGCGACGGCGTGGGCGGCAAAGCCGAGAACGGTAGTGGCCAATACAAAGCGCTTGAGGGTGGTGAGCATGGGCAGGTCCAGGTCAGAGGTGCCTTGATAGGCGATGGACAGAGCTTAGTTGCACTGAACGCAGCAAAAAATGCGATGCTGGAACATAGTTTGTTTCTGAAATCGGGCAAATCATGGATCGTCTTCAAGCAATGCGGGTGTTTGTCACCGTGGTCGACCTGGGCAGCCAATCTGCCGCCGCCGATCATCTGGACCTGTCGCGCCCGGTGGTATCGCGCTATCTGGCGGAGCTGGAGGACTGGGTCGGCGCCCGCCTGATGCACCGCACCACCCGCAAGCTCAGCCTGACTGCCGCCGGCAGTGAAACCCTGCCACGCTGCCGGCAGATGCTGGAATTGTCCTGCGACATGCAGGCCGCCGTCAGCGAACCGGACGACGCCCCCCGGGGCCTGGTGCGCCTGAGTGTCAGCACCTCGTTTGGCCAGGCGCAACTGGCCGATGCAATGGCCGAGTACGTCAAGCGTTACCCGTTGGTCAGTATTGACCTGCAAATGCTCGACCGCACAGTGAACCTGGTGGATGAGCGCATCGACCTGGCGATCCGCACCAGCAACGACCTTGACCCCAATCTGATTGCGCGTCAGTTGACGGTTTGCCGCTCGGTGATCTGTGTCTCGCCGGCTTATCTGCTGGAACACCCGCAACCACAGCGCGTGGAAGAACTGGCCGGGCACAATTGCCTGACCCACTCTTATTTCAGCAAGAGCCTGTGGCACTTCGAGGAAAACGGCGAGCCTGTGTCGGTGCCGGTGCACGGCAATATCAGCGCCAATGAAGCCAGCACCTTGCTACGCATGGCCCTGGCGGGAGCGGGGGTGGCAATGTTGCCCAGCTATCAGGCCGGTGATTACATCCGTCGCGGCGAGTTGATTCGTCTGCTGCCCCATGCCGAGCCTCGGCAGATGAACATCTATGCGGTATATGCCTCGCGCAAACACATGCCGCAGGCGTTGCGCAGCCTCCTGGATTTCCTGGTCTTGAGGTTCCCGCCAGAGCCGCAATGGGATGCAGGATTGTAGGCCCGATAAGCCCCCTGAATACCCGTCAATACTGGCAACTCGCCCTGGCTGGCCTATGCTTAAGACAGCACCTTCTTGATCTGTCCGGAGGTCACCGCCATGACGATCAAAACCAGAAAGTACCTGATGATCTTTGCCCTCTGCGCCTTTGCCACGGCCCTCTATGGCACCGCTGCCTACCGCGCTGAACAGGCCCGCTTGCAACCGGGCATGGCGGCGGCGTGCAACCATGGGCAATGCACCTACTCGGCGACCTTGAGCGCTTTGCGCTGACACACGACCTGTAGGCGCCCGGTCAATCCGCGTTCAGTTGCTCACGAAACGCCTTGGGCGAAAACCCTACGCGTCGGCGGAACAGTCGGGAAAAGTTCGTCGGATCAGAGAACCCCAGCACGTCCGACATTTCATTGATGGTCATGCTGGTGTAAGTCAGCAGGCGCTTGGCCTCCAGCAATTGGCGGTCGTGCATGATCTGCAAGGCCGGCTGGCCGCCCAGTTCGCGGCAGGTGCCGTTGAGGTGCGACACCGAGATCCCCAGCTTGTGCGCCAGGTCTTCGATCTTCGGATGCTCGCGGTAGTGCTGTTCCACCAACTGGGTGAAATGGCGGAAGTACTCACGACTGCGGGGTGCCCGTGGATGGCGGCGCTGGATGGCTTGGCGGCTGATCCACACCAGCAGCACGCTGACCAGGGCGTGCATCATCATGTCCCGGGACGGAAAGTCGTCGTTGTATTCATTTTGCAACCGCGCGAACAGGCTGTTGAGGTAGTCACTGTCCTTGCCCGCCGGGTAATTGCCCAGGGCGCTCAAGCTGTCTACCGCCGAGCCCAACTGGCCTTGCAGGTGCGCCACCAGCGGCGCGGCCAGTGTCACCACAAAGCCTTCGACATCTTCGGCAAACCGAAACCCATGCACACACAGCGGCGGCAGTACTTGCAGGGTCGATTCCGTCAGCGTCGTGCGCTGGCCCTCGATCTCCAGTTGCGCCTGGCCCTTGTACACATAGAGCAATTGGCACAAGTCCGCATGTCGGTGGGGCTGGATCTCCCACTGGTACTCGCGGCTGCGCCGGGAGATGGTTTCACAGTGCAACAGATCCGGGGTCGGCCACTCTTGGCTTTCCCCATAAAGTTTGAACACTGGAATCGCGGGACTGGCGTTTTTGGTCATGGTTTCAATCCGATACTCAGGACAGTGGTTCGGTAATCGCCCCGATTGGCGAAAAGCGCAGGCTTTGGCTCAGTTTTCACCTTCTTATGGCGGCCACTCAAGTTAAAAATGCCAGCACCAAATTCAATGACAACGCTTTCACTGAATACGTTCGGGTGAAGCGTGCGGACCATAAAAATAATGAAAACGCTAAAAACCCAAGTCGCCATTATCGGCGCCGGCCCTTCGGGGCTGCTGCTCGGCCAGTTACTGCACAACGCGGGGATTGAAACCCTGATTCTAGAGCGCCAGGCCCCCGATTATGTCCTCGGGCGTATTCGCGCCGGTGTGCTCGAACAGGGCATGGTCGACCTGTTGCGCCAGGCCGGCGTCAGCCAGCGGATGGACGCCGAGGGCCTGGTGCATGAAGGTTTCGAGCTGGCGTTGAACGGCCGTTTGCAACATATCGACCTGAAATCCTTGACCAACGGTAAGACCGTCATGATCTACGGCCAGACCGAAGTCACCCGTGACTTGATGGCAGCGCGCGAGCAGGCCGGCGCGATCACTTTGTATGAAGCGCACAATGTGCAACCCCACGACCTCAAGGGCGAACGGCCCTGGCTGACCTTCGAGCATCAGGGCCAACAGGTGCGCCTGGAGTGCGACTACATCGCCGGTTGCGATGGCTTTCATGGTGTGGCGCGCCAGTCGATCCCCGGCGATGTGCTCAAGACGTTCGAGCGGGTCTATCCATTCGGCTGGCTGGGCATTCTTGCCGATACCCCGCCGGTCCACGAGGAGCTGGTGTACGCCAAGCATCCGCGTGGCTTTGCCCTGTGCAGCATGCGTTCGCCCAGCCGCAGCCGCTATTACCTGCAAGTGCCGGCCGAGGAGACGCCTGACGCGTGGTCCGACCAGCGCTTCTGGGATGAACTCAAGGCGCGCCTGCCAGAAGAACTGGCAGCGCAATTGGTGACCGGGCCCTCGATCGAAAAGAGCATCGCCCCGTTGCGCAGTTTCGTGGTGGAGCCGATGCAGTACGGGCGCCTGTTCTTGCTGGGCGATGCGGCCCACATCGTGCCGCCCACCGGCGCCAAGGGCCTGAACCTGGCCGCCAGTGATGTCAGCACTCTGTTCACGATCCTGTGCAAGGTGTATCGGGAAGGGCGTGTGGAGTTGCTGGAGAAATACTCACAGATCTGCCTGCGCCGCATCTGGAAGGCCGAGCGGTTTTCCTGGTGGATGACTTCGATGCTGCACCAGTTTCCCGAGGCGGATGGTTTCAGCCAGCGTATCGCCCAGAGTGAGCTGGAGTACTTTGTCGAGTCTGAGGCCGGGCGCAAAACCATTGCAGAAAATTACGTCGGACTTCCTTACGAGGCTATCGAATAGCCGGCTATCGAGTAACATGACGGGCATTGCCGCGGGCCTCTTTTCCGTGGCCTTGCCTGCAGGTTCTGTCGTGACTCAACCCACACCTTCCGTACGCAGTGTCCTCGCCGCGCTGATGCTGGCGATTTTCCTCGGCGCGCTGGACCAGACCATCGTCGCGGTGTCGATGCCGGCTATTTCCGCCCAGTTCAACGACGTCAACCTGCTGGCCTGGGTCATCTCCGGCTACATGGTGGCGATGACCGTGGCGGTGCCGATCTACGGCAAGCTCGGCGATCTGTATGGGCGCCGGCCAATGATGCTGATCGGCATGGGCCTGTTCACCATCGCCTCGCTGTTTTGTGGCATGGCGCAAAGCATGGAGCAGTTGGTGCTGGCACGCATCCTCCAGGGCATTGGTGCGGGCGGGATGATTTCCGTGAGCCAGGCAATCATCGGCGACATAATCCCACCCCGCGAGCGCGGGCGTTACCAGGGTTACTTCAGCAGCATGTACGCAGTTGCCAGCGTGGCCGGGCCGGTGCTGGGCGGCTATATGACCGAATACCTGTCGTGGCGCTGGGTGTTTTTGATCAGCCTGCCATTGGGTGCGGGCGCCTGGTGGGTGGCCCATCGCACCCTGGTGGGGCTGCCGGTGCCGCAGCGCAAGCCGATCATCGATTACCTCGGCACGCTGCTGATGATCGTTGGCCTGACGGCGCTGCTGCTAGGCATCACCGAGATCGGCCAGGGCCATCACTGGCGCGATGATCAGGTGCTGGGCCTGCTGGGGTGTGCGCTGGTGGCGCTGAGCGTATTTGTCTGGCATGAGCGCCGGGCGCGGGAACCGTTGTTGCCCATGCACCTGTTTGCCAACCGCAGCGCGGTGCTGTGCTGGTGCACGATTTTCTTCACCAGCTTCCAGGCCATCTCGCTGATCGTGCTGATGCCCCTGCGCTATCAGAGTGTCACTGGCGCCGGTGCCGACAGCGCGGCCCTGCACCTGCTGCCGCTGGCGATTGGCCTACCCATGGGTGCGTTCTTCGCCGGGCGCATGACCTCAGTGACCGGCCGCTACAAACCCATGATCCTGACCGGGGCAGTGCTCACGCCGATTGCCATCCTCGGCATGGCTTTCAGCGCGCCCCAGTCCCTGATCCTGAGCAGCCTGTTCATGGTGCTCAGTGGCATTGCCTCCGGCATGCAGTTCCCGACCTCCCTGGTGGGCACGCAAAACTCGGTGGCGCAACACGACATCGGCGTGGCCACCAGCACCACCAACCTGTTTCGCTCCCTGGGCGGTGCGGTCGGCGTGGCGTGCATGTCGGCCTTGCTGCTGGCGTTGCTGCAGGATTCGAGTTTTGCCCACCTGGCCAGTGGTTCGATGATGGCTGAAGGCAGCTCCGGCAACGTCCTGCTCGACGGTCTCAACGCCGCGCCTGGCCCCGCGCAGGATGCCTTGCGCGCCGAGTTGCTGAGCACGTTCCGGCATTTGTTGATGGTCAGCGCGGCGGTGTCGCTGCTGGGGCTGGCGGCGGCGATTGTGATGCCTAACCACCTGTTGCGTGGGCGCGAAGACAAGGCGCGATAGCCCTTGAGGCGCTGGCTTGCTGGCGTTCACGGCAGGTGTAATCTGCTCAAATGTGGGAGTCCCCACTACCTCTTCGACGTAGCGCTGTCGCGGCGCCTACGAAATGTGGGAGCTGTCGAACCCCGGCGAGGCTGCGATAGCGGTGGATCAGGCGATATCTTCAGTGCCTGTACGGCCGCCATCGCAGCCTCGCTGAAGCTCGACAGCTCCCACAGGGGATTGGCGGTGG
>NZ_JAHIDY010000078.1:0-11415 GCF_018732265.1 Pseudomonas sp. TAE6080
AAACTGTCCAACTTTTCGGGGGCAGTCCAAAATGTGGGAGCGGGCTTGCCCGCGAAAGGGGCGCCGCGGTGTAACGATTACTGCGCGCTAGGACCCACTTCACGCAACGGCTTGCCACGCACAGGCGCATCGCCGGCCACGTAGTAGTCAGCAGTGCTGCGCGGCAACTGGCGGCCACGGATCTTGTCGGCGATTTTCTCGGCGATCATGATCGTTGGCGCGTTGAGGTTACCGGTGGTGATGATCGGCATGATCGACGCATCGACCACTCGCAGGCCCTGCATGCCATGCACGCGACCTTCGCCATCGACCACGGCCATCTCGTCGGTGCCCATCTTGCACGAGCAGGACGGGTGGAACGCGGTTTCGGCATGCTCGCGGATGAACGTGTCCAGTTGCTCGTCGGTTTGCACTTCGATGCCCGGGCTGATTTCGCGGCCACGGTACTGGTCCAGTGCCGGCTGCTGCATGATTTCACGGGTCAGGCGGATGCCATCACGGAACTCCTGCCAGTCCTGCTCGGTGGCCATGTAGTTGAAGAGGATGCTCGGGTAGTCCCGTGGGTTCTTCGACTTCAGTTGGATGCGACCACGGCTCGGCGAACGCATGGAGCCCATGTGTGCCTGGAAACCGTGCTCTTTCACACCGTTGCTGCCGTTGTAGTTAATCGCTACCGGCAGGAAGTGGTACTGGATGTTCGGCCATTCGAACTCTTCACGGGTACGGATAAAACCGCCCGCTTCGAACTGGTTGCTGGCGCCGATGCCGGTGCCGTTGAACAGCCACTCGGCACCGATAGCCGGTTGGTTGTACCAGAGCAGCGACGGGTACAACGAGACCGGTTGGGTGCACGCGTATTGCAGGTACAGTTCCAGGTGGTCCTGCAGGTTTTCGCCGACGCCTGGCAGGTCATGGACCACCGGGATGTCGAGGCTTTCCAGCAGTTTGGCCGGACCTACACCGGAGCGTTGCAGCAGTTGCGGCGACGCGATTGCACCGCTGCACACCAGGACTTCCTTGCGAGCACGGGCTTCAACACGTTCTTCGGCGGCACCGATCAGGTAACGCACGCCGACTGCACGCTTGCCTTCGAACAACACTTTGTCGGTCAGGGCATGGGTGACGATGGTCAGGGTCGAACGCTTCTTGGCAGTGTCCAGGTAGCCACGGGCGGTACTGGCGCGACGGCCGTTCGGCGTGACGGTACGGTCCATCGGGCCGAAGCCTTCCTGCTGGTAGCCGTTCAAGTCTTCGGTGCGCGGGTAACCGGCCTGCACGCCGGCTTCAACCATGGCGTGGAACAGCGGGTTGTTGCCGGCCTTGGGCGTGGTCACGCTGACCGGGCCTTCGCCACCGTGGTAATCGTTAGGGCCGATGTCGCGGGTTTCGGCCTTGCGGAAATACGGCAGGCAGTCCAGATAGCTCCAGTTTTCCAGGCCTGGCAGTTTGGCCCAGCCGTCGTAGTCCATGGCGTTGCCACGGATGTAGCACATGCCGTTGATCAGCGACGAGCCACCCAGGCCCTTGCCGCGACCACATTCCATGCGGCGCCCATCCATGTGTGGCTCTGGATCGGTTTCGTAGGCCCAGTTGTAGCGGCGGCCTTGCAGCGGGAACGCCAGGGCGGCAGGCATCTGGGTACGGAAATCGAGGCGGTAGTCCGGGCCGCCGGCTTCCAGCAGCAGGACGGTGACGCCTTCGTCTTCGGTCAGACGGGTCGCCAGGGTGTTACCGGCAGAGCCGGCACCCACAATGATGTAGTCGTATTCTTGGGACATAAATGCACCCTCTTTGGAGATGGTCAGGTCGGGCTCCATCGCGGGCAAGCCCGCTCCCACAGGGGAACGCATTCCAATGTGGGAGCTGGCTTGCCTGCGATGGCGGCCTCGCAGGCAATACAGAACTCGGGTTTAGAACACCGAGGCGTAGTCGCCCAGCTCAACCTGTACCGATTTGATGCGGGTGAAGTTGTTCAGCGAGCTGATCCCGTTCTCACGGCCAACACCCGACTGCTTGTAGCCGCCAACCGGCATCTTGGCGTCGGACTCGCCCCAGGCGTTGATCCAGCAGATACCCGCTTCGAGCTGATGAATCACGCGGTGGGCGCGGTTCAGATCCTTGGTGACCAGGCCAGCAGCCAGGCCGAAGTCGGTGTCGTTGGCACGACGGATCACTTCTTCTTCAGTCTCGTAGGTGAGGATGCTCATCACTGGGCCGAAGATCTCTTCACGCACGATGGTCATTTCGTCGGTGCAGTCAGTGAACACCGTCGGTGCAACGAATGCGCCCTTGGCGAAGTCGCCAGCGGTCAGGCGGTCGCCGCCGCACAGCAGGCGTGCGCCTTCTTCTTTGCCTTTGGCGATGTAGCCCAGCACGCTTTCCATGTGGGCGAAGCTGACCAGCGGGCCGAAGTTGGTGTTTTCGTCTTCCGGGTTGCCGACGCGGATGCGCGCAACACGTTCGACGATCTTGGCTTCAAAGGCGGCTTGCAGGTGCTTTGGAATAAACACGCGAGTGCCGTTGGTGCAGACCTGGCCGGAGCTGTAGAAGTTGGCCATCATCGCGGTGTCGGCGGCGCGATCGAGGTCGGCGTCGTCGAAAATGATCAGCGGGGATTTGCCGCCCAGTTCCATGGTCACGTCTTTGAGCGAGGAACTCGAAGCGCTGGCCATGACCTTCTTGCCGGTGTCGGTGCCGCCGGTGAAGGAGATTTTCTCGATGCGTGGGTGCTCGGTCAGCCAGGTGCCGACTTCACGGCCGCTGCCGGTCAGGACGTTGAACACACCGTCCGGAACACCGGCTTCGGTGTAGATCTCGGCCAGTTTCAGGGTGGTCAGCGACGTCACTTCACTTGGCTTGAAGATCATTGCGTTGCCGGCAGCCAGGGCTGGGGCGGACTTCCACAGGGCGATCTGGATCGGGTAGTTCCACGCGCCGATGCCGGCGACCACGCCCAGCGGCTCGCGGCGGGTGTAGACGAACGAGGTGGTGCGCAGCGGGATCTGCTCGCCTTCGATGGCAGGCACCAGGCCGGCGTAGTACTCCAGCACGTCGGCGCCGGTAACGATGTCGACGTACTTGGTTTCGGAGAAGGATTTACCAGTGTCCAGGGTTTCCAGGGCAGCCAGTTCGTCGTTGCGCTCGCGCAGGATTTCCACGGCGCGACGCAGGATGCGCGAACGCTCCATGGCGGTCATGGCGGCCCAGATTTTCTGGCCCTTTTCGGCGCTGACCACGGCACGTTCGACGTCTTCGAAAGTGGCGCGTTGCACGTTGGCGAGAACTTCACCGTTAGCCGGGTTGATGGCTTCGAAGGTGGCATCGCTGCCAGCGTCGCTGTAGCCGCCGTCAATGTAGAGTTTTTGCAGTTCGAAACGGGCCATAAAGTCCTCGCAAGTGCATAAGTGGTTGGCGTTAACCACTGAAGGGTGCAGCCATAAGGTTCTGGCAACACCGCTCAGCAGCAGTTCAGGGGTTGAGCGTTTATGTGTGCTCTAACTCACCTGCTTGGCCAATTGGAAATCCATGTATTCGTAAGCGATCCGTTGCGCCTGCTCCGTGTCGAAAGCGTCTCCCGACAGGGCGCCGCGCAACCACAAACCGTCGATCAGGGCCGCCAGGCCTCGGGCTGCGCTGCGTGCATCTTCCAGCGGCAGCACACGGCGGAACTGGCAGCACAGGTTGGAATACAGGCGGTGATCGTTGATCCGCTGCAACCTGTGCAAAGACGGGTGGTGCATGCTGGTAGCCCAGAAGGCCAGCCAGGTTTTCATTGCCGGGCCGTTGACCTGGCTGGCGTCGAAGTTGCCGCCAATAATCACTTGAAGGTGCGCCCGGGGGCTGTCTTCCTTCAATGCCTGCCGGCGTTCGTGGACGTTCTCGATCAGCACATTCATCAGGTACCGCATCGTTGCGGCGATCAGGCCATTCTTGTCCTGAAAGTAGTGACTGATGATGCCGTTCGAGACTCCGGCCAGACGGGCGATCAGCGCAATGCTGGCATCTCCCATCCCTACCTGATCGATGGCCGTCAATGTGGCTTCGATCAACTGCTGGCGGCGTATGGGTTGCATACCGACCTTGGGCATGTAGCACCTCTCCTTAGGCCTGCCGACGGGCGTAAACGTTCGTCGGCTTGAGGGCCAGTCTATTTTGTTTTGATTGAACGTTCAATCAACAAAGAATAAGATCTGCGACAAATGGTCGCTGCCTACAGGTATTTCCTACATGTAGGCAGACGCATCTGACATCCGCAAAAACCCTTGAAACAGCCCATGACAGCGCGTCGCTGGGGTTCGAGGATTTTCGGGATGTCTTTATAACACCCGTCCGTCGACTGCCGAAAAATCGATGGCGCGGGTCAAGCGCTGCCTTGTGTCCTCTCTCGCACTGCCCGGAGCCTCTGTGCCATGAGTTCTGCCTCTCTTATAAAGACCCCACCGGAAAAGGTGCGGGTCAACGGTTGGGTGTTCTACACCTCCACCGCGTTGATCCTGTTGTTGACTGCCATTCTGATCATCGCCCCGCAAGAGGCCGGCAGAATGCTGGGAATCGCCCAGACCTGGCTCTCGAAAAGCTTTGGCTGGTACTACATGGTGGTCATCGCCGCCTACCTGGTATTCGTGGTGGGCCTGGCGTTTTCCTCCTACGGCAAATTGAAACTGGGCAGCAAGGCCGATACCCCGGACTTCAGCTACGGCGCCTGGGCCGGCATGTTGTTCTCTTCGGGCATCGGCATTTCGTTGCTGTACTTCGGCGCGTCCGAGCCGTTGGACCACTACTTCAACCCGCCTGAAGGCGCCGCCGCCACCCATATGGCCGCGCGCCAGGCGTTGCAGTTGACCTTCCTGCACTGGGGCCTGCATGGCTGGGCGATCTATGCGCTGGTCGGCCTGGCCGTGGCGTACTTCGCCTACCGGCATAACCAGCCACTGGCGCTGCGTTCGGCGCTGTACCCATTGATGGGCGAGCGTTGGGTCAAAGGCGCGGCCGGTCACGCGGTGGATGGCTTCGGCATGTTCGTGACCCTGCTGGGCCTGGTGACGAACCTGGGGATTGGCTCGATGCAAGTGTCGTCCGGGTTGGAAAACCTGTTCGGCATGGAGCACAGCAACACCAACCTGCTGATCGTGATTATCGTGATGAGCACCGTGGCGACCATCGCTGCCGTGTCGGGTGTGGAGAACGGCATTCGCCGCCTGTCCAACCTCAACATCGTGTTGTTCAGCGGCCTGCTGATTTTCGTGCTGCTGTTTGGCCCGACCCTGCACCTGCTCAACGGCTTTGTGCAGAACATCGGCGACTACATGAACGGCCTGGTGCTCAAGACCTTCGACCTGTACGTGTACGAAGGCGATGGCGAGAAATCCGAGCGCTGGATGGGCCTGTGGACCCTGTTCTACTGGGCCTGGTGGATTTCCTGGGCACCATTCGTGGGCATGTTCATCGCGCGTATTTCCCGTGGCCGTACCGTACGTGAGCTGGTGGCGGGCGTACTGCTGATTCCGCTGGGCTTTACCCTGGCGTGGCTGTCGATCTTCGGCAACTCGGCCCTGGACCTGGTGCTCAACCATGGGGCCGTGGAGCTGGGCAAGACCGCGCTGGAGCAACCCTCCATGGCGATCTACCAGTTGCTGGAATACTACCCGGCGTCGAAAGTGGTGATCGGCGTGTCGATCTTTGTCGGCTTTGTGCTGTTCCTGACGCCGGCGGATTCCGGCGCGGTGATGATGGCCAACCTGTCGTGCAAAGGCGGCAACGTGGATGAGGATGCGCCGCACTGGCTGCGGATCTTCTGGTCGGCGGTGATCACCCTGGTGACTATCGGCCTGCTGTTTGCCGGCAACTTCGAAGCCATGCAAACCATGGTGGTGCTGGCGGGCTTGCCGTTCTCGGTGGTGCTGATCTTCTTTATGTTCGGTTTGCACAAGGCCATGCGCCAGGACGTGGCCATCGAACAGGAGCAGGCGCAATTGGCCGAACGCGGCCGTCGTGGTTTCAGCGAGCGCCTGACTGCCCAGGACCTGCAACCGAGCCAGGCTGTGGTGCAGCGCTTCATGGACAAGAAGGTCACCCCGGCGCTGGAAGAAGCGGCCGTGGCATTGCGCGCCCAAGGGCTGGATGTGCAGACGCTGCTGGGTAAATCCAAGCGCTGCATCGGCGTGCGGATCGAGATGGAAGGCAACCCGTTTGTCTACGAGGTGAGCCTGGATGGCTACCTGGCGGCGCCGAGTGAGTCGATCGAGGCGCAGGAGGAGCGTGCGCGCTACTACCGTGCCGAGGTCTACCTGCACAACGGCGGTCAGGAATACGACCTGATGGGCTTCACCCAGGAACAGATCACCCGGGATGTGCTCGATCAGTTTGAAAGCCATCGGCAGCTCCTTGGCCGTGTCTATAGCTGATAAAAGCCGGCGGTGTCGTCACTGACACCGCCTGTTCAAACTTGGCAATGCGGTCAAATGTAGGAGCGAGCAAGCTCGCTCCTACAAAAAGCCTTATTAGCCCAGGTTCTTGCCCAGCAGGGCATGGTACAGCTCGCTGTCCCCCAGAATCCCCACCACCTTGTTGTTGTCGTGCAGCACCAGCTTGTTGCCGGTCTGGTAGCGAATCTGCAACGCATCACGCATGCCGATGTTCGAATCCACCAAGGTCGGCAGCCGCTCCAAACCTTCCACGGCTTGCCCCGGCGCCCAGTTCTGCAGGTTCATCACCGCGCCATTTTGCCGTGCGCCCTGGATGGTGTTGCCTTCGGCCAGGTCCAGCCACGAGTCGCCGCCCGGGTCCAGGCACACCGAACCATTGACCCGCTTGCAGTTGTCCAGCGTGCGCATCAGGCTGCGGCCGCAGAGCACGTTCAGTGGGTTGGTATGGGCGACGAAGGTGCGCACATAGTCATCCGCCGGGTTCAGCACGATCTCTTCCGGCACGCTGTACTGGATGATCTTGCCGTCTTTCATGATCGCAATCCGGCTGCCCAGCTTGAGTGCCTCGTCGAGGTCGTGGCTGACGAACACGATGGTCTTGCTCAGCTTGCGTTGCAGCTCCAGCAGTTCATCCTGCAGGCCTTGGCGGATCAGCGGGTCGAGGGCCGAGAACGGTTCGTCCATCAGCAGGATGTCGGCGTCCATCGCCAGTGCGCGGGCCAGGCCGACGCGCTGTTGCATGCCGCCAGACAGCTCGTCGGGCTTCTTGTTGCGCCATTGGGTCAGGCCCACCAGCTCCAGTTTTTCGTCCACCAGTTTGCGCCGCTCCTTTTCAGGACGGCCCTGCATCTCCAGGCCAAAGCTGATGTTTTCACGCACGGTCAGCCAGGGCATCAGGGCGAACTTCTGGAACACCATGGCGATACGCTTGGTGCGCATCATTTTCAGCTCGGCCGGCGTGCATGAGGCGATGTCGATCTGGCGACCTTCATGCTCCACAAACAACTGGCCACGGCTCACGGTGTTAAGGCCGTTGATGCAGCGCAACAGGCTCGATTTGCCGGAGCCCGACAAACCCATCAGCACGCAGATCTCGCCTTTCTCGATATCCAGGCTGGCTTTTTCCACGCCGACAATCTGCCCGGTCTTTTTCAGGATTTCGTTGCGGTGCATCCCCTCATCCAACAGCTTGAGGGCTTCGCGTGGGTCTTTGGAGAAGATCACATCGACATTGTCGAATCGGATAATGCTCATGCATCACCCCCTACTTTGGCGTCGGGTTGTTTGCAGATGCGGTCGAGCATGATGGCCAGCAGCACAATCGCCAGGCCCGCTTCAAAGCCCAGGGCAATGTCGGCGGTGTTCAGCGCGTTGACCACAGGTTTACCGAGGCCATCGGCGCCCACCAGGGCCGCGATCACCACCATCGACAACGACAGCATGATGCATTGGGTAATGCCGGCAGCGATGCTCGGCATGGCGTGGGGCAGTTCGATGCGCGAGAGCAACTGGCGACGGGAGCAGCCAAAGGCCTTGCCGGCGTCCATCAGCTCCTGGGGTACATCGCGGATGCCCAGGTAGGTCAGGCGGATCGGCGCGGCAATCGCGAACACCACCGTGGAGATCAGGCCGGGCACCACACCCAGCCCGAAGAGGGTCAGGGTCGGGATGAGGTAGACGAAGGTCGGCACGGTCTGCATCAGATCGAGTACCGGGCGCATCATCGTATAGAACATCGGCTTGTGCGCGGCAACAATGCCCAGCGGCACGCCGATGACCACGCAGACCAGGGTGGCGAACAGCACCTGGGCCAGGGTCTCCATGGTTTCCTGCCAGTACCCCAGGTTGAGGATCAGCAGGAAGGAGGCGATGACAAACACGGTCAGGCCCCATTTACGTTGAATGTAGTGAGCAAGCAGCGCAATCAGACCGATCAATGCCAGCGGATTGAACCAGGTCAGCGCGAACGTCACGCCGTGGATCATCGTTTCCAGTGTCGATGCGATCGCGTCGAAGTAATCGGCGCCGTTCTGCGTCAACCATTCGACGAAGGCAGCGATGTACTGGCCTAGTGGGATTTTCTGTTCAGTCAGCATGGTAGTGAATGTCCACATGCGAAAAGGAAAAACATCCCGGGCCGGCACGCCGGCCCGGGGTCAGCGGTTACTTGTCGAGATAGGCTTTTACGGCGGCAAGTCCTGGTTTGCCATCAAGGGTGGTGACCCCGGCGAGCCAGGTGTCGAGCACTTGCGGGTTCTTCTTCAGCCAGGCCTTGGCGGCGGCGTCGGGTTTCATCTTGTCGTCGAGGACGTTACCCATCAGGGTGCTTTCCATGTCCAGGGTGAACACCAGGTTTTTCAGCAACTGGCCCACGTTGCTGCATTCCTCGGAGTAGCCCTTGCGGGTGTTGGTGTAGATGGTGGCCTGGCCGTAGTTGGGGCCGAATGAATCGTCACCTCCGGTCAGGTATTTCATCTTGAAGCGGGTGTTCATCGGGTGTGGTTCCCAGCCCAGGAACACAATGGCCTGCCCACGTTTGGTGGCACGTTCCACTTGCGAGAGCATCCCGGCTTCGCTGGATTCGACCACCTTGAAGCCTGCGTCTTTCAAGCCGAACTGATTCTTGTCGATCACGCTCTGGATGGTGCGGTTGCCGTCGTTGCCAGGCTCGATGCCGTAGATCTTGCCACCCAGCTCATCCTTGAACTTGGCGATATCGGCGAAGTCTTTCAGGCCCTTGTCGTACAGCGCTTGTGGCACTGCCAGGGTGTACTTGGCGTTTTCCAGGTTGGCGCGCACGGTTTCCACGGTGCCGGCATCACGGTACTGCTTGATGTCGTTTTCCATGGTCGGCATCCAGTTGCCGAGGAAGATGTCCATGTTCTTGCCGTCGGCCAGGGACTTATAGGTCACGGGTACGGAAATCATCGTGGTACGAGGCTTGTAGCCCAGGCCCTTGAGGACTTCGCTGGTGGTGGCGGTGGTGACGGTGATATCGGTCCAGCCGACATCGGAGAAGTTGACGGTACTGCACTGCTCAGGGTCAGCAGCGTGGGCCGCAAGGGGAAGACTCAGCATGGCGGCCAACAACAACGGGGGGGAACCTTTCATGGGTTTGGACTCCTGGTGTTTTTCCGGCGGTGCTTGACCGCGCTTATAAGTGTTGCAGTTGGGGCGTGCGAGCTCTGCGCAGCCTCGATGCCTTGCAAACGAGTCGAGACTGATCATGTACCAGTGAAAATCTGACGCCTACAGGGTGGGTCGTATCCAGTACAGGGATGGTCGTATCCAGTGTCGGTGACGTCGCTTACAGGTTTTTCCACGGGCAAAACTGCACTTTTTCTCGATCTGCTCCGCAAAAAACGGCGATTACGCCCCATTGCATGAGGACGACGCTGTTGAGCATGGGTGCGTCGGTGTGAGACGCCGGACGGCGCTGTAAAAGCTTGATGATGCCGCCATCTGGGCGACTTGAGCGTAGCAGCTGTATCGCGCCTGGCCTGTGCTCATCGAGGAGTTTCGCGGCAATGGCTATCAGCGTTTTCGACCTGTTCAAAATCGGCATCGGGCCGTCCAGCTCCCATACTGTGGGCCCCATGCGCGCTGCCGCACTGTTCGTTCAAGACCTGCGTGAGCGTGGCCTGCTGGAGCAAGTGCAGCGGGTCGAAGTGCAGCTGTATGGCTCGTTGTCCGCCACCGGCATCGGCCATGGCAGCGACAACGCGGTCATCATGGGATTGATGGGCGAGTGGCCGGATGCAATCGATCCGTCGCAGATCGGCCAGCGTATCGAGACCCTGCGTGAGACCAGCACGTTGTTGCTGGACAACCGTTTGCCAGTCCCCTTCCTGTGGTCGCGGGACATGCGCCTGATCGACGAAAACCTGCCGTTCCACCCCAATGCCATGACCCTGGTGGTGTACGGCGCCCAGACCGAGTTGCACCGCGATACCTATTATTCGGTGGGTGGCGGTTTTGTGGTGGATGAAGCGCAGGCGCGCAGTGGCGTGGCCGATATGGACCGCACCGAACTGCCCTATGATTTTTCCAGCGCGGCGCAGTTGTTGCAGTTATGCAAGACCCACAACCTGCGCGTTGCTGACCTGATGCTGGCCAACGAAAAGGTATGGCGCCCGGAAGAAGAAATCCGCAGTGGCCTGATGAAACTCTGGCGTGCCATGCAGGACTGTGTCGAACAGGGCCTCAAGCACGAAGGCATCTTGCCCGGCGGCTTGAATGTGCGGCGGCGGGCCGCCAAGTTGCATCGCAGCCTGCAGGAATTGGGCAAGCCGAATGTGATCGGCTCGACCTTGAGCGCCATGGAATGGGTCAACCTGTTCGCCCTGGCCGTCAACGAAGAAAACGCCGCCGGTGGGCGCATGGTCACGGCGCCGACCAACGGCGCGGCGGGGATCATCCCGGCGGTGCTGCACTACTTTATGAAATTCAGTGAGCAAGTCACCGAGGCCAATGTGGTGGATTACTTCCTCGGCGCGGCGGCGATCGGGATCCTGTGTAAAAAGAACGCCTCGATCTCCGGTGCCGAAGTCGGATGCCAGGGCGAAGTCGGCTCGGCCTGCGCCATGGCGGCGGCGGGTCTGGCGGAGATTCTGGGTGCCAGCCCGGAGCAGGTGTGCAACGCCGCAGAAATCGGCCTGGAACACAACCTGGGCCTGACCTGCGACCCGGTGGGCGGCCTGGTGCAAGTGCCCTGCATCGAGCGCAACGCGATAGCGGCGGTCAAGGCGATCAATGCGGCGCAGATGGCCTTGCGTGGCGATGGCCAGCACTTTATTTCCCTGGACCGGGTGATCCGCACCATGCGTGATACCGGGGCGGATATGCATGACAAGTACAAGGAGACATCGCGGGGTGGGTTGGCGGTGAGTGCTGTGGAGTGTTGAGTCAGTGATACCGAGTTGCCTGTATTCGCGAGCAAGCCCGCTCCCACATTTTGGACTGCCCCCAAGAAGTTGGACACCAATCCAAT
>NZ_JAHIDY010000079.1:0-11292 GCF_018732265.1 Pseudomonas sp. TAE6080
AGTTTTGGCATCGACAAAAATCAAGTGTGGGAGCTGTCGAGCCCTGGCGAGGCTGCGATAGCGGTGGGTCAGGCAACATCTCTGGCGCCTGTGCCGCCATCATCGCAGCCTCGCTGAAGCTCGACAGCTCCCACAGGGGATCGGCGGTGTGCCCTAAGTTTTGGCATCGACAAAAATCAAGTGTGGGAGCTGTCGAGCCCTGGCGAGGCTGCGATGGCGCTGGGTCAGGCAACATCTCTGGCGCCTGTGCCGCCATCATCGCAGCCTCGCTGAAGCTCGACAGCTCCCACAGGGGATCGGCGGTGTGCCCTAAGTTTTGGCATCGACAGAGATCAAGTGTGGGAGCTGGTTGCGATTGCGCTGGGTCAAGACAGCGTGCGTTGCAGCGCTTTTTTCCAGGCGCTGTAGTGCGCCTCCAGCGATGCTCCGTTGTCCGGCTCAAACCGCTCGCGCGAACGCTCCAATTGCGCCAGCGCCTGGTCGTCGGCCCATACTCCCAGCGCCTTGCCCGCCAGATGAGCTGCGCCCAGAGCCGAGACTTCCGGTGACAGGCTGCGCACCACCGGGCATTGCAACAGGTTGGCAAGGAACTGCATCAGCCAGCGATTGCGCGTGACGCCACCGTCGACCCACAACTCCTTCAGTGGGCTGCCGATGTCTTGCGCCATGGCATCAAACACATCGCGGATCTGATAACCGATGGACTCCAGCGCCGCCCGCAGGATATGCGCCCCGCACGTCGCCTCCGTCAGCCCGCAGATCAACCCTCGCGCGTCAGCCTGCCAATGCGGTGCGCCCAGCCCCGATAACGCCGGGACAAAGTACACACCACCGTTATCCGGCAGTTGCGCCGCCTGTTCGGTCAACTGGTCCAGGGACTCCCCCGCCACCAGCCGCGAGGCCCACTGCACGGCCGCGCCGGTGTGGACGATATTGCCCTCCATCGCATAGGTCGCTGCCACGCCGTCGTGCCAGGCCAGGGTGGTGGACAAGCCGTGGGTCGAGGCCAGCGGCCCGCTCATGGGGGTCATTAACGAAGAACCGGTGCCCAGGGTGGCCTTGACCAGCCCCGGCACAAAACCGCCCTGCCCGTAGAGTGCGGCGTGGGAGTCGCCAATCATCGACATCACCGGGATACCCGCCGGCAGTCGACCAAAGGCTGCCGTCTGGGCAAAAAAACCGGCGCTGGCCTGGATCGTCGGCAGTGCCGCCAGCGGGATGGCAAACAAGGCCAGCAGCTCTTCGTCCCAACGGCAGGTGTGCAGGTTGAACAGTTGGGTGCGTGCGGCATTGGAGTAGTCGGTGGCAAATACCTGGCCGCCACTGAGCTTGTACAACAGCCAACTGTCGACGGTACCCAGGCAGATTTCGCCCGTCGCCGCACGGGCATGGCCATTTTCCAGGTGGTCGAGAATCCAGCGCATTTTCCCCGCAGAAAACATCGGGTCCAGCGCCAGCCCGGTCTTTTCCAGGATGCTCGCCTCATGCCCCTGGGCGTGCAGTTGCGTACACAACAGCGTCGAACGCCGGCATTGCCAGCTGATGCACGGCGACAGTAACTCACCACTATGGCGATCCCAGGCCACCACCGATTCGCGCTGGTTACTGATAGCCATGGCGGTGATCGGCCGGTCAACCTGGGCCAGGCATTGATCAATCGCCGCCAGGGTACTGTCCCAGATCTGCTGCGGGTCCTGCTCGGAAAAACCGTCCTGGGGATGGCTCAGGCTCAAGGGCCGCGAGCCCCGGGCAATCACCTGCCCCAGCTCGTTGACCAGCACCGCCTTGGCATTGCTGGTGCCCTCGTCAATCGCCAGGATCAGTGGAGTCGTTTCGTTCATGGGCATCACCGCAACCGAGTGGCAGCCGCCACAATCCCAGCCGCGTCAATGCAATGCAAGGCGCGCGTTGGTTCGCGGGCGCCGGCGGCGGCGTACTCACCATCCCCAATGCCCAGGCGGATCAATGGCACGCCCAGCCCGGCCTCGGCCAGCACTTCGGCCACCAGGCTGCCGACGCCGCCGTTGATATTGTGTTCTTCCACGCTGATCACCCCACGCGTGCCACTGAGCACACTGAGCAAGACATCGCGCTGCAACGGCCGGATCGAGGACAGGTTGATCACCTGGGCCTCAATCCCCTGCTCGGCCAAACGTGCCGCCGCGTCCACCGCCTCATGCACCACTGACCCCAAGGCGACGATGCTCAGGTCCGCGCCCTGGCGCAACACATCGACCTGCCCCGGTACAAAACGGTATTGCGCACCATGCACATCGGGCAGCGCCTTGCCGTCCAGGCGGATATACACCGGGCCCTGGTAACGCAGGGCGTAATCAACAATTTGCCGGCACTCGATGGCATCGGCCGGGGCAAATATCTGCACATTGCCAAAGCCGCGCATCACCGAAATATCGTCCAGGCTGTGATGGGTGCTGGCCAGCGGGCCGTAGCTGGTGCCGGCATTGAGGCCGAACATCTTTACATTGGCCTGGTTGTAGCAAACATCCACCTTGATCTGCTCATTGGCCCGCGAGATCAGAAATGGCGCCGCATTGCAGGTGGCCGCAATCTTACCTCCCAGTGCCAGCCCAGCAGCGACGCTGACCAGCGACTGCTCGGCAATCCCGACATTGATCACGCGCTCGGGAAAACGCTGCATGAAGGGGCCGATCTTCGCCGTGGAGGTCGAGTCGCTGACCACAGGAACTACATCGAGGCCGGCATCCACCGCCGCCATGAAAGCCTCAACCATGACGCTCGCCAAATGTTCACTCGCCATGACTCAACTCCTCCAGTGCTGCGTTGATTTCATCACCCTTGGGCACGCGGTGGTGCCATTCGGGACGGGCTTCGATAAACGACACGCCCTTGCCCTTGATGGTGTGGGCGATCAGCACCTGCGGCGCGCCATGGCGGGTTTGCATGCGTTCCAGGGAGTCGATCAGTTGCGCCACATCGTTACCGTCGCACTCGCTGACGCTAAAGCCGAAGGCGGCCCATTTCACGTCCAGCGGGTCCAGCGGCATGATGTCGGCGGTCAGCCCGGCCAGCTGCAGCTTGTTCTTGTCGACGATCACAAACAGGTTGTCGAGGCCATACTTGGCCGCCGCCATCGCCGCTTCCCAGTTCGAACCTTCGGCCAGCTCACCGTCGCCGGTCAGCACATAGATGCGCTTTTGGCTGCCGGACATTTTCGCCGCCAGCGCCAGGCCCACAGCCACGGGCAAGCCATGGCCGAGGGCGCCGGTATTGAGTTCGATGCCTGGGGTTTTCTGGCGTACAGGGTGGCCCGGCAGGTGGGAGTTGAAATGCTGATAGGTCCCCAGCCATTGCTCTGGAATGTAGCCAGCCTGGGCCAGGCAGCAATACAAACCACCGACGCCGTGGCCTTTGCTCTGGATGTAGATATCGCGCTCGGGATCTTCAGTACGCTCCGGGCCTGCGTTGAGGATGCGGAAGTACAAGGTGGCGAGGATGTCGGTTTCCGAGAGATCGGCACCGGTATGGCCGCCCGCTGGCGAGTCGGCGTTCAGGCGGATGATATTGCGCCGGATCAGGCGAGCCTGTTCCTTTATTTGCAGGGCGTCGTACTGGAAGGCATTCATGCAGCGGCTCCTGTGGGGCTGACCACGCGAGGTGAAAGTGTCCAAGGCTGTCTTTTGAATATTTATTCAGCAATGACAATATATTTCTATTTAGGCGCCGTTCACGCGTCGGGTCAAGGGGCCGACTGGCTGAAAATCAAATAAATCGCTAAAAAAACCCTCGGACAGACGGTGGAAATCCCGCTGCAATCGCTCTGGCTCATGGCTTACAGGTAGGTCTTGGCAGGTTGTACAAGCCCTCGAAGAAAATTAAAGCGCTTGACTTTACCCCCGTGGCACCGGAATCTGAATTAACAGTCATGCCTGCATATATATGCAGGCAGCCATGACGACCTCCAAAAAAAATAAATCAGGAGAACCACGTGGACGCTAAAGCCTCGGTCCATCAGGCTGACCTCAAGCCCACCCGCCGCCCTCGGCTGGTCAAACTACTGCCCAGTAATATCGGCGGCCCGCTGATTGGCCTGGCCTTGCTGGTGCTGGTTTTCTCCTTCAGTTCCGAATTCTTCTTCTCCTTGCGCAATGGCCTGAACATTCTTGATCAGGTCACGGTGCTGGGCATCCTCGCCATTGGCATGACCGCCGTGATCGTCATCGGCGGTATTGACCTCTCGGTGGGTTCGGTACTGGCGTTCTCGATGATGATGCTCGGCTGGTTGTATCAGGACCAGGCCGTGCCGCTGGGTTTTGCCATCCCGATCTCGATTGCCACGGGCATGCTCGCCGGGCTGGTGTCCGGTGCGTTGATCACCTACGCCAAGCTACCGCCATTCATTGCTACGCTGACCATGATGTCGGTGGCTCGCGGGCTGGCCAACATTCTCACGCAAGGACGGCAGATCGTCGGCTACCCGGAGTGGTTTACCAACCTGGCGACCGTACGCCATTTCGGCTTCCTCTCGGCCACCGTCGGGTTGTTCCTGGTGATGCTGGTGGTGGCCTGGGTGTTCCTGCGCTTTCGCGCCGGTGGCCGCAACCTCTATGCCATTGGCGGCAGCCCGGAAGTGGCGCGCCTGTCGGGGATCAAGGTGCGGGCGATTACCTTGTGGGTGTACGCCGTCAGCGGCGCCTTGGCCGGGATCGCTGCCGTGACCATGGCCGCCCGCCTCGACTCCTCGCAACCCAGCGCCGGCCTGACCCTGGAACTGGACGCCATCGCCGCCGTGGTGATTGGCGGCGCCAGCCTCAGCGGCGGCGTCGGCAGTGTCGGTGGCACCCTGGTGGGTGTGCTGATCATCGGCGTGCTGCGCAACGGCCTCAACCTGCTGGGGGTTTCCCCATTCATTCAACAAGTGGTGATTGGTGTGGTGATTGCGTTGGCCGTGACCATCGACACCCTGCGCCGCCGTTCCAGTACCGCCCGTTAAACCTGTTCGCCAGTTGACACCCTCCAACAATAAAACCAGGAGTCACCGACATGTTCATCACCAAGAAACTGCTGCTTGCCACTGCCTTTGCCGCCGCGACACTGGGCAGCGTCGGCACCACCTGGGCCAAGGACCTGACCATCGGCCTGGCCGTGGCCAACCTGCAAGCCGACTTCTTCAACCAGATCAAACAATCGGTGGAAGCCGAGGGCAAGGCCAAGGGGATCAAGGTGATCACCGTCGATGCCCAGGGCAACTCCTCGACCCAGGTCAGCCAGATTGAAGACCTGATCACCCGCCAGATCGACGTGCTCATCTACATCCCCGCTGGCGCCACGGCTGCCGGTGTGCCGGTCAAAGCCGCCAAGGCTGCGGGTATCCCGGTGATCGCCGTGGATCGCAATGCCCCTGACGCACCGGGCGATACCTTTATTGCCAGCGACAGCGTGGCCGGGGCCAAGGCGCTCGCCGAGTACGTGGGCAAGGTCACCGAGGGCAAGGGCCGCATTGCGATCCTCCAGGGGCAACTGGGCACTACCCCGGAAAACGACCGGGCCAAGGGTTTTGCCGAGGGCCTCAAAGCGTTCCCCGAACTCACAGTGGTCGCCGAACAGCCGGCCGAATGGGCCCAGGACAAAGGCTTCGCCGTGGCCCAGGACCTGCTCCAGCGCGACCCGAACATCACCGTATTCTTCGGGCGGGCCGATGCCATGGCACTGGGCGCCGCGCAGGCGGTAAAAGTCGGCAATCTCGACCATAAGGTGGTCGTGGTGGGGTTTGACGGCGATGTCGCTGGTCTCAAGGCCGTGCAAAACGGTGTACTCAACGCAACCATGACCCAACAGACGCAAAAAATGGGACGCCTGGCCGTCGCCTCGGCGATCGACCTCAAGGCCGGCAAGGCGGTGCCCAAGGAGCAACTGCTGGAAACCGTGTTGACCACCAAGGACAACGTCGCGCCTTTCCTGCAACAACACCCTTGAGCCCGGGAGGTCGCCATGCAAGCCGCACTGGATAACCGTCACCCCCAACCGGACGCCGTACTGTGCCTGCGCGATATCGGCAAGGCCTACGGCCCGGTGCAGGTGCTGTCGCAGATCAATGTCGATATCCGTCCCGGCGAAGTACTGGCCTTGCTGGGCGAGAACGGCGCCGGCAAGTCCACCTTGTCGTCGATCATTGCCGGTGTGGTGCAACCCGATGCTGGCGGTTCGATGACCTGGCAGGGCCAGCCCTATGCGCCCGCCTCCCCCGGTGCGGCGCTGGGGGTTGGCATCGGCCTGATCCACCAGGAAATCCGCCTGCTGGCGCAACTGTCGATTGCCGAGAATATCTTTGTCGGCCGCCTGCCCATGCGTTTTGGCCGGGTGGACCGTGAATACATGGAAGCCCAGGCGCAGATCCAGTTGCAACGCCTGGGCCTGAATGTCCCGGCATCCCGCAAGGTCGAAGGCTTGAGCGTCGCCGCCCAGCAACTGGTGGAGATCGCCAAGGCCCTGACCCTCAAGGCACGGCTGCTGATCCTCGATGAACCAACGGCGGCCCTGGGCGGTGAGGAAACCGAGCTGCTGTTCCAGCAGGTCGAACGGCTCAAGGCCGAAGGCGTTTCGTTCATTTACATCAGCCATCGCCTGGAAGAAATCGCACGCATCGCCGACCGCATCCTGGTGCTGCGCGATGGCCGGCAGATTGCCTTGCACGCCAGCGCCCAAGTGCCGGTGCGCGAGCTGGTCGAGCAAATGGTCGGGCGCAGCCTGGAGCGGATTTTCCCGGCCCTGCAAGCCCCAAAGGAACACGTGATGTTGCAGGTCAAGGACCTCAGTTGCCGCGAGTTTGCCTTGCACGGTATTGATTTCAGCGTGCGGGCCGGTGAGGTGTTCGGGATCGCCGGGGTGGTTGGCGCCGGGCGTACCGAGCTGGTGCGCGCCATCGCCGGCGCCGCCGAGGATATCCAGGGCCACTTGCAACTGGACGGCCAGGTTCGCCGCCTGCGCACGCCCTGCGAAGCGATCCAGGCCGGCGTGGTATTGGTGCCCGAAGACCGCAAGCAGCAAGGGGTGGTGGTCGAGCATCGCATCGAGGACAACCTGGTGTATGGCAACACCGACCTGCTGGATAAAAGCGGCTGGGTCATCCCCAGTCGCCTGCGCGAATTTGCCCAGACGGCGGTAGCGCGCCTCGGCGTCAAAGGTACGCCGCAGCAACGGATTTCCAGCCTGTCGGGCGGCAACCAGCAGAAAGTGATCATCGCCAAATGGCTGGCGCGAAACCCCAAGGTGTTCATTCTCGATGAGCCGACCCGTGGCATCGACGTCGGCGCGCGGGCGGCGATCTATGAAGTGATCGCGGACCTGGCGGCCAAGGGCATGGCGGTGATTGTGGTCAGCTCCGACCTGGATGAAGTGCTGGGCTTGTCCCATCGGGTGATGGTGATGAGCCGCGGGCGGCAGATGGGGATATTGGCGCGCGGTGAAGCAACCCCCGTCTCGGTGATGGAGATGGCCACTGCCTGAACAACGCTGCCCCTTGTAGGCGCTGGCTTGCCTGCTCCCACATTTTGATCTCCATTGTTCTCACAAATACACACTGACTCGGAGTCCCCTCATGCAACTGTTCAGTCTCAAAGGCCAAGTTGCCTTCGTCACCGGTGCCGGCAGTGGCATCGGCCAGGCCATCGCGGTCGGCCTGGCTGAAGCCGGTGCCGATGTGGCCTGTTTCGACCTGCCCGGCAGCCCCGGTATGCGTAGCACCATCGAACGCATCGAGGCCCTTGGCCGTCGTGGCCTGGCCCTGGCTGGCACGGTCACCCGCCGTGATGAGCTGGACGCCGCTGTCGCCCGCACCGAGAAAGCCCTCGGCGAGTTGAGCGTGGCCGTCAACTGCGCCGGCATTGCCAATGCCCAGGCAGCCGAGGACCTGGAGCTGGAACGCTGGAAAACCACCCTGGATATCAACCTCACGGGGATCTTCCTCAGTTGCCAGGCCCAGGCCGCCGTGATGCTGCCACGGGGCAAGGGTGCCATCGTCAATATCGCCTCGATGTCCGGCAGCATCGTCAACCGCGGTCTGCTGCAAGCCCACTACAACACCTCCAAGGCCGGAGTGATTCACCTGAGCAAAAGCCTGGCGATGGAATGGGCCGACAAGGGCCTGCGGGTCAACTGCATCAGCCCCGGCTACACCGCCACGCCGATGAATTCGCGCCCTGAAGTCGCCGACCAGGTGAAGATTTTCGAACAGACCACGCCCATGGGCCGTATGGCCAGCGTGGAAGAAATGGTCGGCCCGGCGATTTTCCTGGTCAGCCAGGCGTCGTCTTTCTGCACCGGTGTCGACCTGTTGGTCGATGGCGGTTTTGTCTGCTGGTAAGCCTTTGAAAAACAACCGTGGAGCCCGTGACATGTCGCAACGATTCAGCGGTAAAACCATCGTGATCACCGGCGCCTGCCGTGGCATCGGCGCCGGCATTGCCGAGCGCTTTGCCCAGGAAGGCGCCAACCTGGTGCTGGCCTCCAATGACCTGGAGCGCGTGACCTTCACCGCCGAGCAACTGGCCCGCGAATACACGGTCGAGGCCCTGGCAATGGCCATCGATGTCACCTGCGAAAGCGATATCGAAAAGCTCTATCACGATGCCCATGCACGCTTTGGCAGCATCGACGTGTCGGTGCAGAACGCCGGCATCATCACCATCGACCACTACGACAAAATGCCCCGCGCCGATTTCGACAAGGTGCTGCAAGTCAACACCACCGGGGTCTGGCTGGGTTGCCGGGAAGCGGCCAAATACATGGTCAAGCAAGGCAGCGGGCGGTTGATCAACACCTCTTCCGGCCAGGGCCGCCAGGGTTTTATCTACACCCCGCACTACGCCGCGAGCAAAATGGGGGTGATCGGCATCACCCAAAGCCTGGCGCTGGAACTGGCGCGGCACAACATTACGGTCAACGCGTTCTGCCCTGGCATCATCGAAAGCGAGATGTGGGACTACAACGACCGCGTGTGGGGCGAAATCCTCAGCACCGACGAAAAGCGCTACGCCAAGGGCGAGTTGATGGCCGAATGGGTCAAGAACATCCCGTTGCGCCGCGCCGGCAAGCCTTCGGACGTCGCCGGCCTGGTGGCCTTCCTGGCCTCGGATGACGCCGCTTACCTGACCGGCCAGGCAATCAATATCGACGGTGGGCTGATCATGTCGTAACGAGCGGCGCCGGTTTGGTATCCTCACCGGCATTGTTGTTGTGCCCCTCACGATAAGGAACCTGAGGCCTTCATGAGCCAGATCGAAGAACAGCGCCTGATCACCAAGATCGCCAGCCTCTATTACGAGGAAGGGCTCAAGCAATCCGAGATTTCCGAACAGCTCGACTTGTCCCAGTCCTTTATCAGTCGCGCCCTGCGCCGGGCGCTGCAGGAAGGCGTGGTAAAAATCAGCGTAATGCGCCTGCAAGGCCTGCACCTGGAGCTGGAAAGCCAGTTGCAGCGCCGCTATGGCGTGCGCCGGGTCATCGTGGTCGAAGCCACGGAACCGGGCAACGATGAGAGCATCAAGCAAGCCATCGGCTCGGCCGCCGCCCACTACCTGGAAACCAGCCTGTCGCCCCAGGACCATATCGGCATCTCATCGTGGAGCAGCACCATCCGCGCCATGGTCGGCCATCTGCATGTGCAACCTGGTAAGCAAGGCGCCGAGGAAGTGGTGCAACTGCTCGGCGGCGTCGGCAACAAAGGCGCGTTCGAGGCCACCCTGCTGACCCAGCGCCTGGCCACCCTGCTCAACTGCCCGGCGTTCCTGCTGCCCTCGCAAAGCATCGAGCAATCGGTGGAGAGCAAGCAGCGCATCATCGAGATGGAAGAGGTCAAGGAAGTACTCAACCGCTTCGACAGCATCACCCTGGCGATTGTCGGCATCGGTGACCTGGAACCCTCGCAACTGCTGCGCAACAGCGGCAACTACTACACCGAAGACATGCTGCGCCTGCTGGCCGAGCGTGGCGCAGTGGGCGATATCTGCCTGCGTTACTTCGACGCCGAAGGCCGCCCGGTACTGGAAGAGGATGAAGAATTCGTCGTGTCCGTCGCCCTGCCCAAGTTGCGCGCGATCCAACGCGTGCTGGGACTGGCAGGCGGGCTGAACAAGGTCCAGGCGATTCGTGGCGCGCTCAAGGGCGGCTATCTGGACGTACTGGTCACCGACCTGGACACCGCCCAGGCCCTCAACACCTAACCTTTAAGGAGATTGCCCGCCCATGACCTCGAAACTCGAACAACTCAAGCAATTCACGACCGTGGTCTGCGACACCGGCGACCTTGACGCCATCTCCCGCCTGCGCCCGGTGGACGCCACCACCAACCCATCGCTGCTGCTCAAGGCCGCCGCCATCCCGGACTACGCCGACCTGCTGCGCAGCGCCGTCGCCCAGGCCAAGGGTGATGTGGGCCTGGCGTGCGACCAGTTCGCGGTGTCGGTGGGCTGCGGCATTCTCAAGGTGATTCCGGGGCGTATCTCCACCGAAGTCGATGCGCGCCTGTCCTTCGACGAAGAGGCGCTGTGGGCCAAGGCCAACCAGTTGATCGCCCTCTACGACCAGGCTGGCGTGGGCCGCGACCGGGTGCTGATCAAGCTGGCCTCGACCTGGGAAGGTATCCGCACTGCCGAACGCCTGGAAAAAGCCGGGATCCAGACCAACCTGACCCTGCTGTTCTCCTTTGCCCAGGCCCAAGCCTGTGCTGATGCCGGGGTGTTTTTGATTTCGCCGTTCGTGGGTCGCATCTACGACTGGTACCGCAAGAACACCGGCCTGGACTACACCGGCGCAGAGGACCCAGGCGTGCAGTCAGTGACGCGCATCTACAACTACTACAAGGCCAACGACATCCAGACCGTGGTCATGGGCGCCAGCTTTCGCACCCTGAGCCAGATCGAACAACTGGCCGGCTGCGACCGCCTGACCATCAGCCCGGACCTGTTGCAACAGTTGGATGCCGACCAGGGTCCGCTGCAACGCACATTGCAGCCGGGCGTCGCCGGTGAACCGCGCCAGCACCTGAACGAAGCGCAATTTCGCTGGGCGTCCAATGAAGATGCGATGGCGACCGAAAAACTGGCCGAGGGCATTCGCCAGTTTGCCCGCGACCAGGAGAAGCTGGAGGCGGTGTTGGCAGGGCTATAAACGTCTCCCCGGTATGAGCCGGCTTGCTGGCGATGGCGACCTGAAGAACACCGCAGGGTGTCGACTCAACGTCATCGTTGACAATCATCGCCGGCAATCTGAACTGGCCTAATGAATTTGGACACATCAATAGGGCGCTATGATGGC